>DASPLH010000017.1:0-5085 GCA_035627675.1 Clostridia bacterium
GCCGATCCCTTCGTGCTGAAGTGGAATGGCGAGTATTACCTCTACACCAGCGGCGACCCCATCACGGTGTATCGCTCCGAAGACCTCGTCACCTGGCGGTACGCGGGCGCAGTGCTTTCGGCGTCTACGACTGCGACGGCCTGGAACCAGGCAGAGATCTGGGCTCCGGAAGTCGTGTATCGCAACGGCCTCTTCCACCTGTACTACACGGCGACGCTGAAGTCGGACGACTGGCGGGTGAGCGAGATGGGCCGGCGGGTCGGCGTTGCCGTTGGCAAAACGCCGTTAGGGCCGTTCGTGGACTCCGGAAAGCCGGTCAGTGCCGGCTGGGCCATCGACGGGCACGTCTTTCGCGACCCCGAGACGGGCAGGGAATTCCTCTTCTACTCGTATCTTTACGAGCCTCGACTGCCCGGCGCGGGCATTGTCGCGGACCCGCTCGTGGCGTGGAACATGGCCGCGGGCGCTCCGGCGAACGTAACGAGAGGAAGCGAAGCTTGGGAGGACAAGGATGGCGATCCCGGGAACGGCAGCCTTCGCTATACGAACGAAGCGCCGACAGTGCTGAAGCGGAACGGCAAGTACTACATGATGTACAGTGGCGGCTCGTGGGACCTGCCCACCTACGCGCTCTCTTACGCGAGCTCCGACAGCTCGCCGCAGGGCGGCCTCGCGGGGAAAGACTGGACAAAGGCCCCCGCTCCCATTCTTCGAAGCACCCCGCTGGTGGATGCTCCCGGCCACAACGCAGTCACAAAGGCGCCGAACAACGTGGATGACATCAACATCTACCACGCGCGCACCATTGCCTTCGTCGAGCCGTGGAACCGTATGCCCTTCGTGGATCGCCTGTACTGGAACCACGACCGCATGTTCACGCAGCCTCCATCTCTCGGGCGCATGACTCCGCCGGATCAACCGCTCTTCCGCGACAACTTCAATCGTGGGGACGGCGTCCTGGGCCAGAGCTGGGACAGCATTGGGGACTGGCGTATCACGGGAATGCAGGCGCGGCAGCAGGATCGCAAGAAGCCGGCGTCCGCGGTCGCCAAGACAGAGCCGCTGGTGTACTTCGTGGCGGAAGCGAACGTGCGACTGGCGGCGCCGCTCGCCGCGGCCACCTCGGCCGGAGTTCGCCTTCAGCTCTCCCCACGCGAAGGCATCGACGTGATGCTCACGGGCGACGGCTCCTTGCTGATCAAGGGACGGCTGGCGGACGCCAGCGTACCGGAAATAAGACGCAAGCTGCCCGACGCATTCGATCCCTCCGTTTATCACCAATTGCTCGTGACGCGGAATGCCGATCGCATCAGCGTTGCCGTCGATGAGGTCAACCATTTTCAAGGCGAGTTCAAGTTAGGCCAGACCCCGTCGCGGATCGCGCTGGTGACGCAGGGGGCCGCCGCGGAATTCGATGGCGTCGCAGTCACCGCCTACTACGAAGACGCCTTCGAGCAGCCCGAGTTTGCGTGGGAGACGCCCTCCGGAACCTGGCTTACGGAACAGGGTGCCATGCATCAGGTCGCCGCGGTCAAGCAGCCTGCGATTGCGCTCAAGGGCACTCATGCAGAGCACTACGAGTTCTCGGCCAGCGTGCTGTGGCGAGACGGCGATTCGCTCGACTCAAAGGCCGGCATCGTCGCAGCAGCGACCGAATCCGGCGAGTTGGTGCTGGCCGGCTACGACAAGAACCTTTGGCCCTTCGCTCGCTTCTGGGTGCAGCGCCTGACCGGAGACAAAGTGGTGGAGTCCTATGCGGCCCGGCTTCCGCGAGGGTTCCAATATGACGAGTACCACACCATCCGCAGCGTGAAGCACGGAAGCGCCTTCACCTTCTATCTCGATGGGGTGGAGATCGCGACCGCGCGCTTCCGCGTCGGCGCGGCGCGTCCTGGCGTATTCACCTCCGGAGCACGCGCGGGTTTCGACGACGCACGCTTCAAGCGTCTCGGCACGGCGCCCAACCTGCTGCTCGACGGCAGCTTTGAATCCGAGCAGTGGGATGGCGGCCAACCGATTATCGGGAATGCGTGGACGCTCTCAGGCGATGCGCGCGCGAACTTCTGTTGCGCGCACACGGGCTTGCGGCGGCTGGCCTTCAGGTCAAAAGGCGGCGCCGCACAACAGACCATTACCGGTCTTGCGCCAGGCTCGTACCTGCTGTTCGGATCTACGACCGGGTCGGCGGGTGCGGAGCTTTCCGTCACCACCGCTGCGGGAGCATTGTCTTCCAAACAGCTGATTCAGACGGCGGAGCAGTGGAGAGAATTCCGCTTCGGGTTCGAAGTGCCCGCCGGGGCTGAAAGCGTGCAGATTACGTTATCGACGCCGGCTTTGGGCGAGAAAATAGTTGCGGTTGATGACCTCTACCTCGTCAACGCCGGCCAAGCCGGCAGTGTGAACAAGGTACACGACACGGGCCTCCAGTCTAAGCCGATCGAAGAAAGGTAGATCGCACCGGGCATTTTCCTGCGGTGCCCGAACTGTGTACGGGCACTCGCTCGATGTATGGCGAGCATCTGGTTTCAACACCTCCCAGGTTCAGGAGAGCTTTCGATGAACGTGGTTGTATTCGATGTCGGCGGAACTCACGTATCGGCCGGTTTGGTGCGCGATGGTTCGATGGAGTTGCAGGGCCGGTGCACCATGCCACTGGATGCGGACGCGAGCCGGGAAAAGATACTCGGGGCCTTCGCGGAGTTGGCTCTGGCGGTGCTCGGGAAGTGTCATGCCGGCGTTTCGCAACTTACCGGCTTGTCCTTCGCGATTCCCAATCCCTTCGACTATGAGGAGGGGACGAGCCTTATGCGGCACAAGTACGCGTCACTGTATGGCGTCAACGTGCGGCGCGAACTCGCCCTTCGGTTCGATATAGAGCCTCGCAGCGTCTGCTTTGTGAACGATGCTTGCGCGTTCCTGATTGGCGAAGCCAGCAAGGGAGCCGCGGTGGGCGCCAAGCGCGCCGTCGGCATCACCCTGGGCACCGGCCTCGGCTCCGCTTTCATGGTGAATGGTCGAATCGTCACCGAAGGCGAGGGAGTTCCCAACGGGGGCTACATCTGGAACATCCCGCGGGAGGCATCCATTGTGGAGGATTTCATCTCCACGCGTGGAATCCAGCGCCTGTACCGCGAGCGTGGCGGCGAAGATATCTCGGTCCTCGAGATTGCAACCAGGTCGAACGCAGAACCAAGAGCTTACGAGGTGATGCAACAGTTCGGAGCCGTGCTCGGTACAGTCCTGAGCCAGGTCTGCGCGCCCTTCCGTCCTGACGTGATTGTGCTGGGAGGCGCGATTTCCCGTAGCGCCGGACTATTCCTTCCCGCTGCAATCGCCCAGATGTCCGGGATGGAGTCTCAACCGAAGGTTTCGGCGCTGTTCGAGGACGCGGCCCTGGTCGGCGCGGCCGTGTCGTGGTACGTGAGTCAACGGTGTCCCATCGCAGTCTCCTGAAGACGGAGAACAGAATGACTCAGAGGGGCAATAGCCGCTCACGGGTCGCCGCTTGCCGTCCCAGGCGGTAGCGCGTCCTTCGCCTGTACCACGTCGATTTGCGATCACCCCGGTGTTGTGGGTCCCCCTACTGGAGTGCCTGCTTCAGGATCTTCACCTCGTTCAGTTGATCCATCGGAGCGATCGTCGCCCCGTTCAATTTCCTGAGCTGTGCGTTCGCTATGTAGTAGAACGTGCCGTCGTCTGTGATGGTCCCCGTCGTTGGTATTTCGAACAGCGGATTGCGTGACTCGAGGACTTCCTGCCGCAAGATCCGGTCCTGTGCCGGGTTCATGTAAAACCGCAATACACGCGCCGAACCTGTTCCGTTTTGCACGCCGATCAGGCTGTCTTTCCAAAGATAGAGTCCGTCGATCTCTACCGGCGCGGTGTCTGCAGAGTACGGCAGTTGAGAAACCTTCCTGTTCGCCAGGTCCACCACGGATATGCCCGCTGCCCAACTCGCCACGAATAGCCGCTTGCCGTCCGCGGCCAGTGCTATTCCGTTCGGGTATAGGAATGTGCCAGGCTGAATGAACACCTCAAGCTCATCATTGTCGTGCGGAATGCGCCAGACGGCTCCGGCCTCGCTATCGGTGAAATACAGGTCGCCGGCGGGCGTGAACGCCAGATCGTTGAACAGGTGCGGGCGCTGCTTTCCGTCCACCTCATACTTCCTGATGAGCTTCCTGGTACGCAGATCGTACTTGTGAATGGCAGCGCTGCCGCCTTGTCGCGGCGTCAGATAGCTTGCCACCCATAGGACTCGGCGCTCCGCATCGACCTTCATGCCCAACACCTGCATCAGGCCGTCCTGCCCGTCGGTGGTGAAGTCCCAGGCTCGGCCATCGTTTTCAATGGCGACGATCTTCCTCTTGTAGATGCTGCTCAGAAACAGAGTCTTGCTTACCGGGTCCCACGCGATTCCTTCCGGAATCAAATCCTTCTCCTTCACGGTGAATGCCACGGAACTCTTGTTCACCGGAGGGTCGTTCAACGCGATCCGGCCGGCGACAGCTTTGAATTGAGGGTCGTCGCGCATCTTATCGAACACCGGAACAGCAGTCGGATCGCAGGCGAGCTTCTTATCGGCAACCCGGTTGAGCATGGCGATTGCATTCTTTGTGTCACCGGCCGCTGCGTACGCCTGTGCCATATCGAACATCAGGGCCGCGTGGCCGGGTGCGATCTCCAGCGCCTTCTGAAATGCGGCAATGGCAGCAGGAATGTCGTTTTTAAGAAACGCCTGGCCGGCCTGCATGTAGTAGCTTCCGAAGTCTCCGCCATAGAAGAGATCTCTCGAGCCAGCGGTCGTAGGCGCAGAGGCCGCCGCAGCATCGGAATCTGCGCGGTTCCCGCCGGGTGTCTCCGCCAGGGCAATCACAGAAATGCAAGTAATGAGCAGTATTGCGCCAAGATTCTGCCGAACGTTCACTTGTCTCTCCTTCGAATGAAAACAGGCACACCAATCCATATCAACAGACGCACAACTGCTCTCGACGTGAGCACTGGACCGCGTGACTGAGAGATTCAGAGTGCACGTATGGGATCTGCCGATCCCAGCCACGCAAATTCAACGATTTGGGAGAAAAA
>DASPLH010000018.1:0-10945 GCA_035627675.1 Clostridia bacterium
CTTGCGATCCTCGACAGCAAACGTCCAAAGCTTCCCGGCGGCATGGACCGACAGGGTGGCGCCGGGATCGGCCGAGCAATCGATCGCAAACAAGGTGCCCTTTACGTACTGCGTCTTGCGCGTATCAGGCTTCTTCTCAGCGGCCTTCTTCTCCTCTTCACGATCGCGTTCAGCCGTCTTCTCCGCCGGTTTCGGTCGCCAACGCGGATCGGTTATATCTTTGTACGTTGATTGCGCAGATTCGAACCTCTCCTGCCGGCTCACTGCGCGGGATGCGACCTTCTCCGACTGCTCGGCGCGGCGAGCGATCTCGGGTGAGTCGCTATGGCGCAGGATCGAGAAAAGAGCCTTCGCGCTCTCGGCGTCTCCCGTAGCGACCTGCGATTCCGCAAGATGCAGCAGGTAGATTTCGTTTCGGGGGCGCAGGGACGCAGCGCGTCCGAAGGCGCGACGCGCCTGTTCATCCCGACCGGCGCTCATCAGCGCGAGTCCGAGCAGATCGGAGGCGGGCGGGAAGTCGCCCTCCTTCAACGCGGCGTTGAGCATGGGAGCGAGCCGCACGTCGGCGCTCTGGATCTCGATGACGTCCTCGCGGCCGCCGTTGTGCGCGACGGCATGCCAGTAGTAAGTTGCGGGGTTGGTGTCGCCGAGGTTGATCGCCCGCCGGACATGCTCCAGGCCGTTCGTGGCGTCGCCCGCGCGCATGTAAGCGTAGGCCAACGCGCGATGAATGCGCACTTCTTCGGGGTTCTGCCGCATCATCGCCTGAAGCTGCGACAAGGCACGCGTGCGGGCAGCTTCGCCGGGCGAGTCGAGTGCTACGTCCGCCAGTGTGGCCACTGCCTGCTCAGGCGTGATCTTGCGGACAGGGTACGAACCGGCATCCGCGACGGACGGGGCAGGTATCTTGCGAGAGTTCGACCCAGCCTTGCTCGCGTAATCGCGCAGTTCGCGGTCGAGGTCAGCCGCGGAGATGGTAAAGGCGATCTCGAGCGCGACGCGGGGCTCGGCGCCCTGCGTCATCACGGCCTGGAAGTACTTCGAGGCCGCGTCGAGCCGGCCGTTGGAGAGGATCCAATGCACGAACAGCCACGACTGGTGTGCCCACTGCGGGTTTTCGGGCGCGGCCGGCATGGTCAGGAGCGCGGTCAGGGGAATCCAGTCGGCGGCGGGTTTCAACCCGCCGGGAGCGAGACCTAACTGGACAGAGTCCCTGGCGAGTTGGAGCGCTCCGAAGTAGGTGGCGAAGCCTGCGTCGAACCACGCCGGAGTCTTTGGGTAATTCGTCTCCAGCAGCACCGAGCCAATCAGCGCGGTTGCGCTCTCCCACTGGTCGGGTTTCATCAGCACGGCTCGGCGCTCGAGCCCGGAGTACAGCCTTGCCGAAGCGGCGAGCGTATCGGCGCCAAGCCCGATGTCGGCCTGCTGCAACGTCTGCGGATCGCGGATCACCAGCAGGTGCATGCCGCGCGGCGTGTTGACCTGCGTCTTGCGCAGGATTTGCCCGAAGACGGTCTTCAATTGTTCGGCCCGTACCAGCGTCCGCCGCGCTTCGGCCTCGCCTGCGGTTGAGGTGACCAAGAACGTCTTGGACTCGGCCTGATGCCACTGCTGTGCGGAGGCCGGCAAGGCCAGCGCGAGGAGTACCAGGACGGAATGGATTCGTGTTCGCATAGGGACCCGGTGGATGCGAATACTACACCTCCGCCATCGGCCGCGACGAGGGGTGACGCCCGTGGTTTCGGGTCGTGTACCATCCCTGCATGTCTCTGTTCACTCGAACGGGCCAGGGGAAAGGGAGGCTGGATTCCGCAGCCGCGCTGCGCGAAGTGGCTCGACTTGCGTCCCTTCCCGTGACGCACAGGGCTTTCGAGTGGGTGCGATCGCACGAGCGCGAGATCGCCGAGTTCCAGATGCAGATCACGTCGATCGCCGCTCCGCCCTTCCATGAAGAGGCAAGGGCGCGGTTCTTCGCCGAGTGTTTGACGAAGCTCGGGTACGCGGTGCGGCGGGACGGAGTCGGCAACGTGTTGGCGTGTGCTGGAGAGGTCCCGGAAGCGGTTCGCGTGCTGGCCGTATCGGCGCATTTGGATACGGTGTTTCCGCCTGAAACGCCGGTCGATGTTCGTCGCGAGCACAACCGGCTGTACGGTCCCGGCATTTCCGACAACGGCGCCGGACTGGCTGCCGTGTGGGCGGTGGCGGCGGCGCTGTGCGCCTCGGGAGTGCAGACGCTTGCGCCGGTGGTCTTCATCGGTAACGTGGGCGAGGAAGGCGAAGGCGACCTGCGCGGCATCCGCCATCTGTTTGCCGACGAGATGTGGCGCAACCGCATCGCGGCGATGCTCGTGCTCGACGGCGCGGGGATGGACAGCATCGTTGCCGAAGCCCTGGGCAGCCGTCGCTTCGAAATAACGATTACCGGCCCGGGCGGACACTCCTGGTCCGACTTCGGAGTTCCCAACCCGATTGTCGCGATGGGACGCGTTATCGATCAGCTCAGCCGGTTGTCGTTGCCGGGTTCTCCCAAAACCACGTTGAGCATCGGAACGATCTCGGGAGGGACCAGCGTCAACACCATTCCCGACCGGGCGGTGATGCGCGTCGATCTGCGCTCGGCGGCCCCCGGAGAGATCGACCGGCTGGAAGCCTTGCTGCGGTCGATCGTGGAGAAGACGGTCTCCGAAAGCCAATCGCCGCGCTCGGTCCAAAAACAGCTCGGTTACGAGATACGGCTTGCGGGAGACCGCCCGGCTGCCGACCTTGACCTCGACTCTCCGATTCTCCACTGCCTGCGCGCCGCGGATGCGCAGCTGGGGATACGTTCGCGCATTCACCGTGCATCGACTGACGCAAATATTCCGATGTCTTTGGGCGTGGATGCGCTGGCCATAGGCGCCGGCGGCATCGGCGGCGGCGCTCACACGGTTCGCGAGTGGTTCGATCCGGCCTCGAGAGACGTGGCACTGAAACGAATCCTGCTTACAATACTGGCGCTTGCCGGAGTGATGGAATGAAGCTGACCGCTATCGCCGTAGTCGTACTCGCTTCCATGACATTGAACGCACAAGACAAAACGAAGACAGCCGATGCGATCTACGTCAACGGGACGTTCTGGACCGGCGGCAAGGCTTCCGCGCAGGAAGAGGCTATGGCCGTGCGCGGAGACCGCATCGTGGCCGTGGGCCGCCGCGCGGATATCGAGCGCATGAAGACCAGGGACACGGTCGTCGTCGATCTCGGCGGCAAGTTCGTGATGCCGGGTTTCAACGATGCGCACCTGCACCTGGCGGGTGGCGGGTTCGAAAAGTTGCTGGTTGACCTGGTCGGCACGAAG
This sequence comes from Clostridia bacterium, assembly GCA_035627675.1. GTDB lineage: Bacteria > Acidobacteriota > Terriglobia > Terriglobales > Acidobacteriaceae > DASPLH01. The sequence goes on from DASPLH010000018.1 coordinate 3,338, forward strand.
TCGCTTGGCGAGATGAAGCAGCGCATCGCGGAGCGCGCGAAGAGCGAGGCTGCGGGCGCGTGGCTGCTGGGACGCGGTTGGGATCACACGAAGTGGACCGAGCAGGTGCTGCCATCGCGTCAGGACCTGGATGCGGTCACCGGAGACCGTCCGGCGTTCTTCGTTCGCGTGGATGGCCACATCGGCGTGGCGAATACCGCGGGGCTGCGAGCGGTTGGCATCACCAGAGAGACGAAGGACCCGGAGGGCGGCAAGATCGATCGCGACGAAAACGGCGAGCCGACGGGCATCCTGCGCGAGTCGGCGAAGGAGTTCATGGAGTCGAAGCTGCCGAAGCCGACTCCGGCGCAGCGCCGAAAGGCCATTGAGCTGGCCTTGGCCGAGGCTGCGCGCTGGGGAATCACCAGCGTGCAGGACAACTCGACCTGGGACGACTTCCTCGTCTATGAAGACCTGCAGCGCGAAGGACGCCTGACGTTGCGCATCACCGAATGGCTGCCCTTCGAGGCGCCACTGGCAACTCTTCAGCAGCACCGGGCGCATCATCCGGCGACGGACACGATGCTGCACACGGGCATGCTCAAGGGCTATATGGATGGTTCGCTTGGCTCGCGGACGGCTGTGCTGCTGGCGCCATACGCGGACGACCACGACAACCGTGGCTTGCCGCAGTTCGAGGCGGCGAAGCTGAACGAGCTTGCGCGCGAACGCGCAGCCGCGGGCTTCCAGTTGGGATTCCACGCCATCGGCGATGGCGGCGCGGAAATGGCGCTGAACGCGTTTGCCGAAGCAGAACGCTACGCTCGCGAACGCGGCGCGCAGAAGAAGACGGCTGCCGAGTTCCGCTTCCGCATCGAGCACGACCAGGTGATCGCCCCTGAGCAGATCAAGCGCTTCCGGGAGTTGGGAGTGATCGCCTCGGTGCAGCCCAACCACCTGCTGACCGACATGAACTGGGCGGAATCGCGCATCGGCCCCGAGCGCGCCAGGTCGTCGTATCCGTGGCGGGAGTTTTTGATGAACGGTGTCCCCTTGGCCTTCGGCACGGATTACCCGGTTGAGCCAATCACGCCTTTTCGTGGACTCTATGCGGCGGTAACGCGCAAGAACGAGGCGGGTACGAAGAGCTACTATCCCGAACAAAAACTGACGATCGAGGAAGCCCTGGCGGCATACACGACGGGCGCCGCATACGCCGAGTTTGCCGAGAAGGAGAAAGGCGCGCTGCGCCCGGGCATGTTGGCCGACTTCGTCGTGCTGGACCGCGACCTGACCAAAGTGAAGCCGGAAGAAATCCTCGAAGCGAAGGTCTTGCGAACTGTCGTAGGAGGCAAAACGGTCTACGAAAGTGCGAAGTGAAAAGTGTGAAGTGCGAAGTTGGCGCGCGGATTCGTCCGGGATGATCTCGCCGCCATGATGGTTGATACTTCTCACTTCACACTTCACACTTCTTACTTCAGCCATGTCTCGATCTCTTAAAGCTCATTTACTTCTGGTCCTCTGCACCTTTGTATGGGGTGCGACGTTTGTCGTGATCAAGGACGCGCTGGCCGACTCGTCGCCGCTGCTTTACAACGCGGTGCGGATGTCGATTGCGGCCGTCCTGCTGGCGTTGATCTTCCATCGGCAGTTGCGCGGCGTTTCCCGGCCGGCGGCGCTTGCCGGAATCACCGTTGGAGTCTTTCTCTGGCTCGGCTATGAGTTCCAGACCGCGGGGCTGGCGCTGACCACGGCGTCGAAGTCGGCGTTCATCACCGGACTGTCCGTCATGCTGGTTCCGCTGATCCTGTCGGTGTTGTGGCGGCGGCATGTGAACCACTGGACGCTGGCGGGTGTGGGCGCGGCGCTCGCCGGACTCTACCTGATGACGGTGCCAGCCGTAGATGGTGGCGGGTTTGGCTTGGAAAGCATCAACCGTGGCGACGTGCTGACCATGGGGTGTGCGATCGCCTTCGCGTTCCAGATCATATTCGTCGGGCGCGCTACGCAGCGGCACCCGTTCGCGCAGATCGTCGTGATCGAGATCGCCTCCTGCGCGGTGTTCATGTTGATCAGCGTTCCGATCGCGGAGCCCGGGGCCTTCTTGGCGTGGACTCCGCGAGTGGCCTGGTCGATCGGAATCACGGCCGTCCTCGGCACGGTTGGCGCTTTCGTCGTGCAGGGCTGGGCTCAGCAGTTCACTCCGCCGACGCACACGGCGCTCATCTTCGCCCTGGAACCGGTGTTTGCCGGGTTGACCTCTTACGTGGTGCTCGGGGAGCGCCTGGGCTGGCGCGGAGGTCTCGGGGCGGCGCTCATCCTCGCCGGAGTGCTGGCGAGCGAGCTGCTGGGCACCGTGCAGCATCCGGAAGCGGAGCTTGCACAAGAGGTGTCCTGAGTCGCGGGGCGGAACTTCCTGCGCCGCAGCGGGTTAGACCTGCCAACGTGCGCAGGGGCCAAACTGGGAATGGCAGGCGGGAAGGCCGCTTCCGGGACCTCCGTCGGGCATCCAACGTCAGCAGGAAGCAATCGGGCGCTGTTATCTCGTTTGCTAACGTTCGGTGCCGGAGCACGTCAGATACACAAGTTGACCTTGCGACGTTTCTGTCGAATGCTGAGTAGCTGTATCGTGACCCGATGTACTCCGGTGTCATGTCGTACTCTGCGCACGCACTATAATTTTTCGGTTACGGACAATGCCGGGGGCATTCTATGAACCCGTCGAATGAGGGCGGTTCCGTGCAGGACAGTCAAAACAACAATATGGACAATTCGCAGCAGTCACAGGTGAATACGGCGGGCGGGCGGAAGTTTGCGTCCGTTTTCGTCATCATGGTCACGCTCGCGCTGGGCATACTGATCGGCACGGTCGTGTCGTACGGCGTCAAGGGTAAGACCGTTGACTCGAGCGACGCGCAAGCGCTGAGCGTGCCGTCGCCACAGCAGCTTTCGAGCACGTTTTCGCAGGTCGCCAAGCAAATCGAGCCGGCGGTGGTCAACATCAACACCGAATCGGTGGTGAGGGACCCGCATCGCCGTTTCCGCCGGAATCCTCCGGGACAACAGGATCCGAACGGCGAAGGCGAGGGGCCGGAGAGCCCGTTCCAGGACTTCTTCGACCGCTTCTTCGGCGGACCCGGCGGCCAGGGGCAGATCCCTGGAGGCCCCGAGGGTTTGCGCCAGCGCTCGCTCGGATCGGGAGTCATCGTTGACCCCAACGGCTACATCGTCACGAACTTCCACGTCGTGGACCGCGCCGACCGCATTAAGGTCAACCTGATGGGCGATGCCCCGACCGTGAGCTACGACGCCAAGGTAATCGGCACCGACCGCGAGACTGACCTTGCCGTGATCAAGATCGACGTGGGCCGCAAGCTGCCCGCAGCCAAGATCGGCAACTCGGATGGCCTCAAGGTTGGCGACTGGGTGCTGGCCGTCGGCAGCCCGTTCGGACTCCAGTCCACGGTTACCGCCGGCATCGTGTCGGCCATCGGGCGCGACATCGTGCCGGCGCGCCAGTTCCAGCGCTTCATCCAGACCGATGCCGCGATCAACCCGGGCAACTCGGGTGGACCGCTCGTGGACATGGCGGGCCAGGTGATCGGCATCAACACCGCCATCTACACCGAGGGCTCCGGGTACCAGGGTGTAGGCTTCGCCATGCCGTCGAAGACCGTGGCCGAGGTTTACAACCAGCTCATCGGACCGGAACACCGCGTGGCGCGCGGCTCGATCGGTATCGAGTTCAACGCTCGACCTGACCCGGCCCTCCTTCGCAGCTTCGGCGTGAAGCAGGGTGTCGTCGTCCAGAACGTCACTCCGAACGGACCTGCGGCCCAGGCCGGAATCCAGGTCGGCGACGTCATCACCACGGTCAACGGCAAGGAAGTGAAGACCGGCGACGACCTCGTGGGAGAGATCTCGGCCCAGAAGCCGGGGTCGAAGATCGCGCTGAACGTCCTGCGTAATGGCAAGGCGCAGCAGGTCACCGCCACGGTTGCCGACCGCCAGAAGCTCTTCGGCTCGCGCCTCGGTCTCGAGGAGGCGGAAGAGGAAGATCCGCAGCCGAAGGAAACCAAGCTCGGCGTGACCGTCAAGAACCTCACTCCGGAGCAATCGGAGCGCCTGAGCCTCCCCAAGGGGCGTGGCGTGCAGGTTAGCGACGTCCGGCCGGGTGGGTTTGCCGACAACATCGGCGTCAGCCGCGGGGACATCATCCTCGAGCTGAATCGCCAGCCTGTGCCGGACGAAGCCGCGTTCAACCGCATGCAGGAGCAACTGAAGAGCGGTCAGGACGTGGTACTTCTGGTCAGGCCCCGTGGTACCGGTCGTGACGGCGGAACTATCTTCCTCGCCGGAACCCTGCCGTAATACACTGAAAGCAATCTCCGCACCAGCGCTGCGGCATCTCAGGAGAGATGCCCAGCGCTGGGCTGAGGGCCCGGCACCGACCCTGGAGCCGGCGGAAGCGTCGCCTCACCGGGCCACAAGTTTCCGACTCTTTGGGTGGTCACCCTTGGACGCGCCGGGGCGGGCATTCCAAACCCGAGGTGCTGTTTGTTTTCACGGGTACTGACAAGATCGGTTGCAGTAATGATCGGGCTGTTACTGCTGGTGGGAGTTTCGCCGGCAAAGACGAAGCCTCGCACGGCGTCCAAGAAGCAGGTTACGAGTTCCACGCGACGTGCGACGGCCGCCAAACCGTCCACCAAGCGGGTCAAGAGCAGTTCGAAGAAGAGTGCGAAGCTCGGCAGAAGGGTCGCGCGATATCGCGGTCAGCAGTCGATCGAGTCCGCCCGCACGCGCGAGATACAGGAAGCGCTGATCCGCGCGCGCTACCTTGACGGCGAGCCGTCGGGATCGTTCGACGAGAGGACCAAGAGCGCGTTGCGCCGCCTCCAGGGCGACAACGGATGGCAGACCAAGGTCGTGCCGGATTCACGCGCCCTGATCAAGCTCGGATTGGGCCCCACGCACGAAGGCCTGCTCAATCCGGAGAGCGCCGTGCTGGGCAGCCCCTATGAGCTCGGAACCGAGGGCGAGATTCCGGGAGGAGCGCTGTCGCACTAAGCAGAACTGGAGATCACAGAGACGAACGCCGCGAACTCGCGGCGTTTTCCTTTTCTGCGCCCAGGAGCCGGTGCGCAGACCTCATGTTGAAGTAATAAATGGCGAACTGGACGGCGAGCGCAGCCGAGGAGTCGAGGATGACGTCGGCCAGCGTGCCGGTACGGGAAGGGACCGTTCGCTGGTGCATTTCATCGGCGATGGCCACCAGGGACGCAAACACCCATCCCATCATGGCCCACTGCGCACGCCAGACGGTGCCGATCGCGGCTTCCCGCCGGATGCCGGAGATCGCGGAAGAGAGCCATCCCTCGTAGCCCTCGTGCAGATACCGGTGGGTGCCGCGGAAAGCCCGGAAGACGAGGAAGCTCAGAAGAGCGTAGCCGACGAAGTGGCCGATCTTGCGGAGCGCGGTGTTCGCCTCGTCCATCCGCGGGAAGTCGATGTCGATGCCTATCAGGGCGAGGGCGCGCTCGAGTGCCTCCTTGGTGTGATAGGCGGAGAGATACCCCGTCGACTCCACCGCGATCAAAGACAGCATGATCAGGACCGGCAGCCAATACCGAACGAAGGCTTTACGCGATAGTTTCACGAACACTCGGAACCGGGGGACGAGAGAGTGGCGGAACGGTTGTGGCCGTCCCGCCCAGGAACCTTACTCGACGCGATAGTTGGGCGCTTCACGCGTAATCGTGACATCGTGGACGTGAGACTCGCGCAGGCCCGCGTTGCTGATACGGATGAAGCGCGCGTTCTGCTGCAACTCGGTGATGTCGTGGCATCCGACATAGCCCATGCCGCTTCGGAGTCCGCCGACCATCTGGTGAACCATCATGGCCACGGTTCCGCGGTACGGCACGCGTCCCTCGATGCCTTCGGGGACAAGCTTGGCCAACCGGTTGCCGTCCTCACCCTCGATGCGGGAGTTGAACTCCGACGAGGATTCCGACTCGGGAGCCTGGAAGTAACGCTCGCTCGAACCCTGGGCCATGGCGGCCAGAGAACCCATGCCGCGATACGCCTTGAAGGTGCGTCCCTGGTAGAGGATGGTTTCGCCCGGCGCTTCTTCGGTTCCGGCCAGCAGGGAGCCGATCATCACGATCCCGGCGCCTGCCGCTATCGCCTTCGTCATGTCGCCCGAATACTTGATGCCGCCGTCGGCAATCACCGGCACTCCGGTATCGCGAGCCGCGCGCGCGGCTTCGGCGATGGCCGTGATCTGCGGCACGCCTGCGCCGGTCACGACGCGGGTCGTGCAGATCGATCCCGGACCGATGCCGACCTTGACGGCGTCCGCGCCGGCCGAGATGAGTTCGGCTGTGCCGTCGTAGGTGGCAACGTTGCCGGCGAGCAGGTCCACTTCAGGGAACTTCGCTTTCACGGCGCGAACGGCATCGATGACCCGCGAGGAGTGTCCGTGGGCGCTGTCGATGGCGAGCACGTCGCACTTGGCCTTCACGAGCTCGGCGGCGCGCTCCAGGAAATCGCCCGTGGCGCCGATGGCGCCTCCCACGCGGAGACGGCCCTGCGCATCCTTCGCGGCATTGGGGTACTTCAGTTTCTTCTGAATGTCCTTGACGGTGATCAGGCCCTTGAGTTCGTAGTTGCCGTCCACGACCAGCAACTTCTCCACCCGGTGCTGATGCAGAATCTCTTCGGCGTCTTCGAGCGTGGTGCCGACCGGGACGGTGATGAGGTTGTCCTTGGTCATCACGTCGGCCACCGGGATGCTGGTGCGGGTCTCGAAGCGCAGGTCGCGGTTGGTGAGGATTCCGACGAGCCGCTTGTTCTTCGTGACCGGCACGCCCGAGATGCGGTAACGCTTCATCAGTTCCAGCGCGTCTGAGATTTTCTGTTCGGGGTCGATCGTGATCGGATCAACGATCATGCCGCTTTCCGAGCGTTTTACCTTGTCGATCTCGCCCGCCTGCTGCTCGATCGTGAGGTTGCGGTGAACGATGCCGAGACCGCCCTGTTGCGCCAGCGCGATGGCCATACGCGACTCGGTCACCGTGTCCATGGCTGCGCTGATGATGGGGATGTTGAGCCGGATTTTGCGTGTTAACTGCGTCTGCGTGTTGACCGTGGCCGGCACGACGTCCGACTTCGCGGGCAGCAGCAACACGTCATCGAATGTCAGGGCTTCGGGGACAGGAAAATTGATCATCGTTAAGCTTTATTCCGCGGGAAGATGAAACATTGTACCAACCCGAGAGGCAGCTGGAGCCGGAGGCAACGAGAGCCTTCGCGCACGGGCGCATCGCGTGCCGCCGGCTCGCATCTATAGGAGAGCAGGACTGGAGTTCCAGAGAACAGGTACTTGGTACCACTTTTGTTGTGTTTTGATTCCCGGGCGCGTATCATCTGAAGGTGGCTGTGGCGTAGTTTCCCCCTGTTTTGCGCCGAGCGCGGCTCCCGTCCGAGGAGCGCGGGCGCATAAGCGGCGAAGCACACCGGTGGGCGAAAGCCCACTTTCTGTTTGAACCCCCTCACCAACGGCGATGTTGGCGAAGGCAGGCAGTGGTAAGGCCTGAATGGGCGAGGTTCGGCTGGTTGCAACGG
>DASPLH010000019.1:0-21320 GCA_035627675.1 Clostridia bacterium
CCAGTCGATGAAGAACGCCCGCTTGTACTTGAGCGCAGGGCGCTCGTTGAAGTTCTCCAGCCCGAGATTCGCAATCTCGTTCCTGCGCTGGCGCAGTTGAATCTCCCAGCGCGCCATGTCGGCATAGATCAGGACATCGGCTTCAGGAGCTATGAGCGCCGCGCCGGTGCCGATCACGAGCGTGCGCCCGCTGGCGGTGGATGCTCGCTCCCGCGCAGCTCTCATCCGCGCCGGATCGAAAAACTCCGACACCTCGTAGTTGCCCATGCGCCCGAATACGGGATCGTCCGTGAGTTCGCTCTCGAACCGCGCCACCAGCTCTGAAGACGGCTTGTAAGCCTCTCCTGCGCGTATCACTGCGTCAAACTTCACTCGGGACGCGAGCGCCTGTTCTATCTCGCGCTCCAACGCGCCCGGATAGCATTCGACGCACACCACCGCCTCGCCCGCCGCCTGTTCCGCCACGCGGCTCGCGATGGAGTCCCAGCCCACACTGACCGGAGTGTTAGAAGAGCTGACCTGTACTACCGGATATTTTTCGTAATTAGATCGCACTATACCGTCTCAGTTTTGATTTGCGAGTAGGGGAACCGCGCCGAGGAGCCCGGCGTTGTTCCCAAGTTGTGCTGCAACAATCTGCACATCGCCCCACGGTGTCCAGGAGTATTCCTTCACGTAGGACTGAATGAAGGGGATGATCGCGTCGGCGCTGCGCATCACGCCTCCGCCGATGATGATCTTTTCCGGGTCGTAGGCGTGGATGAGTCCGACGGCGCCCGCCGCCCAGATCCGTATGCAGCGGTCGCGAATCGCCGTGGCCACCGCGTCACCGGCTTTCGCGTGCTCAAACAGCACGCGGAAGTTGATCTGCGGCTCCGCGGCCAGCGCACTCTTGTCGAATCCCGGCCACTCTTTCGCGACCAGCGGCAGCGCCCAGCCGGACGCCTCCGCTTCCGTGCAGCCGATCGCGCCGCATGTGCAGCGCCGGCCGGAGAAGAGCACCGGCAGGTGTCCGCCGAGGCAGCCGCCTTGCACGTGCTTGCCGCGCACGAGCTTGCCGTTCATCATCGCCGCGCCGCCGATTCCGGTTCCGAGCGTGATCATGACGGCGTCGTCGGTGTCGCTGGCGGCTCCTGCATACCACTCGCCAAGCAGCGCCATCCGCGCGTCATTCTCGATTGCGAACCGCATGCCCAGCGCCTCCCGGCACCACCTGGGAAGATCGAGCGCCGTGGCGTCGTCGTACTTCTGGTTGGTGGACACCACGCGGCCGGTCCGAGCATCCGCCAGCCCGCAGAAGCTCAGGGCGAGACCTTCGCAGTCTTCCGCCGCGATTCCGAGCTTCGACAGCAGGCCGCGCGCAGCTTCCGCGAACAGCGGAAGCACAGGCGCCAGTCCCTGCGTGCAGTTAAGCGAGAGTTCGGTCGAGGCCAGTATCTTCCTGTCCTCGATGAGCCCGACCGTCGCGTGTGTGCCGCCAAGATCGATCGATATCGCTTTCATTTGTTTTCCCCTGGAACTAGAGACTTGCACGCGACAGCACAATCACGGCGATCACCAGGACTGCGACCCCCGTCATCTGAATACGCAGCGGCTTGGAGCCGGAGCTCTTCCACTCGCCCGTCAGGACGCCCACGACACTCGCGCCGATCACGATCAGTGACATGAACAGCGGCCATCCCAGCACCGCGCCCATCTCTCCCAGCCTTCCGCTCGCGACTCCATACATCAGCGTGCTGCCAAACCAGAAGATTGCCATCACCATCGCGAGGAGCCAGTAGCTCGAGGTTCCGTTCACGTTGAAGTTGGCGGAGGTCCTGTTGCGGCGCAGCAGGAAGAGGCAGTACAGAATGTTGGGAACCGCGCCGCCCATCATCAACGGCAGCCAGATCGTGTTGATGGTCCACTCGGGCCTGGCGCCTGCCGAAGCCGCGGCGCTGACCAGCGAGCCTCCGAAGGCCACGCCGAAGTTCATCAGCGAGGCGCAGATGCCGGCGGCAATCGCCATGGCCAATCCGCGCGCGAAGGGCTTGTTCGACGAGTCCGCCTGCCCCTGGGCCTGATCGCGCATGCGGCCCGCGATGGCGCACACCGCCACGCCGGCAATCACCAGCACGACGCCGGCGAAGATCGCTCCGCCTGCTGGGCTGAACATCTTGTCCTGGTGCAGGCTGAAGAGCGGAATCAGGCTTCCCATCGCCGCCGACAATCCCAGCACGATCGAGAACGTCAGCGCGATGCCGACCGACTGAAGCGCGAGTCCGAACAACACCTGTGAAACGCCCCACCCGGCGCCATAGGCCGCGACCTTCAGCACGCTCGCGAGACCCGCCCGGCTGTAAACGTCGCCCAGCGACGGAACCGTCAGCAGCGTCACCGAAATCGGAAGAAGAACCAGCGCGAAGATGCTCCAGGCGAGCCACGTGTTCTCCCAGGCCCACTTACGGGTGAACTTCATTGGCAGCGCAAAGCTTGCATTCATCGCCGCCGCCACAATCAGCAGGCTCAGTCCTGCCGCAGTATTTTGCATGTCATGTCTCCCCGTCGGTCCGTTACGCGCGGCCGATCAGATCCTTATTCGTACGTCTTGGTGCGTACCGCCGCGGACGACGATCTGCCCGCTGTGCCGACAATCGATATCAAACCGCCACGACCTTTGCCCTTCACGCGCAGCCGGCAGAGAAGACGCGCGTCCAATCCGGAGCCTGCTACGTGACCATCGTGAACTTGCCTGCTGGGTTCACCGCACCGCTGCTCCTGTGCCGCCTTCCTGAAGACTCATTCCGCCGGCCGGCACCAGCATCCCCCCGTCCACCAGAAGCGCCGCTCCGGTGATGAACGAAGCAGCGGGCGATGCAAGGTAAGCGATCGCGTCCGCAACTTCCTCCGGCTTGCCGAGCCTGCCGATTGCATGGGCGCGACTACAGGCGTCGATCACCCCATCGGGATTGCTGTCGAGGTTCGCGGCCCAGCGCAGCATCGGCGTGTCAATAGCCCCGGGACAAACGCAGTTCACGCGGATGCCCTTGCGCGCGTAATCCAGGGCCATGGCCCTTACCAGTCCGAGCAGCGCGTGTTTTGCCGCGACGTACGCCACGGAGTTGCCGATGGCAGCCATGCTCTGCACCGAACCCACCACTACAATCGATCCTCCGCCGCGCGAAAGCATCGATGGAACTGTATGTTTCGCCACGAGGAAGCAGCCCTTCAGGTTCACCGACATCAGGTGGTCCCAGGCTTCTTCCGAGGTCGTGACCACATCGCCGTAGTCCTGTATCCCGGCGTTACTGACGAGGACGTCCACCCCGCCGAAGTGACCGATCGCGGCCTTGATCGCGCTCTCGACGGCGGAAGACGAACTCACATCGCAGGCGAAGAAGCGGCACGCGCTTCCCCCGGCGGCGATCTCAGCCGCCGTAGCGGCCCCGGCGCGTTCGTTGATGTCGAGCAAGGCCACCGACGCGCCCGCAGCCGCAAGCTTGCGGGCCGTGGCTTCTCCGATGCCCATTGCGCCGCCTGTCACGACGGCGGTCTTGCCGCGAAAATCGAACGTCATCGGTTTACCTCGCGTGGTTCCGGGGAGTGGTCTGCACCCTGATGGTTACCACCTGGAAAGGTTTCAACGGTACGCTTACGGCGCCGCCCACCACGGGCAGCTCCGACTGAGTTTCTTCGAGGGCCGAGCAAAGCCAAGCCTTGCCGATGTTAAGGAACTCGCTGCCGATCGTCACCGTCGAGGCCTGGCCCGTGATGTCCTGGAGGCGGACAATCGTGCCCGCGCCGTCTTCCGCGAGCTTCCAGGTCAGCAGACGGGCGGACGCGCTATCGATGTTCAACAGCGTCGCGCGATCAGCCGGCAGCACGGACTTCGTCTGCGCGCCAATCACCGCGTCGCGTTCCAGGGGGCTCAGCGCCGTCATGCCGAAGCGCGTCAGCGCGACCGGATCGACCTTCGCCGCACTGGTCAGCAGGTAGCGGAACTTAAAGTCGCCACCCTGCCAGGCCGGGAAGTTCGTCCCCCAGTAGTTGTTCAACAGCCACGAGAATACGGTGCTCGTCGCCGGCTGGAACTCCGTCGGCCACTTGCCGCGCATGATGTCGCCGAAAGTCACAAGCGGAGCATCGAGCGGCACAATCGCCGCCGCGACCTGGTCGGTGTTCACCGCCGCCCACGTTGTCGGCAGATACCACTCGCGGCTTCCGCCCGGCAGCTCGTTGCTTGCGGGATCGACCCACGCGGTCTGCGATCCGTACGAGAACTTCGGGTTCGCGCCCGCGAACGGGAACGCCACGTAAGCCGATTCGCGCGCCAGCACGCGCTCTTTCGTCAGTTCGTAGGCGAACTCGATCTTCTTCTCCGAGTCGTACAGCGTGATCTCGGTCCTCACCCGCGGAGTGTTCACCGAAGACGATTCCAGCGTCGCAATGGTCCCAAACGGTACCTTGCGGATGCCGACCAGCTTGCCGTTCTTCGCCGGGTGGATTGTCAGTTGCGGCGCGTTCTGTGCGGCCCCATAGCGATACAGGCTGTTGTTCGGGATGTCGTCGCCACCGCTGACATAGAGGTACGAGCCGAACTTGTGCGGGCTCTTCGTGTCGACCAGTTCCTTGCCAAGTTCCTTGTCGAAGATGCTGGCGACCGCGCCGGTCGCGGGTTCCAGGGTGACGCGATAGAACGCGTTCTCCATCACGGTGCCTTCGATAGCCCGTGTCGTCTCCGGCGAACCCGTGGCGGCCTTCAGCGTGTAGAGCTTGTATCCAACCGGCGGAACGTCTCTGGCCTCGAAGCGCACGCGCCGGTAGCCCGGCCCAAAGCCCGGCAGCGCGTAACCCTTTCCTTTCCACAGCACTTCGAACGGAACGTCCTTTCCGCTGATCGAGTCCACGATCTTCAAGCCGTCGGAGAGGTCGATTTCCACCATTCCGCCGCGCGCCCAGTTCAGGGAATTGAATACCGCGATCGAGTTGTCGCGCGGGGTGACCATCGCCTGCAGCTGCGCCCAGCCGCGCTGGATCGACTCGTCGATGTTGTTGTTAGCCCGGATGACCCGCGACTGCTTCAGCGCGATCTGATCGTCGCTCTGCTGATGCTCCGGCTGCGAGGTCGCGCCGACAAATGTCCACGTGTGCTCGTCGTAAACGAGTTCGTTGCGCCACGCGTCCTCGAGCATGGTGCGATCCGGATGCACCATCGGGTCCAGCGACTCCACGGCGGTTCCCATGATCTCGGCCGTCAGGATGCGGTGCTGGTTTTCGCGGTGAATGGCCGTGTGCTTCGCATCCGAGCCGTAACCGTCCTCCCAGTAAGGACCGAAGTCGCCGCGATAGACCGGGAAGGAGCCTTTCCACTCTTTCTCGATCTGCGTCATTGCCCGTTCGACGGTCGAGAACTCCAGTCGCGGGTAGGCGTACTCGGCATTCCACGCGCCGGCGATGTCGGCCTGCTCCTTCGCCAGCGGGGTGTTTTCAAGCTGCGAGCCAAACACGATTGCGGTGTTCGCCGTGTAGTCCGGACGCGTGTACGCCTGCAGGAACACCGGCAGGGCATCGACCACGGCTTCCTTGCGCCACGGCCCGCCGAACAGCGTGTGCATCTGGAGGTACGCGCGCGAATACCACATCAGCACGCGTCCGCCGTCGGGGCCTTCCCAGTAGAACGGCGATTTCTCGTTCCAGCGGCCGTGCAGCATGATCGGCGCGCGCCAGCTATTGCTCGCCGCCACGAAATACTTGATTCCCGCATCGCGCAGCACCGACGCATATCCCCAGGTGTAAGACGGGACGTCCACGATCTGCGCGGCCGTGCTCTTGGGAAGGTTGTGCTTCCTGGCCAACTGGTATTGCGTGTAGAGCGATCGGGCGAGCGCCTCCCATGACGCGTTGCCCGTGTGCTGGTTCGAATACTCGGGTGGGATGACGATGCTGCCCTTGCGCACGTGATCGAGGAATCTCTGTTGCGCTTCCGGAGAGCGGCTTGCCAGGTACTGTTCCGCGACCCACGAGCCGTCGAGCGTCCAGGTGAAGTCCGGAGTCTTCTCCATCAACTGCATGGCCGCGTCAATCGACTGCGAATGCAGCTCTGCAACTTTCGCGGCGTAGTCCGTGAAGCCGACGTCGAGGTGCTCGTGGGGGATGATCGCAACCGTCCACTTCTTTGCCGGAGTTACCGTGGCTGAAACCTGCCGGGTCTTGCCGGCGCCGGCCATTCGCACCGTAGCCTTGGCCGATCCCTGCCACTCCGGGACGAGGAACTCGAACCGCTGCTCGCCAAACTCGTGTTCCGACACGAACTCCTGCTGTTGGGTCCTGCCGCCCACGATCAGCGTTACGGTTCCACGCTGCGGAACGCGAGCCGCCGTCGTGTAGACGCGAACGGCCTCCGCCAGTCCCTGCCCGCTGTTGCGGTAGAAAATCGTCGGCTCGACCGTGGCGCCGAAGGCCTTGGCAACATTCTTCTGCGCCTTCGAAAACTCGAGTGCGTCATAGACGATCCCCGTGTGACCGGGAGCGATGGCCCCGAGCGAATTTTGCACGTCGGCCGGGCTGTCGATCGCCGTCAGTACGAACTCGTTCGCGCCCTGCTTGAGAAACTCCGCCGGGATGCTGATCGTCTTCTCGTCCACCGAAGTCTGCGGGACGAACGTTCCTTCCCAATCGCCGGCTTTGTAGTCCAGCTTGGGATGGAAGTAGAACATCCCCGAGTGTCCGTTGACCTGCAGCCTCAGGGTCGAGAGTCGCGGAGTCTCGTACAGGATACGGACGCGCAGGTTGTAAGCGCCGTCCGGCGCATTCTTCAGATCGAACTTGATTGTGAACGGGTGCAGCCTGCCGCCCGTCATGCCATTCGCCGGCCCCGGCTGAAACCTCCACCAGTCCTGCGAATCCTGGCTCTGGCCGACTACGTACACCGGGTTGGTCTTCAGGTTGGGATAGTCCACGTCATGGCTTCCGCGGAACTCTCCGGACGAATAATCAAAGCTGCCGATCCGCCAGACGACGTTGTCCTGCGCCCATACCGGGGCAGCAGTCGAAAGCGACAAACCGAGAACCGCGTGCAATAGCGAGCGTTTGATTTTCATTTTTCCCTTACCATTTCGGCTGCGTAGTGATGGATCCGGGACGCCTTGCGTCCTCGATCCATGAGCCCATCTCTTGCTTCTTCGACAGTTCGTGATATCGCGCGAGCTTGTCGTAGTCGATCTCGACGCCGAGCCCCGGGCCAGCCGGAACCCTCATGGCTCCGTTGCGGTACTCGAGCTTGCCGCCGGTGATGATGTCGTCGGTCAGGTGGTGGTAATGCGAGTCGGGAGCCATCGTGAGGCTGGGCAAACTGGCCGCCAGGTGCAGTGTCGCGGCTTGCGAAATGCCGAATTCGGCGCCGCTGTGCATGCCGAGGTCAACGCCCATTGCGTCGCAGATATGCCCCGCGAGCCTGGCGCGCTGCATGCCGCCGTACCAGTGCGGGTCGAGCAGGACGACATCGAGCACGTCGGAGGTGATCGCGGGCGCAAGGTCTTCAAACGCGAAGATCGTCATGTTCGACGCGAGCGTTACCCACGGAGCCTTCTCATTGACGCGCTGCATCGCGCGGAAGCCCCACACGGGATCTTCGAGGTATTCCACGTCGTGGTCGTGCAGCTCGCGAGCAACACGCACGGCGGTCGTCACCGTCCATGCGGCGTTGGGGTCGAGCCGAATCCGGTGGCGCGGGAAGGCTTCGCGCAAGGCGATGAAAGTTTCGATCTCTTCGTCGGGCGGAAAAACGCCGTTCTTGTACTTCAGGGTCGTGAACCCATGGCGGCCCACAACGTCGCGCGCGAAGGCGACCATCTGCTCCGTGTTCGAAATTTCTCCATCGCCGCTCTCGTTCGCGTAGCGATAGAAGAGGTACGCCGAGAAGGGAACCTCGTCGCGGAGTTTCCCGCCCAGCAAGTCGCAGACAGGCTTGTTCAGCGCCTTGCCCTGGATGTCCAGCAGCGCGAACTCGATTCCGGCGAAGCCCAGCACGTGCCCGAAGAGTTTCAGCGAGGTGGGAGCGGCAAGCTTCCAGCGAAGCCGCTCAAGCTGCATCGGGTCTTCGCCGATCAGCAGCGGCTTCATTTCCGCCAACTGGCCAGCGCGGCTCGCGCCGCCGTAGCATTCTCCGAAACCGGTAATGCCCTCGTCGGTGGTGATTTCGATGATGATTCGCGTGAAGCCGGGATGAGATCCGAATGCGTATCGTAGCGGTGCTTCGATCGGGATGAATGCGGAGGTCCAGCGTACATCGGTGATTTTCATGTAGTCACCCGCGCTGAAAACTCAGCGCTGACCGGCAAGGGGCTGACCCGCGATTCCAACGCGAGTGCGGCAGATGTGCCAACGTCCCAGGTTTGCGAGGTACATCTCGTCGGAGTTCTCGCCGCCAAACGCGGCGTTCGTCGGCCGCGCGATCGTCGTCCCGTACGGGTCTTCCGCCAGCAGCGAGACCTTGCCGCCCGGCGTGATCACGTAAACGTTGTCCGAGGCGTAGCAGGTTACGTAGAGGTTTCCCTTCACGTCGAATGCTGCGCCGTCGGGCACACGCGCCAGACCTTTGGCGAACACGCGCGGCCTGCCAACCTTGCCATCCGGATTGATCTTTACGGCGAGAACGTCGTCTTTCGTGCTTTGAACCACGTACAGCGTGCGCTCGTCAGCACTGAGCGCGAGTCCATTCGGGAACGCCAGCGATTCCAGCAGCCGCTCGATCCTGCCATTGGGCCGCAGGACGAACACCAGTCCGTCGTTCTGCATCCATTGGCCGGAATCGCTGAAGTAAAGGTTCCCCTGCCGATCCAGGACGGATGCATTCGGAACGCGGAGCCGGTACGAGCCGGCCCTCTCCCACGAGCGCAGAGCGCGGCCCTTCCTGTCCACCAGGATTAGCGCACCGTGCTTTGAGTTGCAGACGTACAGGTCTTGTTTGGGGGTAAAGGTGAGCCCGAGGTTGAAGCCGCCGAGTTCCGCGGCGATCCTGACGCGTCCCTTGGGATCGATGCAGTAGAGTTGGCCGGCTTCCCCGCCCGCCCAAAGGTTCTGGTCGGCGTCGAACGCAAGACCTTCGGGATGGTCCAGTCCTTCGGCGAAGACTTCGAACCGCTCTAACGGGATCTTCGGTCGCATCCGGACCTCGTCCGGCACCTCGAAGGTGCAAAGGGGCTTGTTTGTCCGACAATCGAACATATATAGTCACCCCGCTGTTCTCGTCAAGGGAGAATCGGCGCGCTACCGGCCGCCCCAAGCGCATGCGCATCGCCCAGTTCAAAGCCACCAGTGGGATACGGGTAGGCGCCGTCGTGGACGGCGGCGTCATCGATCTCGAAGCCGCAGCGAGAGCCCTCGGACTGGCTGCACCTTACTTTCAGGACATCACGGAGTTTCTGCGCAGCGGGGAGCGCGGCATGAAAGCCGCCGACCAGGTCATCTCCTGGACGATCACGCAGGGCTCGCCGAACTTCCATGCGCAAGTGACGTTCGCGTCCTCCGTGTCCCCCGGCAAGATCGTTGCCATCGGTCTGAACTATCGCGATCACGCCGTCGAGACCGGCGCGGCCATCCCGAAGGCCCCGCTCTGCTTCGCCAAGTTCCCCTCGAGCATCACCGGACCGTTCGATCCGATCGTGCTGCCGGACGTCGAAGCCAACGTGGACTTCGAGGGCGAACTGGGCGTGGTGCTGGGCAAAACGGCGCGGAACGTCCGCCCGTCCGAGGCGCTCGATCACGTCGCCGGGTACGTGGTGGTCAATGATGTTTCAGCCAGGAAGTGGCAGTTTGAGGATGGCCAATGGACGCGCGGGAAGTCCTGCGACACCTTCGCTCCCAATGGACCATGGCTGGTGACGCGCGATGAAGTCCCGGATCCTCAGAACCTGCGGATTGTGACGCGCGTGGGGGGTGAGACTGTGCAGGATTCGAACACGAGCCAGATGATCTTCGGCGTCGCCGAACTGGTCAGCTATCTATCCCGGAGCTTCACCTTGCATCCCGGGGACTTGATCGCCACCGGTACTCCTGCCGGGGTCGGCGTCTTCCGGAAACCGCCACGCTTCCTGCGTCCCGGCGACACGGTGGAGATTGAAATCGAGAAGATCGGAACGATACGCAACAGGGTTGTCATCGCTCCGGAGTGATTCTGCTTGACAGCTATGGGATTTGTCATATTGTATGACAAATTCGAGGAGGTCGGGATGTCGCCCAGCAAGACCGCACTGGACTTTGCTGCTCAGCTCGAACCGATTCGTCGCGAAACCGTCATGGATACGGTCGCACGCAGGATCGAACAGCTCGTTCGCTCCGGCCAACTCAAGGCAGGCGATCGCCTGCCCCCGGAGCCCGAGCTGGCGCGCATGCTGCGAGTCAGTCGCAGCTCCTTGCGCGAGGCTCTCAAGGGATTGATGTACCTCGGGGTCATCAAGGCGCGGGCCGGCGATGGCACCTACATCCGCTCTTCGATCGGACGGGTGCTGAACCAGCACTTCCAGTGGATGATCCTGCTGAACGAGGTACAACACCTCGAAATCTACGAACTCAGGAAGATCTTAGAGCCCGAAGTCGCAGCGCTGGCGGCTCGCCGCGCCACGCAGTCGGACATCGACCGGCTCGAGGCCGCGCTCGAAGGCATGGCCAAGGGCCGCAAGGAACCGGCGATCTTTCACATCTACGACATCGAGTTCCACGAGGCTCTTGCTCAGGCCTCGGCGAACGTCGCTATCCAGACAACGATGCGGATGCTTTATCACGCCACCACTGAAGCGAGAAAGGCAGTCCTTCCGTTGATCGATAACATGCAAACCCACTGGCAGCGTCACGAGAGAGTATTTCGCAGCATTCGCGACCGGAAACCCGATCTGGCGCGGAAGGCGGTTCTGGACGATCTACTCTACGCGGAGAAGCTGCTGCGCGCACAAATGCAGTCTGTCGACTTCGGCGCCCCCGAGTCGAAGCGCGAAACCCAAACCCACGTGCCGGGCCCCAAGGCGGTTCGGGCTGGCCGACAACCGAATAAGAACCGCCTTATCACCACCTAAAGAGGGGGAAGGCTGTATGCGTAGTGGCAAGCGCTTCTCGTGGAGTACATACGTCGCCGTCGTCTTACTGTTCATAATGGGAGCAGTACAGTGTTGGGCACAGCTCGACACCGGCAGCATCAGTGGCATCGTGCAGGACAAGACCGGCGCCGTGATCGCCGGGGCGACCATCAAGATCACGAACACCAAGACCGGCCGCACATGGGACGCGAAAACCGGTGGCAACGGTGAGTACAACGTGCCCGGCCTCCCGGTCGGACCCTACCGCGTCGAAGTGGCGCAGCAGGGCTTCAAGACCGGAACTGTCGATAACATCGAGCTTCACGTTTCGGGCCGTCCTCGCGCGGATGTCACGCTCGACATCGGAGCGGGCGGCGAAGTCGTTACCGTTAGCGCCGAAACACAGGCCGTCAACACCTCGACCAGCGATCTGGGCGCAACCATCAACGCGACCAGCGTCACCAACCTTCCTCTCAACGGCCGTGACTTCACCTCGTTGATCGCCCTAGTTCCTGGCTCCATCCAGACGGGTCAGTTCGGCCAGAACAGCCTCGGCGGATTCGAGACCAGTCTTGCCGGCGTCAACGTCCTGTTGGACGGCTCTGACGCAACCCGTATCGACGTAAACGCCACCAGCACGCAGCTCGGCCGCCAGGAATCGCGCATCAGCCGCGCCAGCGTTGACAGCATCCAGGAGTTCCGTGTTCTGTCCGGTGTTTACTCCGCCGAATACGGCCGCTCCAGCGGCGACGTCGTCAACGTCATCACCAAGTCCGGCGGCAACACCGTTCACGGCTCGCTGTTCGAGTACTTCCGCAACGACGTGCTCGACGCCAAGAACTACTTCGCCACCGAGAAGACGCCCCTCCGCCTCAACCAGTTCGGAGGCAACCTCAGCGGCCCGATCGCCAAGGACAAGCTGTTCTACTTCGTGAACTACGAAGGCGTACGGCAGTCGATCACGACGCCCACCGACGCGATCGCCGTCATCAATGCCGCGGCTCGTGCGAACTTCGCTCCTTCGATGTACCCGGTGCGCGACGCCATTCCGCTTCCCAACGTCCCTGGTCCCGTCATCTTCGAACAGGACGGAGTACAGATCGTCCGCAACGATCTCGGTTGGTACAAGGGCGCGCTGCGCAACACGCTTCGCGAAGACACGGGCTCGGTGAAGGTTGACTGGGTCGCCAGCGCGAACGACAGCTTCGCGTTCCGCTACAACATCGCCGACTCGTTTACCAGCACTCAGTACGGCATCGCCGCCGGACAGGTATCGCCTTCCGACAGCCGCAACCACCTCGGAAAGGTAACCTGGAACCACAACTTCACCCCGACGCTCCTCAACGAGTTCGGCATCGCCGTCAACCGTCCCGAGACGAACTCGCTGGTTGGCAGTGATCTCTTCCCGATCTTCCAGTGCAGCTCGTTCTGGGGTTGCGACCTTTCGAACAACCTTGGAGCGACACCTGGCCCGGCTCTGTTCGCCAACCGCCGGCCCCAGTACTCCGTGCAGTTCATGGATACTCTGAGCATGGTGAAGGGCCGCCAGACGATCCGCGCCGGCTTCGACATTCGCCGTAACGTCACGAACGATGCAGCCGATCCGCAGTACTTCGTGAGCTACGCCAACATCAACGACTTTTACGCAAATAGCTGGATTCAGATCTCGACGCTCGGCCACACCATGGTTCGGTTGTCCAACACGAACTACGGATTCTTTGTCCAGGACGACATCCGCGTCACGCCGCGCCTGACGGTCAACCTTGGCCTGCGCTACGACTACAACTCGGTGTTGCAGGGCGACGAAATCGGAAACTTCGATGTCGAAACCCTTTCGCTGCTGCCAAAGGGCGAACCGCTGTACGAGCCGGATCGCAACAACTTTGCTCCTCGCGTCGGCTTCTCGTGGGATATGTTCGGCACCGGCAAGACGGTTCTCCGCGGCGGCGCCGGTCTCTTCTACAACCCCCTGTTGACCGGTGCGGCACTTTCGCTGGCGGGCAACTATCAGCAGAATTTCAACCTCGGCCTGTTCGACCTCTTCTTCGGACGCACCTGCACGCCTGCGGTCGCCGTGACGTTCCCCATGCCGGCTACGCCGCCGGTTTGCACACCGGAAGCTCCGGCCAACGTGAACGCGCTCGATCGCAACATTCGTGACACCTACTCCGGACACTGGAGCTTCGGCATCCAGCAGGAGTTCTTCAGCAACACGGTCGTCGAGATCAACTACGTCGGAAACCGCGGCATCAAGTTGCCGGCCGGCGCGGCTTATGCGGGTCTCGAACTCAACTACACGCCTGCTGGCGACAAGCTGCTGGGTGATGAGTTCGGCAACGTTCGCCGCCTCGGCAACTTCCTCAGCTCCAACTACAACGCGCTTCAGGTCAGCGTTCGCCGCCACATCGGCCGCGGACTCAACCTCGATGCGAACTACACCTGGGCGCACCAGCTCGATAACGCCGTGAACCTGATGGGCGGTGCCTACCAGGACTCGCACAACCCCAACGGGGACTACGCCAGCGGCGACATCGACGTTCGCCACAACCTGACCATGGGAGTGGTGTACGACGTGCCTGCCCCTGCGTTCCTGCCCAAGCGCTTGGGCGAGGGATGGCAGATCACCTCGCTGCTCCAGACCCGCACTGGACTGCCGGTCAACATTGCCCTCTCGGCGCCGTTCCTTGGCATCGATCAGGTGCGTCCGAACTTCGCTCCTGGAGCAACTCCGGATCCGTCCAGCTTCAACAAGAGCGACTTCGTAACACCTCCGGCCGGTCAGCTCGGCAACGTTCCGCGTAACTTCGGACGTGGCCCGGGCTTCTTCCAGGCTGACCTCGGCCTCGGGAAGACGACGAAGATCAACGATCGCCTCGCCTTGCAGTTCCGGGGTGAGATGTTCAACCTCTTCAATCACCCGAATTTCGCGAACCCGTCGGGCAATCTCGACGACCAGAACTTCGGCCGCAGCACGAGCACCATCAGCAATCACGTTGGAAGCGGAACTTCGCGGCAGTCGCAACTGTCTCTGAAGCTCCTGTTCTAAACCTAGCTCCTACCACGAGCACAGGGGCTTCCTTTTTGGGAGCCCCTGTTTTACTTGCAAGAATCCGTCATCGGGAAGTCCAAGAGGCTACAAGAGAAATGAACAACGTCCGCCCGGCTTTCATGTGTGCCTTTGCTCTATTGCTGCTGTCCTGCACCTCATTGTTCGCCCAGCCCGGACAGCACTCCGCGTGTACTCCTCAATTCCCGTTCGTTCAGCAGTGGCAGGGCGGCGATGTCGCGTCGTCCATCCCGCTGCCTGACGGCCGCGTGGTGTGGATCTTCGGAGACACGCTCACCGGTAACGAGCGCGTAGTGGTGGGCGACGAGCCGCGCATGGTCCGCAACAGCATCGGCGTCTCCACCTGCAAGGCAGGGAAGTGGAACATCGACTACGCAATCCGCCGCGGCGCAAAAGATGGGGAGCTGCTCGACTTCTTCCAGGCCCGGAAGCCGGACACCTGGTACTGGGCCATCGACGGCGTGTACTACAACGATGAGCTGTGGGTCGCGATGCTCTGTACCCGCGCCACGAAAACAGGCCCGCAGGCCGCGCTGGGCTTCGAGTTTTGCGGAACCGACATCGCGCGAGTCTCGAACCTCGGCGCCGATCCCCAGCAGTGGAAGCTCGAATACCACGAACTCGTTCCCGACGGCACGCGGTCCTATCCTTCGGCCGCGACCGTCATCGACGGCAATCACCTCTACATCTTCTCGCTGAATGAATTCGGAGATCGCCCGCAGACGCTGACGCGCATCCCGCTCAGCGGACTCAAGGCGCCGAAAGCCAACCTCGAGTACTTCGCTGCCGAAGGCAAGTGGAAGAAGGGCTTCGACCCGAAGAGCGCAAAGGTCGTCATGAGCAAGGGCGCGAGCGAGCTTTCGGTCCGCTACCACCCTGAGCTGAAGAAGTGGGTGGCCCTGATGGTCGATCCCATCCTTTTCTCGGATAAGGTACTGGTGAAAACGGCCAATTCCCTGACCGGCCCGTGGACCGACGGACAGGAAATCTATCGCGTACCTGTCATGCAAAAGGGCGCGGAGGGCTACGACCCGGACACGTTCTGCTATGCCGGCAAGGAGCATCCGGCATTCGAGAAGCCCGGACGCCTCGTGTTCACCTACGTCTGCAACAGCATGAAGCCACAGAAGCTCCTCAAGCTGCTGAACATCTACTTCCCGCAGGTAGTGGAGATGGAGATGCCCACCAAGGCAGCACCCGAGAAGTAGGACACTCGATAAGAAGCCGAACGCAATCGGGGCCGTCTCAAACGGGGGCGGCCCTTTTCTTGCCGGCTGAACTCGATGCCTTGGTTCGCAATTGTGCCGCCCACGTCAGCAGGCCACGTGTGTCAGGAAGAAGATTGCTGCGGCTGTTCTGCCGATTCAATCGGCCATCGCGCAGTCGAACGACAAACCGAACGCGCAGAAGATTCGCGGCTTTTCATGAGCCACAGCGCGGGGCGCAGCTCGACAGGGACATCGCTGCCATCCCAAATCGAGACGAAAATCGTAACGTTACGATTTTCGTTTACCTGTGTGCTGCTCTGGGTTAGACTGCGCGTTCAAAACGAAAATCTGTTGCGGCGTGCGGTGGGTCGGCCCTACCTTCGCGCCAGTACGCCGCCATCTCCGAATCTGGTGAATCGAGCGGCTCATGTCACGAAAGATTGCGCTGTTCTGGCCTGGCGACGGGCGTAGTGTCCCGAACGAGTTGGCGCTGCCCAGCATTCAACGCGCCACGGCACAACTGGAGAAGTCACTTCGCAGGCTTGGGCGCGATCCCTACCGGATCGAAGGATTCTTGGCCAAGCCCCACCAGGCTCTCGAAAAGCTCCGGCCGGTCGATGATCCGCTGATCGGTGTCTGCGTTCACTGGTTCTACGCGAACCACACGACGGACGGCGTCGTCGGCAAGGAGAACCCCCTGCTGCTGGCCAGCAATTTTTCCGGACAGTGGCCCGGCCTAGTCGGGCTTTTGAACACCGGCGCATCCCTGGAAAGCCTGGGTCGAAAGTTCTCGCGCATCTGGACCGACTTCGCGGAATGGACCGAGGACGCAGCCTTTATGGACCGCCTGGCCGAGTGGTGCGAAAGCGGGCGGATCGGCTATCCGAACGACAAGCTGAAGTACCACGCGCCCATCAGTCCTGAAGCTGCCGGCATCGCGGCGAAAGTGGCGGCGGAAATCCGCCGCCGGCCCGTGCTCATTCTCATGCTCGGCGACACGTCCATGGGCATGATCAACGGCTATTTCGGGCCGCGTCTGCTCAATCGGCACGGTTTCACCGAGCACAAGATCGATCAGGCCTGGCTCATCGACCGCAGCGCCGCCATCGAGGGTTCACGCGTCGAGGACGCGTTCCGGTTCGTCACCGCGAAAGGCATCACGTTCCATTGGTGCGAAAAGGGCGCGGCAGATTTCGACGAGAACGCAACACGCGAACAGCTCCGCGACTACCTTGCAATTATCGATCTGGTTCAGGAATACAAGGCGGATTGTATCGGTTGGCAGTATCAGCTCGGACTGATCCCCCTGCGCCCACCCTCGGACTTTTCGGAAGGCCTGTTAAACTCCGCGTGCCGGCCCGAATCTGACGGCGACCCAATCGTCTGTTCCACCGAGGCGGATCAGGGCAACGCCATCCCGATGGAACTGTTGAAGCGCCTGCTGAAGGCGAAGGGACTCCATCCGGCGGTCTTCTTCCATGATGTCCGGTGGGGCGCGGAGTGGGACGGCAGGTTTATCTGGGTCCTGCTCAATTCGGGTTCGAGCGGCGCGTACGCCTTCAATCACGACCCCGAATCCCTCGAAGGCGTTCACTCCTACCGGCAACCTTCGGCGTACTTCCCCAAGCCGGGTGGAACGTTTACAGGCGAGAGCTTGCCCGGCGAGATCACCTGGGCGCGCGCCTACATTCGAGACAACGAACTTTGGATGGACATCGGCCGCGGCGAGGTCGTGAAGCTTCCCGAGGCAACGCGCGACCAGTGGTGGAACGGCACAACGCGCGAGTGGCCGTTCATGGCGGCCGATCTCGGGATGTCGCGGGACACTCTGATGGCGCACTACATGTCCAATCACGTGGCCGTCGCCTACGGAAACGTCTTCGAAGAGATGGTCGCAGTGTCGCAGGAGCTTGGGTTCCGGGTCCGGATTATCTCGGAGAGGAACTGATCCATGCCGGACCTTTTCTACCTCGGCATTGATGTTGGAACGGGCAGTGCCCGAGCGGCCATCTTCGATGCCGATGGCAAGCGAATGGGGCTCGGATCGCAGCCCATCCGGATGTGGAAACCACAGCCTGATTTCTATGAGCAGTCCACGGACGACATCTGGACTGCTTGTGGGCAGGCGGTGAGGGCGGCGCTGGCCCAGGCAGCGGTCTCGCCCGATCGCATCGCCGGCATCGGCTTCGACGCCACGTGTTCCCT
The DNA here is from genome assembly GCA_035627675.1 of Clostridia bacterium. Lineage (GTDB taxonomy): Bacteria > Acidobacteriota > Terriglobia > Terriglobales > Acidobacteriaceae > DASPLH01. The sequence continues at coordinate 17,529 of DASPLH010000019.1, forward strand.
CGTAGCGCTGGACAAGCGTGGCGCGCCGCTCACCGTAAGCCCGTCCGGCAGCAACGAGCAGAATGTCATCGTCTGGATGGACCACCGTGCCATTCCGCACGCGGACCGGATCAACGCAACGGGGCACCCGGTGCTGCGTTTCGTCGGTGACAGGATCTCGCCGGAGATGGAGCTTCCCAAGCTGCTCTGGCTGAAAGAAAACATGCCCGGCACATGGACGAATGCCGGCATGTTCCTCGATCTCGCAGACTTCCTCGGCTACCGCGCCACCGGGCAGGACGTGCGATCTCTCTGCACCACGACCTGCAAGTGGACGTACGTCGCTTCGGAATCCCGCTGGGACGATGGCTTCCTGAAGTTGATCGGGCTGGGAGACCTGTGCGAGGAAAACTATCGTCGCATTGGCCGCGATATTCGTCCGCAGGGCGAGCGCGCCGGAGTGCTGACGCAGAAGTCCGCAGAAGAGCTTGGGCTGGCCCCGGGCATTCCGGTCGCGGTGTCGATCATCGACGCACATGCCGGCGGCCTGGGGTTGCTGGGCATGGCGATCGACGGCGTCTCACCCTCGTTCGAGACGCTGGACCGGCGCGTCGCCCTGATCGGCGGAACCTCCACCTGCCACATGGCGGTCTCGCAGCGGGCAAACTTCGTTCCCGGCGTGTGGGGCCCCTACTATTCGGCGATGGTGCCCGGCATGTGGCTTGCCGAAGGGGGCCAGTCCGCAACGGGCGCGCTGATCGACCACGTCATCCGCACCCATCCACGGGGCAGGGAACTCGCAGCCGAAGCGGCAGCGTCGGGCACGACTCCCTATGAACTGCTGAATTGCAGGCTCGACAAACTGGCGGAAGGGCTCCGGTTCCCGGCGGAATTGACGCGAGGGTTCCACGTATATCCCGATTTTCACGGCAACCGTTCTCCTCTCGCCGATCCTACGTTGCGCGGCATGGTGAGCGGTCTTTCGCTGGACGACGGCATTGACTCGCTCGCTCTTTTGTATCTTGCGACGGTTCAGGCCATCGCGATGGGAACGAGGCAGATCATCCGGCAGATGAACGATCACGGTTTCCATATCGAGACGATCATCGCTTGCGGAGGCGATACGAAGAACCGCATCTTCCTGCGGGAACATGCGGACGCTACCGGCTGCCGCATCCTGCTGGCGGAAGAGCCCGAGGCCGTTCTGCTCGGTTCCGCCATGCTCGGCGCGGTGGCATCCGGCCGCTTCCCGGACGTTCTTGCGGCGATGACTTCGATGAGCCGCCCAGGACGCGTGGTCGAGCCTGCGGCGGAGACCGCGCGCTATCACGAGGCAAAAGGCCGCGTGTTCGAACTCATGCTTCAGCACCAGCGCATGTATTCGGAGCAGATGCAATGAGCAGCCCCTCCCCCACACTCTCTGTCGGCACGGTGCAGAGCCTGGCCGGCAAGTTGCAATTGCGCTCGAAGATCCAAAGCGTCATCGGACTCGCGATCGTGCTGGTGATCGCGCTGATCTTCAGTCCCAGAAACTCCGAAGGTCTTGTGTTTCTGGACGCCGGCAACATCACGGACATCCTGAGGCAGGCTTCCGAGATCGGCATCCTGTCTTTGGCCATGACGTTCGTGATCCTTACCGGCGGCATAGATCTCAGTGTCGGAAGCACGCTGGCCCTCTCGTCGTCCATCGTTGCCCTGCTTGTTACGCGGCCTCTCTTGGCAGGATCGGAATTCGGGTCGATCGCAGTCGCAATCCTCGCCGCAACCGCCGCAACAACTCTGGTTGGGCTGGCAAACGGCGTGGTGATAGCGCGGTGGAGGATTCAACCCTTCATTGTTACGCTCGCCGCCATGATCGGCATTCGCGGCCTTGCCCGTTGGCTCACGAACAACAGCAACATCGACATCGGCTTCGGCACTGATCTTGCGTCAACGTTCGCCAGGACGCTCTCGACGAAGACCGTGGTCATCGGTTCGTACGTGATTCTTGCCGTCCTGTTCGGCATCCTGCTGTCCAGGACTGTCTTCGGCCGCCGTGTACGCGCTATCGGCGACAACGAGAAGGCCGCGCAGTATGCCGGATTGCCGATACGCAAGTTGAAGGTGCTCGTATACGTGATTTCCGGCTTGCTGGCCGGCTATGCGGGAGTTCTGCACGCGGCGCAAAACCACCAGGGCAGCCCGAACGCCGGAGTCACGTATGAACTGGAAGCGATTGCTGCCGTTGTTATCGGCGGAACCAGCCTGCTCGGCGGACGTGGTTCGATCGCGGGAACCATCATCGGAACGATGATCGTCGGCGTGCTGACGAACATCCTTCGCTTGAACAACGTGGATAGCAACCTCGAGATGATGCTCAAGGCAGTCATCATCGTCACAGCCGTGTGGCTGCAACAAAGAGGTAAGGAATAGCAATGATTAAGCGTCTGAAATGCGGTGCACTCTTATTGGCAGCCATGCTGCTCGTCATGATGGTTAGCGGTTGCACAAATTCGAAGCAGGGCAAGAAGCGCTTCCGCGTCGCCTTCAGCCAGTGCAACAATGCCGAGCCCTACCGTGCGGCGCAGAATCAGCTCATGCAGAAGCTTTTCGCCGAGAAAGGCGATGTCGAACTGGTGATTGCCGACGCGCAGCAGGACAACAGCAAGCAGATTGCGCAAATCGAGACGTTCATCCGCCAGAAGCCCGACCTGCTGATTGTCGCTCCCAACGAGCGCGCCCCCCTCACGCAGATCATGGGTCGCGCCGTGGCCGCCGGAATCCCGGTGATTTGTCTCGAGCGTGACATCACCGAGCCGAACTACACGACGTTTGTCGGCGCCGACAATCTGGCCATCGGCAGGATGGCCGGCCAGTTGATCGTCGATGAGCTGACGAAGCGGAAGGGCAAGCCGCAAGGGAAGCTGGTCGAGATTCGTGGACTGCTGGGCGTGGAAGCCGAGATGGAGCGCTACAACGGTGCGCGCGAGGTGCTGAAGTCGCACCCCGAGATCAAGGTGGTGCACGAGGCTGTCGCCGACTGGCTGCAAAGCAATGCGCGCGAACGCATGAACGAAATCCTGCGGTCGCAGCCTGAGATCGACGTGGTCTATGCCCACAACGATCCCATGGCGATCGGCGCCTACCTTGCCGCGCGTGAACTTGGCCGCGAAAAGAACACGATCTTCATCGGCGTGGATGGACTGGGCGGTCCCGCCGGTGGACTCAAGAAGGTTCAGGACGGGGTTCTCAACGGCACCTTCTACTACCCGCTTTGCGCCGACAAAGCCGTCGAGATCGGCTACCGCATGCTGACCGAACAAGGGTTCAAGCCCGACAAGAAGTACATCCTGGAGCCGAAGCTCGTCACCGCGGAGAACGCGGCAGAGATGTACCAGAAGTACACCTTCTAGCTTCCCGGAGCCTCATGCCACCGATTCTCGAAGTCACGGGCATCAGCAAGCGCTTCCAGGCCACCCAGGCGCTGTGCGACGTCGACTTCTCTGTTGAACCCGGTGAAGTCCACGCGCTGATGGGCGAGAACGGCGCGGGCAAGAGCACGCTTGCCAAGATCATCGCCGGCGTGGTCACGCCTGACTCCGGCGAGATCCGCATGCAAGGCGAGATCGTTCGGATCGATTCCCCGTCGCGGGCGCAGGAGCTGGGGATCGGCATGGTCTTCCAGGAACTCGACCTGTTCGCGCACCTCACGGTCGCCGAAAACATGGCAATCGGAAACCGTGGGATTGACGAGGGGTTCTTCACCGAGCCGCGAAAATTGTCCGCCTGGTGCGCGCCCTTCCTGGACCGCGTGAAGCTGTCCGTCGACCCGCA
>DASPLH010000020.1:0-4770 GCA_035627675.1 Clostridia bacterium
GGCGTGCTGGCGCCCAGGTGCTGTTGTCGAGCGGCGCATCGGCTGAAGTTGACGGAGAGCCTCCGCGGTATGAGTTCATGGTCGCGCTCGATGCCGAGGATCGCAAAGACAAGCCGCTGCCGCTCATTCGCATGACAGCGCGGATCGAGCCGGAGTGGTTGATCGATCTATTCCCGCATCGCGTGCGGGAGCGTTCCAGCGTCGTGTGGAATCGCGCGGCGGAGCGCGTGGAAGCCGTGAGCGCGCTGCTCTACGACGAACTTGTCATCGAGGAATCGCGAGGCGCTCTGCCGGATGCGGAAGCCGCGGCCGAGTTGCTGGCGCAGAAGGCGGTCGAAGTTGGCATCGAGCGCTTTGTGGACACGAACGACCTGAACGAATTCATGGCGCGTGTCGAGTTCGCCGGCTTCGAGTTGCCGGATATCGCGTGTGCCCTCCGCGAGTTATCTTCCGGATTGCGAAGCTTCGGCGAGTTGAAAAAAGCGTCGGCGGAGTTGCTTCCGCTGCTGGAGCGGCAGATCGGCACGAGGCGCATCCATGAGCTGGCTCCCGCACGCATCCGCCTGCAAAGCGGTCGCCAGACGAAGGTCCACTATGAGCGCGGCAAGTCGCCGTGGATCGCCTCCCGCCTTCAGGACTTCTTCGGTATGCGCGACACTCCCCGCGTGGGACTCGACCGCACTCCCCTGGTTGTGCATCTGCTCGCTCCGAATCAACGGCCGGTGCAGACGACCACGGACCTCGCCGGATTCTGGGAGCGGCTGTATCCCCAGGTGCGACGCGAGCTGATGCGGCGCTATCCGAAGCACTCCTGGCCGGAGCGGCCGTAAACTCCGCCTCGATTTTCCCCGGAAACTTGCTACAATCTGCCGCCACGTGGGGTGGGCAGTCGGCACTGCCGGCTCCTCGCGCATGCAAGGAGGCGCGATGCCGGTTTTCGAGTTCGGTCCCTATCGGCTGGACGTGGACGAACGCAGGCTGCTGCGCAGCGGCACCGAAGTGCGGCTTCGCGGCAAGCTGTTCGACACGCTCTGCTTCCTGGTCAGGAATTCCGGACGTCTGATCCGGAAAGATGAGATGCTGCGCGCCGTGTGGCCCGACACGATCGTGGAAGAGAACAACCTCGACCACTGCATCTCGCAGCTTCGCAAGATGCTCTCCGAGTCCGGCCACGCAAGTTATATCGAGACGATTCCGCGACAGGGCTACCGCTTCCTCGCCGAGGTGCGCGATTGCGACAGCGAACTCCCGACTGCCGGCCACGCGGCGGGAACCAGACCGGCACTGCCGGCGATGCCTGAGCAGGAGATTCGATTTTTCACCGCCGCCGATGGCGTGCGGATTGCCTATTCGCTCGCCGGCAACGGGCCTCCGCTGGTGAAGGCCGCCAACTGGCTCAACCATCTCGATTTCGAGTGGCAGAGTCCGATCTGGGCGCACTGGATCAGGGAGATCACCAAGCACCACACATTCATTCGTTATGACGAGCGGGGAAACGGACTTTCGGATTGGAACATCACCGACTTCTCGTTCGCTGCCTGGGTGCGCGATTTCGAAAAGCTGATCGACACGATCGGGCTGGAGCGTTTTCCGCTGCTGGGGATCTCGCAAGGCGGCGCGGTTGCTGTCGCATATGCGGTGCGACACCCCGAGCGCGTCAGCCAGTTGATCCTGTACGGCGCCTTCTCGCGCGGCTGGAGTCTGCGCAATTCGGCGGAAGAGATCGAGCGGCGGAACGCATTGCTCACGCTGGTCAGGCTGGGTTGGGGCAAGGACAATCCCGCATTCCGCCAGTTATGGTCCACGCTGTTCATGCCCGAAGCGACAGCGGAACAGATTGACTGGTTCAACGAACTTCAGAGGGTATCAACGTCGCCGGAGAACGCAGTGCAACTGCTCGACGAGTCCGGGAGGATCAATGTGGTGGATCTCCTACCCAACGTGAAGTGTCCTACGATCGTGTTGCATTCTCGTGATGACGCGGCAGTTCCGTTCGCCGAGGGCCGACTGCTCGCGGCTCGGATACCGGGCGCCAGGTTCGTTGAGCTTCCCAGCCGCAACCACCTTGTCATTCCGCCGGAACCCGCCTGGGACATCTTCGTGCGCGAACTGTCTTCCTTCATGGAGTGGGACACGCGCGGGCTTGCGCAAACACCTGCCGCCCGCAAGCAGCGGCAGGCGAATTCGCGTGCGTGAGGCTAGGCAGCAGCGCGGCGGGACCGCTCGGCCTCCGAATCGTCATAGGGCGACAGGGCGGGCAGGAGCATCGGAACTTCGTCGCGGTAGCGAAGATACTTATCCCCGTGCACCATGATGAGGTCCCGCTCTTCCCAGCGAATCGCGGTGACGATGTACGCCGTGGTCATCACGGCGAACAGCAGGTGCGCCACGGTCATCGTCGGCGTCACCCAGAATGCGATCAGCCAGCCGACGTACAGCGGGTGACGCACGTAGCGGTAGAACAGCGGCGTCCGGAATTCCAGCTGCGTGTATTCCTTTCCACGGAGATAGAGCCACACCTGGCGCAGCCCGAAAAGGTCGAAGTGGTTGATGAGGAACGTCGTGACGAGCACGAGAGCGAACCCGAAGCCGAAGACGTACAGCAGCAGCTCGCGCGCAACCGGGTTCTCGACGTTCCAGATCACGCCACCGATCGGCTGCCACAGTGCGAACAGCGCGATCAGCGCGAGGCTCGAGCAGAGCACGTAGGTGCTGCGCTCCGCGGCTTCGGGAATGAAGCGGGTCAGCACGCGCTTAAAGGCCGGCCGCGCCATGATGCTGTGCTGCATGGCGAAGACGCCAAGCAGGAGCACGTTGATCAGAACTGCCGCGGCAACGGAACCCTGCCGTCCGGAATCGAGCGACTTCGGCACGACGAGATTTCCGATAAAGCCAACAGCGTAAACATAGGTGAGAAAAAACACGGCGTAGCTCAACACGCCATACGCAAATACGGTTGCACGCTTCAACATCTCTTGTCCTCCACTCTTCCGGCAGCCGTCCCGTCCCAGTCAGGTCCAGGTCGCTGCCCCACGGTGATTGCGAGAATAGGCGGCACGCGCTAGAAGAGTCTTTGAGCCGTCCTGAAACATCGCTGTACAAACTCTGAATCGTCGCTGAAAGGAAGACGGGCACGGCGTACCGTGCCTGCCTGGGAAAGGCGATGCATTCAGGTATGCTGCACGACGACGACGCTGATATCGTCGAGGCGCTTGCCGCCCGCGAAGTCGTCTGCGGCGGTCAGCAAAGCCCGCAGCTTGTCCGAGGCGCTCGCGCCCGCGTTGGCGGCCAGGGAGTGGCAAACCCGCTCGGTCGAGAACTCCTCGTCGTCATTGTTGTGCGCTTCCACCAGTCCGTCGGAGAAGGCGACCACGGCGTCGCCCGGGCAGAGCTGAACCGACTTGCTGGCGTAGCGGGCGTCTGCGAACACTCCCAGCAGCGGGCCTCCGTGGTTCAGCAGTTCGGTGCTGCCATCCGACCGCACCAGCACAGCCGGCGGATGCCCACCGGACGAGTACGATACGGCGCCGGACGCGGGATCGGCGGCAAGGAGGAAAGCGCTGGTCAGCGGCGCATGCACGCGCGAGCGCACAAGCTCGTTGTTGAGTCGCTCCATCATCCCCGCCGTCGACTCGAACCCCTCGCCGGCACGGTACACGAGATCGATGAGGTGCGTGATCCACATGGCCGCCGAGAGGCCCTTTCCCATGAGGTCGCCGACCACGGCGATGGCCTGTGAACCGGCGTCGAAGCTGAGTACGAAGTCTCCGCCGATGTGGCGGGCTGGAACGACGCGCGACGCGATCTCGAGACGTCCCTTGCGCTGCCTCTCCGGCGAGCAAAGGGCGCTGTGAACCTCGCTGGCGCCGGAGATTGCGTTGCGGATTTCGTTCTGAATCCGCGCGCAGGACACTCGCGAACATGGTTCGCGTTCGGTATTGGCCAGGGTAGCTTGCCTGGGGTACCGGCTGCGGGCATGTAGGTTGTGCATATCGGAGCGCCCCTTCCTGGCGACGTTATGCACCCATTAGGCTCCGGCAGGCGCTTGTGAGTCCTTGAGGCCGGCTGAAATGGTTATGAAAGTTCTCTGACGAGGGATCCGCCGTGAGCCGGCGGGTGGCAGGAGATCGTGTGTGCGATTCCAGCGCCGGTTTTATACACTGAGGGGAACATGCGGAAGATTTTCCTGATCATCTTGCTCGCAGCAATGGCGTCGCTCGGCGGTTGCAAAAAGGATTCGGAACTCGAACCCAGCCGGCTCATGGGCGATCTGCACAGCGGCCAGAGTCTCCAGACCGTGCAGCGTGAACTCGGAATGGTCGGCGGCGACTGGGAGGTCGTCGAAGATCAGCGTTCGCTGAGCGGCAGCGGTCAACCTCCGTCGCGGCTCTACGTAATCTCACGCAGGAACTTCCGGCAGTATGGCCAGCCGGGCGAACTCGTCCTGACGTTCTTCAATGACGAGCTCGTATCGGCACAGTTCTACGCGGCCGACCCGGTGGCGTTCCGCGGCGCCGTGGAGCGCGAGCAGGAGATATCTCTCGAGCCCGCGGGCGATGCTAAGATTGCGCCCTCCACGCGCGTGTGGGCAGGCAAAGATCAACTGGGCCGCAACTACATCGGCTGGATCGACAAGCAACGCCAGGCGATGATCGATCAGTGGAGCAGTCAGCGCAACTGACGCTATGGACATCGAAGCTCTCCGAATTCGCATTGATGAGATCGATTCAAGACTGGTCGAACTCCTGAACGAGCGCGCGCGCTGCGCGC
>DASPLH010000021.1:0-5455 GCA_035627675.1 Clostridia bacterium
CGGGCAGCTACAGCAGCTTCCGGGATCGCCGTTCATCACCACCGAGATGACAGGGAACAATCCGTCGTGGATCGTGTTCAGCCGTTAGAGAAGTGCGAAGGGAGAAGAGTGAAGTGCGAAGTTGTAGTTCGAAGCCTGAAGTCTGACGAAAAGATTAGTGCTGCGTCATCTTGAGCGAGAACTCGCAGCATAACGCGCCAACGGCGCGGGTGTGAGTTTGAGTCGAAAGATCTACCGGCTTCATTCTGTATCAGGGCACGGCTTTAGCCGCTGTCAGGGGCTGAAGCCCTTTCGTGCGCGTCGAACTTCGGCACGCCTGAAGGCGTGCCCTGATACGGCCAGCCTTACATGCTCGGCTTATCCGAAGATTACACGTTCGCCAACTGCGGGCGGACGTGGGGCACCTATACTCGCGCAAAGAAAACCCCGCGTTAGCTTCGCGAACGTGGGGTACCTTGGTTTCAGTCTTCTTGTTACTTCACACTTTTCACTTCACACTTCTTACTTTCCTAGTGTTTTCCCGCCGGCCTCAGGAACTGCTCTGTCTCCGTGCTTTTTACTTCTCGCGTCGTGTCCTGACGGTGCTTGTAGCTTGCGTCGATAAACGAGAGGAACAGGGGATGCGGCTCGAGCGGCTTGGACTTGAACTCGGGGTGGAACTGACATCCGAGGAAGTACGGGTGGCCGGGGATCTCGACGATCTCGACGTAGGTTCCGTCGGGCGTGGTGCCGGTGATCTTCAGCCCCGCGCCGGTCAGCAGCGCCTCGTACTCGCGGTTGAACTCGTAGCGATGGCGGTGGCGTTCGCTGATCTCGGTTTTGCCGTAGGCCTGCGCGGCGAACGAGCCGGGCTCGATCTTGCAGTCCCAGGCTCCCAAGCGCATGGTGCCGCCCAGTTCCTCGACTCCGCGAAGCTCGCGCAGCTTGTAGATGACGCGGTGCGGAGTGGCAGGGTCGAATTCGCTGGAGTTCGCCTCGGCGAGTCCGCACACGTTGCGCGCGTACTCGATGCAGGCGGTCTGCATGCCTAGGCAGATGCCGAAGTAGGGGACGCGGTTCTCGCGCGCGTAGCGGATGCCCTGCAACATGCCGGCGATGCCGCGCTTGCCGAAGCCGCCGGGGACGAGGATGCCGTCGTAGTTCTGTAGCTGCGTTTTGTAGCTGTCGTCCGGAGTCTCGAGTCCTTCGGCTTCGATCCACTCGAGGCGAAGCTTCAGGTTGTAATGCAGCGCGGCGTGGACAAGCGCTTCCTTCAGCGACTTGTACGAATCTTCGTACTCCACGTACTTGCCGACGATTCCGATGCGGACTTCGTCCTTCGGGTTATAGGCGCGATGGACGAGGTCTTCCCACGCGGCGAGGTTCGGTTCGTTCGCGTTGATGTGGAGATACTTGAGCGCGAGGCGGTCCACGCCTTCCTTGTGGAAGACCAGCGGGCACTCGTAGATGCTGGCGACGTCCTTGGCCGTGATGACGGCCTCTTCCTCGACGTTGCAGAAGAGGGCGATTTTCGACTTGATGTCGCGCGACAGGAACCGGTCGGTGCGGCAGAGCAGGATGTCGGGCTGGATTCCAACCGAGAGCAGTTCCTTGACGCTGTGCTGCGTCGGCTTGGTCTTGAGTTCGCCGGCGGCGGCGATCCATGGCACGAGCGTGACGTGCACGAAGCAGGTGTTCTCGCGCCCGAGTTCCTGGCGCATCTGGCGGATCGCCTCGATGAAGGGCAGCGACTCGATGTCGCCCACGGTGCCGCCGATCTCGACGATGACAACGTCAACCTCGGGAGCGAGCTTCTTCATCGCCGATTTAATCTCGTTGGTGACGTGAGGAATGACCTGCACCGTCTTGCCGAGATAGTCGCCACGGCGTTCCTTGGCGATGATCTGCTCGTAGATGCGGCCGGTGGTGAGGTTGTTATCGCGCGTCAGCTTGCTGTGGGTGAAGCGCTCGTAGTGGCCAAGATCGAGGTCGGTCTCGGCGCCGTCGTCGGTGACGAAGACTTCTCCGTGCTGAAACGGCGACATGGTCCCGGGATCGACGTTCAGGTAAGGGTCGAACTTCTGGAGCGCGACCTTGAGTCCTCGCGCTTCCAGCAACGCGCCGATGGACGCCGCTGCAAGACCCTTGCCTAGGGAAGACACAACTCCGCCGGTCACAAAGATGTACTTTGCCGCCATTCTTTCCTCTTCTTCGGAATTTCGGGGGTGCTTCGTCCGCCTCGGCGTGTGCCGTTATACGGCTGGAGGTGACGGTTGGGGTGCACAATCAATTATGTCTGGATTCGGCCCGGGCATCAAGCTGGCGGGCGAGTAAAACGCAGGCGTTTCGGGTTGTAAGAAGCGTAACGGGCGAGAGAGCAACCGGGGTGCACAGCTGGGCGCATCCTACGGCAGTGAAACCCGTCGCGTCCTGTATAACTTACGGCGATGACGCAGATGACTTCCATTGCGCGGCGTGCAGTCGGCATTCTCCTGGTGTCTATGTTGCTGGTGTGCCTGCCGGCGGCCGCGCAGAACTTCTCCAAACGATTGATCCTCAAGGACGGTTCCTACCAGCTTGTCCGTGAGTGGCAGGTCAAGGGCGACCGCGTCCGCTACTACAGCTCCGAACGGGGAGACTGGGAAGAAGTGCCCAACTCGATGGTCGATTGGGCCGCAACCGAGCGCTGGGAGAAAGAACGTTCGGCCGGGCCGGCGGTGAACGAGGAGCTCGCGGCCGCGTTGGCCGAGGAGCGCGCCGAGCGCGAACTCGAAGAGGCGAAGACTCCCACGGTGGCCGAGGGCGTGAAGCTGCCCGCTACCGGAGGAGTGTTTCTGCTGGACCACTTCCAGGGCCAGCCTCAGCTCGTGGAAGTGATGCAGAACGGCAGCGACGTCAACAAGCAGACGGGGAAGAACATCCTGCGGGCGGTCATCTCGCCCCTGCCGAGCGCCAGGCAGTCCATCGAGCTCAGAGGGGCCAGCGCTCGCGTCCAGGCACATACACAGACCCCGCAGATCTTCATCGACATCGACCAGGACACGCAACCGGGCGAGAAACAGGCGGCTCCGGCCGACCTGTCGGGAACCTTCCGGATCGTCAAGGCGGAACCGAAGAACGACCGGCGGATCGTCGGCAACCTGAAGATTGCGTTTTACGGCAAGGTCAAGCAGGAGCAGTCGTTCATCGAGGCCAAGGTGGAGCGCTTCGCGGGAGACTGGATCAAGGTTACGCCGGTGCAGCCATTGCCGCCGGGCGAATATGCAGTCGTGGAGATGCTCGGAAACAAGGACATGAATCTTTACGTCTGGGACTTCGGAGTGAATCCGAACGCCCCGGCAAACGCAGGCGCGTGGAAGCCGGAGCCGCCCGCCGACAACTCCATGGGGACATACGATAGCCCGGTCCTGATTCCAGGGAAGAAGAAGCAGTAGCGCACGACTGCCTTGGGATCCCACATTCGCCAACTGCGGGCGGATGTGGGGCACCCGCAGCCAGTAGCTCAGTAGCTCAGTGCCTCAGCAGCTCCCACATTCGCCAACTGCGGGCGGATGTGGGGCACCCGCATACCTCAGTACCTCAGTACCTCAGTAGCTTAGTAGCTCAGTAGCTCTGCATCACCCGAGCATTCCGTACTGCGCCACGCCTACGTTATCGCGGGTGGTGTTCTTGACGGCGTACATCATCTCGTCCGCCTGGCGGATGATCTCGTGCGCGCTCTTTGCGTCCTCGGGGAAGGTGGCGACACCCATGCTGACGCGCACGTTGATGTTGAGGTTCTGATCGCCGAGGAACGTGATGGTGCGGAAGACGTCGCGCAGGCGGCGGGCGACGACCATGGCGGATTCTTTCCCGGTTTGTGGCAGCAGCACGACGAACTCGTCTCCACCGTAGCGGAAAGCGTAGTCGATCAGGCGCAGGTGTGCCTTGATGGTGTATCCGATCTCGCCCAGCAGTTTGCTGCCGACCAGGTGCCCGTAGGTATCGTTGACGTTCTTGAAGCGGTCGAGGTCGAGGAACAGGACGCTGAACTCGTATCCGAAACGGGCGGAACGATAGACCTCGGCTTCAAGCGTCTTGTAGAGATGGCGCGCGTTGTAGAGCCCGGTGCAATCGTCGGTGATCGTCAGTTCCTGGATCTTTTCGACCGAGCGGGCGTTTTCGATGGCGATGGCGGCGTAGTCGGCGAGCGCCTGCAGGAGCAGCAGTTCGTTGTCGCCGAAGTGGCTCATATCGACATTGATCAATTGGATGACGCCGAGCACGCGCTGGCGCGACGCCAGCGGGATGCAGATGATCGACCGCGTCTGCCACTTCGTCATTTCGTCGATTCGCTTCGCGAACCGCGGATCGTTGTAAACGTCCGGCACGATGAGGGGTTCGCCGTGGCGCGCGACCCAGCCGGCGATGCCTTCGCCGACCCGCAGGCGAACGGTCTTGAGGGAGTCGGCGGCGTCGCCGACGGCGATGGCGAAGTACAACTCGTCCTTTTCCTCGTCCGTCATCAACAGGGACCAGGTGTCAGGGCGGAAGTAGGCCGCCATTTTCTCCATGATGGTTTGCAGGACGGAGTCAAGGTTGAGCGACGACGTGAGTGCCTTGGCGACGTCGTGGAAAATCTCGAGTTGCTGATCGTGCCGGCGCTGGTCTGCGCCGATTCCGTCCGTCATGATCGCGGGGCTCGCTCGGCGTCGGTCGTCCCTCTGCCGTGGCGACGCTAATTATATGGTGCACGATGTCCATCGGAACAGGTACACCGATGCACCCTCGGAGTACGACCTTAGTTACCTCCGGCCAAGTGTCTGAAAGTACTGTATCTTGCGTCCGCTTGCCAGCGAGTTTTGTTTGACTTGCATTCGGGGCGACCCTATGATTCGGCCAAAGCACAATCTTAAGGGCTCTTCGTGTGTCCGGAGCGACCTTTGCAGTCGGCTTTGGGTGCGGCGCGCCTGGGATCGGCCATGACTAATAGGGCAACCGTGGGATCGTTTGGCGAGAAACTGAAGCGCGAGCGCGAAATGCGTGCGATCACGCTGGAGGAGATCGCCGATGCCACCAAGATCGGCACCCGTTCACTGCGCGCGCTGGAAGAAGAGCAATTCGACCTGCTGCCAGGCGGCATCTTCAACAAAGGTTTCGTGCGCGCGTACGCCCGCTACCTCGGCATCGACGAGGAACAGGCCGTTGCCGATTACATGGCCGCCCTCGGCGAGCAACAGCCGGAGAGTTCGATCAGCGAGATCGCCGAGCAGGTGGAAGCGCAGCGGCAAAAAGAGCGCGACGCGGCGAGACGGACGGGTACGCTCTGGATGACGCTGCTGATAGGCGCGTTCATCGCCGCCGGCGTCTTCGGCGGCTGGAAGTGGTGGTCGAAGCAACAGGCGCTCAAGTTCCAGGAACAGTCCCCGGCAATCACCGAACCAGCACCGGCCGAGCAGCCCGTCGCCCCCGCTCTGACTCCGGACGCCACGCAGCC
>DASPLH010000022.1:0-11153 GCA_035627675.1 Clostridia bacterium
CGACGTGAAGGACCGGCTGGGCGAGTACTTCGAGACCAGCGACTGGGTTGCTCCCGCGGCAGGACAGTGGGGCAGCGCTCGCAACGTTCTTCGCGGACCCGCGCAGACCAACGTGGACTTCTCAATCGTGAAGTTCATCCCCGTGACGGAGACCCAGAAATTCGAGTTCCGCACGGAGTTCTTCAACCTGCTCAACACGACGAACTTCGCGAACCCGGTGAACGTAAGGACGTCGGCCAACTTCGGCCAGATCGTTCGCAGCTCGACCGGTCCTCGCGTCGTGCAGTTTGCATTTAAGTACAGCTTCTAGACCGGAATGGCGGAAGGTGTGTCCGGTAAACAGCCGCGCATCAGCGCGGCGGTGACTGGGGAGAGCACACCGACCACTCTTCCGATCTACGTAGGCTTGCGAGAACTCCGCCCGGCGACTCCAGACCAGGAGCGCCGGGCGGGGAATCTCTCGAGGAGCACGCAATCATGATCGACTTCGGACTACGAGGAAAAGCAGTCATCGTGACCGGTGCGTCCGCCGGCATTGGACGCGCCACGGCCGTGCGCTTTGCGCAGGAAGGCGCGAAGGTCGCGGCATGGGACGTGAACGCAAGCGCGGCGGAGGAACTGATCGCCCAGTTGAAGGCCGCAGGCGCCGCCGACGCGGTGTTCCAGCCGGTGAATGTCGCCGAGAGAGGCTCGGTGGATTCGGCCGTGCGCGAGGTCGTCGAGCGCTGGCAGCGCGTGGACGTGCTGGTGAATAACGCCGGCATCGTGCGCGATGCGCAACTCGCCAAGTGGAAAGACGGCGCGCTGGCGGCGACGATGACGGATGAGCAGTGGGACGCCGTTCTCAACGTCAATCTCAAGGGCGTCTTCAACTGCACCCGGGCCGTGGCGCCACACATGATCGCCAGCGGCGGCGGCGTCATCCTGAACGCGTCGTCGGTCGTAGGGCTGTACGGGAATTTCGGGCAGACGAACTACGTCGCGACGAAGGCCGGAGTGATCGGCATGACGCGCACGTGGTCGCGCGAACTCGGCAAGTTCAATATCCGCGTGAACGCCGTCGCGCCCGGATTCATCGCGACCGACATCCTGAACTCGATGCCGGAAAAGGTGATCGACTCGATGAAACAGCACACGCCGCTGGGCCGCATGGGTGAACCGCGCGACATCGCCAACGCCTATGCATGGCTGGCTTCGGAACAGGCGTCGTTCGTCACGGGCACGTGTCTTTCCGTTGACGGCGGACTGGTGGTCGGGACTTAATGGATGCCGGCCCGCGGCTCTGCCCCGGGCTGGGCGCGAGAGAATACGCATGAGCCGTTACGCAAAAATCGTTTCGACCGCCAAGTACGTGCCGGAACGCGTGGTGACCAACGACGAGTTGCGGGAATTGCTGCAACACGTTCCCGAGTTTGTGGACAAGATGGAAGCGGGCACCGGAATCAGGCAGCGGTTTCACGCTCCGGACGATTGGTCCACATCCGATGTCGCGCTCCCGGCGGCCAGGCAGGCGGTAGAGAGAGCGGGGCTGAGTCCGAGCGATCTCGACCTGATCATCCTTGGCACGGACTCGCCTGACTACATCACTCCGGCAACGTCGGTCATTCTGCAACATAAGCTCGGAGCGAAGAACGCGGGCACGTTCGACGTCGGCTGCGCGTGCGCGTCGTTCCCCACGGGGCTGACAGCCGCTTCCGGCATCATCGCAACCAATCCCGGTATCAGGAACGTGCTGGTCGTCGGCGTGTACCTGATGCACAGGCTGGCGGATCCCAAGGACCCGATGACGTTCTTTTACGGAGACGGCGCCGGGGCGGCAATTCTTCAGCCGAGCGACACGCCCGGCTATCTCGGTTCGGCCTTCCAGGCGGATGGCAGCTACGCCAGGAACTGGATGATTGCATCGGGCGGCACGGTCGAGCCCGCATCGTGCGCGGCGATCCAGGAAGGGCGCACGAAGGTCAAGATGTACGACCGCTATCCGCCGGAGATCAACGACGAGGGGTGGCCGCGGCTGGTGCGGAAACTGAAAGATCAGCTTGGATTCGATTTTGCCGATGTCGGCCAAATCATCTTCACGCAGGTTCGCAAGCCAACCATCGAGCTGGTCATGCAGAATCTTGGAATGCCGGTCGAGAAGGCGCACACCATCATGCAGGAGTACGGCTACACTGGTTCCGCTTGTGTCGCCATGGCTCTGGATGATGCCATCGCCAAGAAGAAGATCAAGCCGGGCGACCTCGTCCTGCTGGTCGGCTCGGGAGTCGGCTACAACCAGGCTGCGGCTGCATTTCGCATGTAGTGAATCGGGCGGCGCCTTCGGGCGCCGCTTTTCGCCGAGGCGCGATGTTCAAGAAGGTCCTGTTATCGCTGATCGTGCTGCTGGTCGTTATCGTGGCAGCGGCCGCGTTCGTGGTGTGGCGCTATCCCATGGCGGTTTTCAATTGGAAAAACCGCAGGGCCCTGGCCAGCGCGGGGTTCAGCGAGCATACGATCGAGAGCCGCGCCGGGACGCAAACCGTTTGGGAGAAGGGGTCGGGCCAGATCCTCATATTGCTGCACGGTGCCGGCGACAACGCAGGTTCGTTCGCGCAGGTTGCGCCTGAGTTCGTGAGCCGGTATCACGTGGTCGTCCCTGATCTGGCTGGGCACGCAGAGAGTGCGCCCGCGGATGGCCCGCTCAGCATTCAGTCCATGCTGGACGGGCTGGACGCCGTAATCAATGCGCGCAGCGGAGGACAGCCGGTCATCCTGGTCGGCAACTCGCTCGGCGCATGGATTGCGACCGTCTATGCAAACCAGTATCCCGAACGCGTGGACCGGATCGTGGCGACCGGCGGAGGTCCGTTGCGGGGTGAACGCAACGACCTGGCGCAACTCCCGGCAACTCGCGAACAGGCGGCGAGAATCTTCGAGGCCGTCATGGACCGCGGAAGTCCGAAGCCTCCTGGATTCGTTCTTGACGATATTGTTCGCCAGGCGCAATCGGGCCCCATGAAGCGCATGTCCGAATCGAACGACATGGAACATTTCCTGCTCGACGGACGGCTGCAAGGGTTCCAGGTCCCGGTGGATCTCGTGTGGGGCGAGTCGGATCAGCTTGTGCCGCTGGCATACGCCAGGCGAATGCAGGAGGCAATGCCCGCGACGCGTTTGACGATCATTCCGCGCTGCGGCCACGTGCCTCAGCAGGAGTGCCCGAGCTCGTACGCCACAATCCTGAAGAACACGCTGAAGATGCAGCCGCCGGCTCCGCGGCGGCCGCAGGAGAGTAAGAAGTCGAAACCTTCATGATCGCCGGAGACATCCTCGGAGAGCGGGCGCGTCTCACGCCCGACAAACTGGCGCTCATCGATGTCGCAAGCGGGGAGCGTTATTCGTATTCGCACCTGAATGAGCGGGCCGCGCGATGCGCACTGCTCTGGACGCGAGTGGCCGGTGTCAAGCGCGGCTATCGCGTCGGAATGCTCGCGCACAACTGCGTCGAGTACGTGGACGCCTTCTTCGCAGCCGGAAAGAGCGGCGTCGTCCTCGTTGCATTGAACCCGCGACAGACCGCGCACGAACTCGCCCACGTTGTTCGCGACGCGGGGCTGAGCGCCGTGATGTACGAGAGGGCGCTCGGCGAAACGGTGTCTGCGCTGCGGAGCGTGTGCGATGTGCGCGTGTGGATCGCTCTCGGTCCGGGAACACCGGACATCGACTACGGCCGCGAGACCTCCCGGATGGATGCGCGTGAGCTCGTTGCGGGGGAATTCGGCCCCGAGGATCTCTACTGCCTTCTTTATACGAGCGGAACTACGGGCCTGCCGAAAGGCGTGATGATTCCGCACCGGCAGGTGATCTGGAATGCCTACAACACCGCGATGTGCTGGGGGCTCCGCGAGGACGATGTCGCGCCCATCATCACTCCGATGTGCCACGCGGGCGGGCTGTTCGTCTTCCTTACCCCGGTCTTTGCGGCAGGCGGGACGATTGCATTGCATCGCGGCTTCGAAGCCGGCGAGGTCTGGAGCGCACTCGAGCGCTACCGTTACACGGTGCTGATGGCGGTGCCGACCATTTTCAAGATGCTGATGGAAGCCCCGTCATTCGCCACCGCGAACGTGGAGAGTGTGCGGTGGCTGATCAGCGGAGGCGCTCCGTTGCCGCTGTACATCATCGAGGCTTACCAGCGGCGAGGCATCACCTTTAAGCAGGGATATGGCCTGACGGAAGTCGGCGTCAACTGCTTCGCCATGAGCGCCGAGGACTCGCGCCGCAAGCCGGGATCGATCGGCGCTCCGATGATGTTCACCGATGCGCGCCTGGTGGACGCGGCCGGCAACGACGTGCGCGCAGGCGAGGTCGGCGAGCTGTGGCTGCGCGGTCCGCACGTCTGCCGCGGATATTGGAACAACCCCGAAGCGACCGCCGCGGCGATTGACGATGCGGGATGGTTCCACACGGGAGATGAGGCACGGCGCGACGGCGACGGGTTCTTCTACATCGCCGGGCGCGCGAAAGACATGTTCATCTCCGGCGGGCTGAACGTATATCCCGCCGAGATTGAATCCGCCCTGCTCCTTCATCCATCCGTAGAAGATGTGGCGGTGATAGGCGTGGCCGACGAGAAATGGGGCGAGGTTGGCGTCGCATTCGTGGTGCCGCGCCCCGGTTGCGCAACCACCGGCACGGACCTGGCGGCGTTCCTCGCCGAGCGGCTCGCGAAATACAAGCTTCCCAGGCATTACGAGTACGTCGAGGCATTGCCACGCACGCCCTACGGCAAGGTACTGAAGGCAGATCTTCAGAAGCGCTACGCGGCCGCAGGCTCAACGGATTAGTTACAGGCGCGCGTGAAGAGCGCGCGAACATTCGCGGAGGAATATGAAGCGCATCTACATCGCTGCCTACAACCAGTCGAAGTTCGGAAAGCTCCTGGACAAGTCTGTTCCGCAGATTATCGCCGAGGCGATCGAAGGCACCTGCAAGCAGATCAACGTCGAGCCATCGGTTCTTGACGTCGGCTCCATAGGAGCTGCGTGCAACATCTCTCTGAACGAGCAGGGACTGGTCTCCGGGCTCGCGGCGCAAGTGCAGGGACTCGGCGGCAAGCCGATCGAGTCGGTCGAGAATGCTTGCGCCTCGGGCGGGCAGGCGGTCCTCTCGACCATCATGAAACTCCAGATGGGATGGGGCGACGTAGGCTTCGCGCTCGGCTACGAGAAGATGCGCGACAACGAGGGCAAGATGGATGGCAAACTCGTAGGCAAAGCATTGGGCGTGTTTTCGCACCCGGCGGAGCGCGAGGGCAAGGTCTACGTCTTCCCGCATCTGTTCGCTGAAGTTATGCAGTGCTACATGGCCCACCATCGCGCGACCGAAGCCGACCTGGCCACCATCGCCGTCGAGGAATACAACAACGGGCATGGCAATCCATACGCGCAGATGCAGAAGGTCAGCGTCTCGCTCGATGACGCAACGAAGATCGAAGGCATCAACCGTTACATCGTCGATGGCCTGCCACTGAAAACCTATGACTGCTCGCAGATCACCGACGGGCACGCAACGCTGATCCTGGCGACGGAAGACGGGTTGAAGAAGCTCGGGGTCAACAAGTCCGATTGCGTCGAGATCGCGGGCTATGCGCAGGCCACCGATCCGCTGATGAAGGAGGGCCGGAACGTGCTCTGTCCCGAGGGCGCCTACAACGCCATGAACAAGGCGTACGCGATGTCGGGCTTGTCGCCGCGGGACATCAACGTGGCCGAAGTCCACGACTGCTTCACCGTGATGGGTG
The DNA here is from genome assembly GCA_035627675.1 of Clostridia bacterium. GTDB lineage: Bacteria > Acidobacteriota > Terriglobia > Terriglobales > Acidobacteriaceae > DASPLH01. The sequence goes on from DASPLH010000022.1 coordinate 5,783, forward strand.
CGATCGGCACAGAGGTCATCGGCAAGGCCGAATACGGCAAGGGCGCAAAGTACTGGGTAGATGGCAAGGCTCGCCTCGATGGCGAGTGTGGAATCAATCTGTCCGGCGGCTTGATCGCCAAGGGTCACCCGATCGGTGCGACGGGAGTAGCGATGATCGGCTGGTGCTATTGGCAGCTGCTGGGCAAGGCTCCCGAGAAGCTCCAGGTGAAGAACCCGAAGGCTGCCGCAACCTTCAATATCGGCGGCCCAATCTGCGCTTCGGTGTGCACCGTGCTGAAGCACGCGTAGTCCATCGTCGCCCCTGTGTTTTGTGCCACTCCGGTTGCGTGTGGCCGCGCTTCAGGGTGACGCGTCCGGGCGCGCGGTCCTTAGTCTCTGGATCGCGCAGGGCGTTTACGTCGTGAGCCGGCGGAAGATTTCCGCCGGCTTTGTTGTTTGCCTGACCACGTCTCTCGAATCCGGGCAGGGAAGAACGGGACCGGCTGCCCAAGTTCGTCAGCTTCCCTGACGTTCGTTGCCACGCCCGCGCTGCGGGCCGGATCGAGCTCTGTCGAGTGTGGCCAACCCGCTGAACCGGAGATATGCAGCATAGGTTTGTGGGCTGCCGCGATCTCTGTTCTACAGCCCTCGAGGTCCGGCTGCACTTCGACTTGTGCAGGCGTGAGCTCCCGCAAATTCCCGAGTCTCCGCAATCGCAGCAAACGCAAGCACATGCGGGTCGCATCTACTTACCCTGATGTGAGCCGGGCTGAGAGGTTGGGCTCCATCACGGAAAGCCGCACCAGGCATCGCGGTGATGACGGCTTTGACGCAAGCCGCGAACTCGCCGAAGCACATGGCGCTACGGACGCTGCTTCCGCCGCACCGGGAGTTTGCTGCAAGCATGATGCAGGCGGTGAACAGCGGGCACGACATGGGGAGACAAATGGCCAACAAAGAAGGGTTCCGCTCAGTTTTGATCTTTGGTGGAGCCGGCTTCATAGGCTCGAACTGGGCGCGTAGATTGCTGGAGACCTCGGAAGCCAAGGTCCACATCTTCGACAACCTCTCCAGATACGGCTCGCGGCACAACCTCGAGTACCTGCAAAAGCTGGCTGGCCGCTCCGGCCGATTGCAGATCACCATCGGCGATGTGCGCGACCAGTCCATGGTGGGGCGTGCCATGCGGCACGCGACCGAGGTTTACAATTTCGCGGCGCAAGTCGCGGTGACATCTTCCATCTCCGATCCCCGCCTGGACTTCGAGGTGAACGTCGGCGGAACCTTCAACATCCTGGAGGCGGCTCGCGCGAGCGGCAACAAGCCTCTGCTCCTCTTCACTTCGACAAACAAGGTGTACGGCGACTTCGGCGGCGATTCAGCCCGCGAGCAAGGCACTCGCTACGTCTCTTCCGCCAGTGAAGGCACGGACGAGAGCCAACCCCTGGACTTCCATTCGCCCTACGGGTGCTCGAAGGGAGCGGCAGACCAGTACGTCCACGACTACGCCCGCATCTACGGGCTTCCGACGGTTGTCTTCCGCATGTCGTGCATAGCGGGGCAGCGGCAGTTCGGCAACGAAGACCAGGGCTGGGTTGCGCACTTCCTCTATTCCGCTCTGCTGGGAACTCCGATCACGATTTATGGAAACGGAATGCAGGTTCGCGACGTGCTGTCCGTTGACGATCTGCTTGCCGCCTTCGAGTCGGTTCGCGCACAGAAGGAACTCACGCGCGGGCAGGTCTTCAACGTCGGCGGAGGAGCGAAGAACACGATCTCGCTGCTTGAACTGCTGGGGGAGATCGAACGCCTGACCGGCAAGAAGCCACGCTATGAGCTTGGCGCGACGCGGCCGGGCGACCAGCTCATCTACGTCACCAATCATTCCAAGCTGACGAGGGCAACGGGATGGACTCCCTCCACCTCCGTTCGTGGAGTTCTCGAGAACATCTACGCATGGTTCCGCGGCAATCGTGAGCTGTTCGCACCCGCGCGCGCGGCGGCCAACCTCCCGGCTGTTGCGCCCGGCCTGGCACACCTGCCGAGGACGGCCTGATGCGATACAGCTTCGTCAATCCCAACTGGGACTTTACCGGCTCGACGTACTTCGGCTGCCGCGACCCGCACACGCCGCTCGAACTGCTGTTCTCGTACGACAAAGTCCGAGAGGCAGGGCACGACCCACAGCTCATCGACGCACAGACCGGCAAGCTCTCGATCGAGGACGTGCGCCGGCGCGTGTCGGAGTTCGACCCTGACTTCCTGGTGCTCCCATCCACGCCGTCCTACCTGTTCTGGCGGTGTCCGCCGCCCGAGGTGCGCGTACCGCAGCAGTGGTTTGCCGGTATCGGAGGACGCGCGAAGAAGGTGCTGGTCGGACCGCACAGCTCGGCCACGCCGGCGGCTGCCATGCGGAAGACCGGTGCCGACATCGTCATCAAGGGCGAGTGCGACCAGGTGCTTGCCGACCTGGCCAGCAAGCCGTGGGACCTGCTGGACGGCGTCTGCTACCGCGACGAGCAGGGCCGGGAGCACATCAGCCCAGGATTGGCCGTTGTCGATATGAAGACCGTGCGCGCGCTCGACTTCCACAACTACGACGTGGAGGCGCACTGGCACCGCCACCATGTGTTCTGGGGCGAAGGCCGCGGCGCGGAGTTGGAGTTCGCCCGCGGATGCCCGTGGAACTGCACGTTCTGCAACAAGCAGCTCTTCCGCAATAAGTTCCGCGAGCGTGACGTGGACGACGTGCTGCTCGAGGTCGATCGTCTGGTTGCGCGCGGAGTGGACTACATCTACTTCATCGACGAGATCTTCGGCGTCGGCAAGAACGTGCGGCGGTTGCTCGAAGGGATCGCCCAGCGCAACGTGCAGATCGGGTTCCAGACCCGCATCGACCTCTGGAACGAAGAGACTCTCGACCTGCTGGGCCGCGCGAACACGATCTCCGTCGAGTGCGGCATCGAGTCCATCACCGAAGAGGGTCGCGAAGAGCTCAACAAGAACTGCCGCATGGGCACGGACCGCATCACGGAGCTGCTGATCTATGCGAAGCAGCGAATCCCGTGGGTGCAGGCGAACCTGATTCTGACCGAGAAGGACGACAAGGAAGACATCCGCCGCTGGCAGGAAAACCTGAAGCAGCACGGGGTTTGGGTGAGCGAGCCGGTCCCGATGTTCCCGTTCCCCGGCAGCCCGCTGTATGTGCAGACCTTCGGGGCGCAGCCGGACGAGCATGCCTGGGAGCGTGCGCACCATTACTACACGTCGATGTTTGGCGATAAGGGGTTCAGCGACATCCAGGAGCAGCAGCCTGTCGCGATTGAACGCCTGGAGAACACGCAGAGCCCGGCATGAAACGAATGGTGAAGTTCTCGCCCAAACAAGAGGGAAAACGCCCGATGAGGATTGCGATCGTTGGATCAGGGTACGTGGGACTCGTGGCAGCAGCCTGCCTGGCGGAAATCGGGCATGAAGTGATCTGCGTCGACAACGACGCGAAGAAAGTCGCCGCCCTGATAGCGGGCGAGACGACGATTCATGAGGAGTTCCTGCCGGAGCTGCTCGCCCGGCACCGCGGCCACAGGCTGACGTTCACGACTTCTCTGCGGGAAGCGGTGCGCGCAACTTCCGTCGTGTTCATTGCCGTCGGCACGCCCCCGGCCGAGAGCGGCGAGGCGGACCTCTCCGTGCTCGAATCGGTGTGTCACGATATCGCGAAAGAGATTGACGAGTTCCGGGTGGTGGCCGTGAAGAGCACCGTGCCGGTCGGCACGAACTCGTGGATCCGCCGCGTGCTCGTCCGCTACGGAGCCCCGCAAGGCTCCTTCGAAGTGGCTTCCAACCCCGAGTTCCTGAGGGAAGGGGCGGCTGTCACGGACTTCCTCTACCCTGACCGCATCGTGATCGGCAGCGACAACGAACGCTGCACCGCCGTGCTGCAACAGGTGTACGCTCCGTTGACGAGCGGCTCGTATGCGCGCAGCAAGAACGCCATCCCCGTGCCGGACTGCGCGCTGCTGCCGTCGCGCACGGTGTGCACGACCGCTCGCAGCGCCGAGATCATCAAGCATTCGTCGAATGCATTCCTCGCCATGAAGGTGTCGTTCATCAACGCGGTCGCAAATATCTGCGAGTGCGTCGGCGCCGACGTGCAGGAAGTCTGCGAGGGAATGGGTAGCGATCAGCGCATCGGCCCGCGCTTCCTCAAGCCGGGCATCGGCTACGGAGGCTCGTGCTTCCCCAAAGACCTCAGCGCATTCCGTTTCGTCGCGCGCGACTGCGGCTACGACTTCCGCCTGCTGGAAGAGGTCATGCGCATCAACGAGGCGCAGCGGCATGCGTTCCTGCGCAAGGTTCGCAGCGCGCTGTGGACCCTGAAAGGGAAGCGCCTTGCCGTGCTCGGGCTGGCCTTCAAAGGCGGCACGGACGACATCCGCGAGTCGCCCGCGATCGCAATGGTGCGCATGCTGCTCCGCGAGCGTTGCGACATCGTTGCGTACGACCCGGCTGCCATGGAGCGCGCCAGGCAGGAGTTCGCCGACGAGTCCGTCGCCTTCGCCGAGAGTTCGTACGAAGCGGCGAAGGACGCGGATGCGCTGCTCGTCCTCACCGACTGGGAGGAGTTCGCTTCCCTCGACTTGGAGCGCCTGAGGAAACTGCTGAAACACCCCATCGTCATCGACGGCCGCAATCTATATTCGAGGGCCGAGATGGAGCGGGCCGGGTTCAGCTACTTCAGCGTAGGACGGCAGGAGGCGGTGCCGGCTCCCAACGCCGCCAGCGCCACCGGCTCCGACGAGGAAGTGCCGAGGACCGAGGCCGCCTAAGTTCGCCACGGTCTGACCAGCCGAAATCGATCCACTTTCTCCCACCGCTCAGTTGGGAACCCCGTAGCCGGCAATGTCCCCGGCGCGGTGTTCCATGCCCAATGGCAGCCCTGAAGCAGATCCCACGCCCGGGGCACGCTCGAGAGATTCGCCGCAAGCCACTGCTCTGCTTGGAAATAGGCCGCTCGCCGGCCCTCCGGTCCTGAGGGGAACCACTCTGGTTAACTCTACTGCTTGGGGAGAGGCTTGGGAGTCCCACAAGCTGCTGTGTCTCAGATTGCGACAGGCGGGCAGACACGCCGTCCAGCAAAAAATCTGTTGACACGCAACCGTTTAGGCGTAGGATGTGGTCCAAAGTGGTTGAAAGTGGTGGCTAGTGGAAACCTGGTATTCACAGCTAAGCCGAATCAACTAACCCCAACCACTTCGATGGTTCCAGGTCCTACCTCCTATGCGGCTGCCGCGAGCGCCCGGGCGGTTTGACCGGACAAAAACAATGTTTCGCGGCAATTGTCCAACTCGGGTCGATGACAAGGGACGTTTGAAGATCCCTGCCGACTT
>DASPLH010000023.1:0-5032 GCA_035627675.1 Clostridia bacterium
GGTTTACAACGGTCAGGAGGTTGGCGACACGGCCGAGAGCGGCGCTCCCGCGCTCTTCGAGCGCGTGCCGATCACATGGAACATCGCCGAGCGGCGTCCGCATCACCCGCGCTTCTTCCGGCAGATGATTGCCCTTCGCAAAGCGAGCACGGCCCTGCGTCGCGGGACGCTGGAGTGGGTGAACAACTCCGAGGACAAAACTGTCCTGTCGTTTGTGCGTCGCGCGGGTGGTGAGGAAGTGCTGGTGGTCATCAACACCGCCGGAGCAACCGTCAGCACCATCCTGCCCAGCATCGTTCCTGATGGCTGGACCGACGTCACGCCCGATTTGAAGAATGACGTCGGGAAACCGAAGCCGGCTCCAACTGCAGCGGCCTTCCATCTCGAGCCCTGGGGCTTCAGGATCCTTCGCCGGACCGCTAAAGCCGCAGAACGTGTAGCGCGGGCGTCCCGCCCGCGAAGCAAGGTGGGGTGTAGCGCGGGCGTCCCCGCCCGCGAGCATACAAGCGTAAAGGCAGAGACCCTCAGCGTCTCTGCCTTTTGGTTTTCCTCTGGTGGAGTGACTACGCAGCCCTTTGCCCTTGGCCCAGGTTGCTCATAAGCGCTGTGCGCAGCCGGTCGATGTGCTGCTCGTCGCTGCGGCGGATCTCTTCGAAGATCTGCCGTACTTCGTTGTTGCCCTGTGCGTCTTTCAGGTACTTGTCGTACGCTTCCAGGCCCTTCGACTTCTCGTGTAAGACGGTGATGATGTTGTAGGTCAGGTTATCCAGAGCCATCCAGTAGTCCTCCTATCGTTGTTTCGGTCAGTAGTTGGACGACGAATGAGCGCCGCATGCCGCCTGCGCGCAACCGGCCGGCGGCAGCGGTTCCAGGCTCCTCTGGTCCCAATCTGTTGATTCGACCCTTTCCGGGGCATACAATCTCGGGTCATCTCTGCTGGACGGGAAGCTCCTTTTGAATCGCGTCACCGTCATCTATCCAGGTACGTTCGATCCTCCGACCAACGGTCACCTCGACCTGATCCATCGCGGCGCCAAGATGTTCGATCAGCTCATCGTGGCCCTTCTCCGCAATTCCGAGAAGACGCCGATGTTCACCCTTGAAGAGCGCATCGAAATGCTTCGCGAGAACACGTCCAAGTACCCCAACGTGCGGGTGGACTCGTTCGAGGGGCTGCTGGTGGACTACGCCGCCGGGCAGGGCGCACAGGCCGTGCTGCGTGGAATTCGCGCCGTCAGTGACTACGAGTACGAGCTCCAGATGGCCTGGATGAACCGCAAGCTCGACCCGCGGCTGGAGACCATCTTCATGATGCCCGCCGAGGCGTACTCCTACCTCAGCTCGCGCCTGGTCCGCGAGATCGCGCAGCTTGGCGGGTCCATGCAGGGGCTTGTGCCGGACTCCATTGAGCGGCGGCTGAGGGAGAAATTTCCGCAGCAGCGTCCGAGTGCTTTGGCCGAGAACGGGAGATAATCGCCTATGTCTGTAACCCCGGTCGGTTCTGCCTCCGCTTTCACCGCCCGAATCCAGCGCATCGAGATCTCCGCCACGCTCGCCATTGTCAACGAAGCCGAGCAATTGCGATCCTCCGGCGTGGACCTGGTGGACTTCGGAGCAGGCGAGCCGCACTTCGCCACTCCGCAACACATCAAAGACGCCGCCATCGACGCCATCCGCAACAACTTCACCAAGTACACGGCAGTGGCCGGAACGGCCGAGCTGCGCGACGCCATCCGCGCGCGCCACAAGGCCGATTTCGGCTCCGACTACGCGCGCGATGAGGTCATAGCGTCCGCCGGGGGCAAGCACGCTCTCTTCAACACCTTCCAGGTGCTGGTCGAGCAGGGCGACGAGGTCATCATCCCCGTTCCGTACTGGGTATCGTTCAAGGACATCGTGCAGTACGGCGGCGGCGTCCCGGTCTTCGTCGATACCGAGGAGTCGCGCGGCTTCCAGTTGACGGCCGCCATGATCGAGCAGGCGATCACGCCGCGAACCAAGGTCATCCTGCTCAACTCGCCGAACAATCCCTCCGGCGCGGTGATCGCTCCGAAGGAGATGAAGGCCATCGTCGAGATGGCCGCCGACCGCGGCATCTGGGTCGTCAGCGACGAGTGCTACGTTTACCTCAACTACACGGCCGAGCAGTTCTCGGCGGGCTCGCTCACCCGGCACAAGGACAACCTCGTCATCGTCGGCTCGCTGTCGAAGACCTACTCGATGACCGGCTGGCGACTCGGGTATGCACTCGCTCCGGCAGCGTTGGCCAGGCAGATTCAAAAGCTCCAGAGCCAATCGACGTCGAACCCGACCTCGATCGTGCAGAAAGCCGCGGTAGCCGCGCTCAGCCAGTCGCAGCAGTGCGTGGCCGACATGCGCGCCGACTACATTGGGCTTCGCGGCCGCATGCTTGCCGGACTCGGCAGTTTCGGGCTGGCCTGCCACAAGCCCGAGGGGGCGTTCTACGTGTACCCGAACGTGAAGCGCTACCTGGGACGCAGCGGCCTCAGGACATCCGCAGATCTCGCCCGCAAACTGCTGCACGAGGGCCATGTCGTCGCCATTCCGGGTGAAGCCTTCGGCACGACCGAGCACATCCGCATGTCCTACGCGACCTCGGCAGGAGAGATCGATCGCGGTCTCGACCGCCTGAAGCGGTTCCTGGAAGCTCTTTAACGGGCCGCCTCCGGCGCGATGCTCGGCAACATCTGAGTGGCTGCTGTAGTCTAATAACGAGGAGCTGCGCTCGTTGAGTTCCTTGCGCCTTCACTTCGAGGCGGGACCCGCAACGCGTGCTCGCAAGTGTGAGACGACGCGCCGAACCGCGCAGCGTTGCCGCTTCGCATGCGGTGGGCCGGCCAGGGTGGCCCGCTCGCAGGCGCGCAGCCGCTTCATCAAGCAGTGTGAATCGAGTTTTCCCTGATGGCTGATCTATATCCGTTTCTACTGATACCGGAGTTCCGCGAGCGCGTCTGGGGCACGCGCGATTTGCGTCCCATCTACACACGCGTGGTCGGCAAAGAGCCGATCGGTGAGGTCTGGCTGACCGGCGACGAGTGCAAGGTAGCCAACGGCCCGCTCAGCGGACGCTCGCTCGGCGACCTGTGCCGGCAGTTCGGCGACCAACTCGTAGGCACCGCCACTGAACCCAAAGATCGCTTCCCGCTGCTGATCAAGTTCCTGTTTCCGCGCGAAAAGCTCTCTGTGCAGGTTCACCCCGACGATGAAGGAGCGCAAAAACTCGGCCTTCCCAACGGCAAGACCGAGTGCTGGTATGTTGCGCGCGCCGTCGCCGGAGCGCAGGTCGGACTTGGCGTGAAGCCCGGCGTGACCCGAGAGGAGTTCAAGCGGGCCATCGAGGAGACCCGCGCCGAGCAGTTGTTGAACTGGATCGACGTGCAGACCGGAGACATGCTCTACGTCGACGCCGGGACGGTTCACGCCATCGGGCCGAACTCGATCCTGATCGAGACGCAGCAGAACTCCGACACGACCTACCGCCTCTACGACTACGGACGCCCGCGCGAGCTCCACGTTGAACAAGGCTTGCAAGCCATGCGCGAGGTGACGCGCGCCGGCAAGGTCCCGGCGCAGACCATTGATGGACACCAACTGCTGGTCGCGTCGTCGCCTTTCGTCGTCGAGCGTTTCACCGCCACCGAACCCATGACGCTCACGGCCGATCCCGGCCCGAGTTCCGCGCACATACTGGTTTCCGCCGACGGAGCCGCCGTCATCGAGAGCGAGGGCATGCAGCCGGTAGTTTTCAATCGCGGCGAGGCCATCGTCATCCCGGCCACGGTTCGCCAGTTCACGGTTCGGCCGCAGTGGTCGGTGGAGTTCCTGCGGATGCGGGTTCCGGCCGAGAAACTGGCGCCACCGGCGACCACCATGCCCTCGACGGGCGTCACTACCAACGAGTAACGGAAAGCAAAGTGGGACGAGCAAGCAAACCGCAGTTCTATCCCGTTGTTCTCGCCGGCGGACGCGGCACGCGGTTCTGGCCGCTCAGCCGCAAGCGGACAGCCAAGCAGTTGCTGCCGCTCAACAGCAAGCAGTCCATGATCCAGGAAACGGTTGCGCGCCTCACGGCCGCTGCGCCGGAGAAGAACTTCTGGGTCATCACCAACAGCGATCTTCGCGACAACATCGCCAGGCAGCTTCGCTCGTTGCAGAAGAAACAGATTCTCGCCGAGCCCGCGGGGCGCAACACCGCCCCCGCCATCGGGCTCGCCGCGTTCATCCTGCTGCGCAGCGATCCCGACGCCATCCTCGGGCTGTTCCCATCCGACCAGGTGATCGAGGATGAGAAGCGCTTCCGCCGCGATCTCGCCAAGGCCATCGAAATCGCCAACTCGGGCGAAAACATCGTCGTCATGGGCGTGCAGCCCACGCGTCCTGAAACCGGCTACGGCTACATCGAGACCGGCGCCGACTCCGGCGACGGAGTGATGCGCGTGCGCCGCTTCACCGAGAAGCCCGACCTCGACCGTGCCCGCGAATTCGTGGCCGCAGGCAATTACTACTGGAACAGCGGCATGTTCATCTGGGCGGCCTCGACGCTCGCCGCCGCCATCGGCGAGTACCTGCCCAAAACGGCGAAGATACTGGAAGAGATCGCGTCCACCTACGGCACACGCAGGTTTGAAAGCACGTTGGAGAAGCTCTATCCCAGGGTCGAGAACATCAGCGTCGACTACGCGCTGTTGGAGCCGCGTTCGGCGCGCGGGGAGCAGGGCTCCAACATCTACTGCATCCCGGCCAACTTCGGGTGGAACGATCTCGGCTCCTGGACCGCGCACTACGATCACCGCATCGCGCAGCGCAAGCACCGGGACAACGTGATCGAGGCCGCGCAATCGTATACGCTGGACGCTCACGGGAATTACCTGCATGCGCCCGGCAAGTTCATCGCCGCCGTGGGCGTGGAGAACCTCGTCGTCGTCGATTCGGGCGACGCCCTGCTGATCACCACGCGCGAGCGCGCACAGGACGTAGGCAAGGTAGTGAAGTACCTCGACGAGAAAAAGCT
>DASPLH010000024.1:0-14175 GCA_035627675.1 Clostridia bacterium
TCGTTCGTGTGGAAGTCGCGCAGCCTGCTGAGCAGGTATGTGTTCTGGACCGTAAGGCCGCTCTTCGGACGCACGGTAAACCCAGCCTCGACGGTGTTGGCTTTGGCCGGCAGCGGCGCACCCGTGCGAGGCGCATAATTCGTCTCCGTGCCCCAGTACGCTTCGGCGTTCACCGACAGCCAGTCCCAATACCCCACGTCGAAGAAGAACCCGCGCTGATGATGCCCGTAATCCCGGTTCGCCGGGAGCGATGCGTAATCCGAAGGCCGCAACCGCTCGTGCCCGAGGTTCCCGAACGCTCCAAACGACGTCTGCCGCTTGAACATGAACTTGTAGTTCACGTTCGCGTAGTAGTCGATGCGCAATCCCGAGTGGTCCCACAGGTTGATCGTGGTGATGCTCGGCCCGTGCCAGATCAGGCCTTTGTCGTTCTTCGGCCTGAGGCGGTACTGCCCATAGTTGCTCCAGCGCCGCACATCCGGACGGCGGAAGAAACCCGTCAAGGTTTCGAATCCCGGCGCCGTGTCCTGGTACAGCGTGTTGAAATCCGCATTCGTGTCCCTTCTCTCCGCGTACAGTTCGTACGTAGGCCCCGCCTCGCGCGTGCCGTCGCTGTACCTGGTCGAACTCGCCAGCGCCTGTCCCCGCATCATCCACTTCTTGCCCGGCTTGAACTGGAAGTCGAACCCGCCGACACGGTTGAACGTCGCCAGGCACCTCGTCACGCCACACGCCGTGTCCGCAACCGTTTCGAGTTCACGATCGGTGTAGATGAAGCCCACGCGCGCCGATTGTCCCAGGTCGCGGCTCACGCGCACGATGCCGTAGTAGGCCCGACGGCCACTGAGTGGGTCAGCTTCCGTAACGCTCTTTCCCGGAGAGCGATCGTCGGTTACCAGCGTGCCGATTGCCCACGGCCCCATCTTGCCTGTCAGCCGCAATCCGAAGGTCGGGTCGAGGATGCGGCGCGTGAACACCGTGTTGATCGGGGTCTCGAAGTACCCGGCGTTCTCCAGGAAGAAAGGACGCTTCTCGGGGAAGAAGACCTCGAACCGCTGGTTCACCGTTGTCTGGGGTTCGTCCGATTCCACCTGGGAGAAGTCGGGATTTGCGGTTAAATCCAGGACAAGGCTGTCGCGCAGCACGGCTTTTGCATCCAGACCGCCGCGCACCTCCGCCGTGCGGCTTGAGAATCGCGCAGCCGCCGGGTCCCTCTCATCCAACCCGCGAAAGGCACGGAACGACCCATAAGGAATGAACTGGAGATTGCGTGGCGGCGAGATGCGCTCGATGCCGCTCATCGTGGCTTCCTGGGTAAGCAGTCCCTGCTGCCGGGTGCTGATCTGCGGGAAGAACACCGCTTCGTTGTTTCTCGGAATATCGCGTTCGAAGAAGATTCCCCACCGCTGCGCCGCGGCCTTCGGAAAACGGATCGACTTGAAGGGAATCTCGAACCATGCGACATAGCCGCGATCCGTGCGGTGCGCCTCCGAGTTCCACAAGGTATCGAACGAGAGGTCCGGCTCGCCGCCTTCGCTGAAGGTGCCGTCCTGCTGCACGCCGATCGGGTTCACGTAGAACGTGTATGCGTGCTGCCGGTCGAGGAACGAGTCGAGAAAGAAACCGGCCTGGTCATCGCTATTGATGTCCTCGCGGCGGTTGAGATGAGCGCGTATGCCGCTGGGATCCGAGTCGAAGCAGAGGAAGACCACGTAGAGGTTCTGCGCCGTGTAGCCGACGTACACTTCCGTGCGCTGCGAAGCCTTCGCGCCTTCGTAAGGCGAGCGCTGCACGAAGGCATCGGTCCGAAACATGGACCGGGCCAGAGGCGTCAGCGGTTCCATGCCCTCGAAGTCCTTGAGACTTGGAGCTGCACTCAGCAGCGGAATGGAAAAATTGGAGAGGGCGCGCGTCCTCTCCACCGTGCGCGGCCAGCCATGCGCCGCGAACGCAGTTACACACAGCAAAATTGACAGGATGCAATGGTTTCTCGGCATCGTTCCCCGGGAGAATGACCATCGCTTGGACGGTCGCAGGAACGAATTGTGAGCAGCCACACGCCGGGGGGCCACATTTGCAAAGCTAATGTGGGAAGCATGAAGTCACGAAGTCACGAAGCCGCGCCGGTACCGGCACTTCACGCTTCACCCTTCACATTCTCATTTTTCCCGCTGCTTGGCGTAGTTCACCGCGCTGGGGATCTCTTCAAGACCGCGCCCGGAGAATATCTCTGCGAAGTTCTCGATCAGTTCGCGATGGAGGAGCGTGTTCGAGGCCAGCACTTCCCTGCTGTCGATCCTGAACGGCGTCTCATCGAAACGCGTGACGCTGCCTCCGGCCTCGCGCACGAGCAGCACCCCGGCCGAAGTGTCCCAGGGATTCAGGTTGAATTCCCAGAACCCGTCGTAGCGGCCAGCCGCGACGTACGCAAGATCGAGCGCCGCCGAACCCGCGCGGCGAATGCCGTGCGAGCGCAGCGTGAGCTGGTGGTAGAAGTGAATGTTCGGGTTCTTGTGACGCTTGAAGCTGGGGAATCCGGTCGCGAGGATCGCTTCGCTGATGGTCCGGGTGGACGACACGGCGATCTTGCGTCCGTTCAGGGTCGCGCCCCGTCCCCGCTCGGCGGCGAACATCTCGTTGCGCGTCGGGTCGAAGATCACGCCCGCCGTCAGTTCGCCCTTGTACTCCATGCCGATCGACACGCAGAACACCGGGTATCCGTGCGCGAAGTTCGTTGTCCCATCGAGCGGATCGACGAACCAGCGGAAGTCGCTCAGCCCCGTATTCTGCCGCGTTCCTTCTTCGCCAACAATCTCGTGGTCCGGCCACAGGTGGCGCAGCCGCGAGACGATCAGTTTCTCGGCCGAGCGGTCCGCTTCCGTGACGAGGTCAACGTCGCCCTTGTACTCGAAGCCGATCCGTCGCTCGAAGTACTGCGCCAACATCGCGCCCGCTTCGCGGGCAATGCTGGTGATTTGCGGTAGGAACTGCGATTCTGCGCTCGCGGTCAAGATTTCGCCCGGTCCTGCGGTTCGGATTCGGCGCCGGCCGGTAGAGGCTCCGCCGGCTCCGGCTGTGGTTCTACTGACGCGGCTTGCAGCGATGCGCCCGGATCGCCGGCTGCCGCGGCGGCGACGCGCACCGTGCGCGGACGCTTCGGTTTCGCGTCTTTCAACGCGCCTTCCGCGATGTACATGATCTCGTGCTTGAAGATGAAGAGGTTCGGCGCGCCCTCGCGCGTCAGGCGGATCATGTGCTTGTCGTAGTACTCGATCCAGCCGCGGACGATCTCGCCGTCCATCAGCTTCACGCTGACAGGCTTCTGCTTTTCACCAAGCCACTTGAGATACGACGACTCTTCGAACGTCTCTTCCGGCGGAGGCGTCTTGCCTTTCTTGCTGGTCAGGGGGGACTGCGGCGCGCGATACGGCATGAGCCATTCTAGCGCGTTGCGGTTCTCAGTTGTCGCTTCTCGGTTCCCAGTGATTTGTTTGAGAACTGAGAACCGGGAACTGACAACTACTCCAGCTTGCTGGTGAAATACCCGGCACGGTAGCGCGCCGTGCGTTGGCTGCCGTCCGGACTGGCAACTTCCAACCGGATGCGGCGGAAGTCGCCGGCGGCCTTCTTGGGCGGGTAGTAGCCGATCAGGTACTGCGTCCGAAGCTCTTCGCTGATCTGGCGAAAGGCGTGATCAAGCTGCTGGATGGATTTTGCGTAGTAGTGCTTGCCGCCCGTGTCCTTCGACATCTGGATCAACGCGTGTTCGCCGCCGGTATCGCGGCCGGCGCTGGCCTCAATCGGCACCATGATCACGGCGTAAATGATCGCCTCCGAAGTCTGCGCCGAGCGAAGCGCCTCCTGGTAACCGGTGCGGCTTGCCGTGTCGCCGCCGTCGGTGATCACGACGATGACCTTGCGTCCTTGCCGCGGGACCAGCGCGTGCGCCCCGAGATAAATCGCGTCGTACAACGCGGTGGACGCACCGACCCGCACGCGCGAGATCGCACGCTCGATCCGCCTCTGGTCGGAGGTGAACGGCTGGAGTTCGTCGACGATCTCGTTGAACTGCACGATCGACATGCCGTCGATGGGCCGCAGGATCGTTCGCGCAAACCGCCGCGCGGACTCAAGCTCCAGCGGCAGATCCTTCTTCGTGCTCAGGCTTGCGTCGATGGCCATCACCACCGAGAGCGGCAACCCCGACTCGCGCTCAAATACCGCGATCTGCTGCGGAGCGTCGTCTTCGAAAACCCTGAAATGCTCCTTCGTGAGTCCCGCGACCGGGGCGCCATTCTGGTCGGTCACCGTGGCGAACACGTTCACGAGCTTCACGTTGACCTTGATGGTCGTGCCCGCATCGGTCTCCTGCGGCGCAGCTTGCGGCCCGGCAGGGCTTGTCTGCGCGCGGCAGACGGCGCACAGGAGGAGAACACAAATCAATAGCCGGGAGGTGTGGGACATTCGCGAGCCGATTATAGATGCCGTAGGGGTAAACACGGGGCGTGAGCGCGGGTTGTGCTCAAAGGGTCTGGATTTCCGGAGGGAACGGTTCACCGTCGGCCCACACGGCTCCATCCTCGAAGAACTCTTTCTTCCAGATCGGCACGGTCTTCTTCAGCGTGTCGATGACGAAGCGGCACGCATCGAAAGCTGCTCCGCGGTGCGCCGACGCTACCGCGATCAGCACGCTGGTCTCGCCAATCTGGAGACAGCCGACGCGATGAACGATGCGGACGTCGCGCACGGCAAACCTGCTGAGCGCCTCGACCGCGAGTTTCTCCATCTCGGCCGCGGCCATCTTCGCGTACCCGTCGTATTCCAGGTACAAAGTGCGGCGTCCGCGGGTGTTGTCGCGCACGACGCCATCGAACACGCACAGCGCCCCGTCGGAACCCTGCTTGATGCCTTCAGTCACGGCTTGTGAGTCGATCGGCTCGCGTTGCAGTCGCGCGTGGGCGCTTTCGAGCGGCAGCTCCGCCCCGGCCACGGCCTCGCCGGGCAGGCCTCCACTCACCGGCGGCAGCAACGCCACTTCGTCGCCGTGGTTCAGCACGCGCTCGCGCTCGGCGTACTCCTGGTTGACGGCGATGGCCACCGCGCGCTCGAAACGTGCCAGCGAGGGCGTTTGCTGTTTCAGCCGCGCCCACAGATCGGCGGCGGTGGATCCCTCCGGGAGTTCCACGCTCCCGGAGTTGCCCGCCAGATCTTTCAACATGCCCAGGAAAACTACTTTGACTTCCACCACGACAGTGTAGCGCGCCGACAGGGTTGAGGTAGAGCGACGTTCTAGAGCAGTTCCGGCACCGGCCGGGCAAAAATCGCGGCCGGCTCATCACGGAGCCTTTTCGCGGAACTGGTTGCCGCCCGGGACGCGCACTGATGGCCGCGTTCGAGGACGCTGGTGGTACGGCCGCTGGGCGAGTGTCCCACTACGAGCCCGCAGCCAACGCAAAGGACGTTGACGACCCCGGGAGCGACCGACGATACGCCATAAGCGAATGCGACTTCACTCCCGGCAGCACTCCTGGAAGTGATTTCTTCCTCTTCTTCGCAGGATGTGGTGCAGAACTGGAGAACAGCCATTCTGGGGTGTTACCTCAAATGTTCTGGAATCGGTTGCCGGGGGCCGGTGCGTTCTGTGTTTTATTTCAGCGGCAGGCCAAGGTTCTGTGATCCAGCTCACAGTCGAACGTGCAACCCGACCTGACCTGCCGCCGAAAGCCCCTGCAAGCGGCGCAGGGTGCCCCACGTCCGCGAAGCAAACGTGGGGATCCGTTTGCACTTACGCGGCGTCCCGGTAGCGTTCCCCCCTGGCCCGGCCGCGCTCGTACATCTCGGTCGTCATCTGCTCCACCGCGCTGCGCCCGCCGAGGCCAAAGGCCAGGGCTACGGCCACGGCGATGGCGCCCAACACCAGCGTGAACGCAATCCTCACGATGTCCGGCGCAATCTGGAGTTCGCGCAAGGCGAGGAAGCCGCCGAAGGTGAGGATGACGGCCTTCACGCCTCCGCCCACCAGTTCAGAGCGCGCGCCCGATGCCGGACCGACCACGCGATCGCGCACCCAGTCGGCAATGACCAGCGACACCCCGAAGATCAACGCAGCCGCAATCACGTGCGGAACGTAGGCCACGACCCGCGCGAGCCCGTTGGCAACCGTCTCCAGCCGCCAAGCGCGAGCCACCTGGGCGAACGTCATCAGCAGCACGAGCCAGTAGATCGCGCCGGCGAGAAAATCCGACGCAGGATAGTGCGGCCCGCGGTCCGCGAATGGGTACGATTCGTGGAAATCGGCGCGCTGTCGCACCTCCGAGCCCGGCCCGGTGACGGGGATGCGCTCTTCCTGGTCGCGAATGAGCCCCCGCCGGCGCAGGAAATCATCGACTCCGGAACGCGGTAACAGGTTGCGAGCCAAGCTCCGGAGACTCGACGCGATGATCCAGCCGATGACAAGGATCAGCAGTCCGCCAATGAAATCCGGGATGAAACCGATCATGCGGTCGAACGCGCCCTTGCCGCGTTCGTACATCGATGGGCTCTGCGGTTGAGCAGGCGCCGGAGCGGCCGCCTGTTGCGAAACCGGCTCGGGAGCAGTGGCGGCCTGCGCCGGAACGCGCTTCTCGGTCACGGTGACACGCTGCCGCTGTTGCAGCGAGAACGCCGGTTGGGTGGCGCCAACGGCGAAGAACAAGAGCAAGAACGAAGCGGCGACGAGAAAGTGCTTCTTCATGGCAGCGTCCTTTCGTCAGCCTGGCCAACACAGAGATGTGAGTTGATGAAACGGGGATGCCCTTCCACGGACGTGCCCCACTTTCGCTGCCAAGTTCGCACACCGGTCGAGGCCTCCGTGCGCCAGCGGCGATAGAACGCAAAGCAAAACCCCGGCCGAAGTGGCCGGGGCTGATGAATCGTTTGTGCTTAGACCGTGGCTGGCTCGGGAGTCTTGTCTCCCAGCTTCTCGTCTGCCGTGATCCCCGGAAGAGCAATGGCCAGCACCTCGTCGATCGTATTGGCGTAGTGCAGCGTCATGCCTTCCAGTTGTTCGGGCATCAAGTCTTCCTCGGCGTTCTGACGGTTATCCGCCGGGAGAACGACGTCGGTCACTCCCGCGCGCTTGGCCGCCAGGAACTTCTCCTTCACTCCGCCGATGGCCAGCACGTTTCCGCTCAGCGTGATCTCTCCGGTCATGGCCAGCTTCGGACGCACCACTCGATCGCTGAGCAACGAAACCAGCGCTGTCACGATCGTCACGCCCGCCGAAGGACCGTCCTTCGGGATGGCTCCGGCCGGCACGTGTATGTGCAGGTCGTACTTGGTGAAGAAGTCCTCGTCGATTCCGAGCTTGACGGCATTGGCGCGCACCCAACTGTAGGCCGCCTGCATGGACTCGCGCATCACGTCCTGGATCTGTCCCGTGATCTTGAACTCGCCCTTCCCTTTCATCTTCATCGCTTCGATGAAAAGGATGTCGCCGCCCGTCGGAGTCCACGCCAGGCCCACCACCACGCCGGAACGCTTCGTGCGCTCTGCGATTTCGGTATCGACGCGGATCTTGATCCCGCCGAGCATCTCCTGCACGACTTCCTTCGTCACTACAAGCTTTTCCGTCTTGCCTTCGGCGATGCGGCGCGCCTGCTTGCGGCAGATCGTGCCGATCTGCCGTTCCAGGCCGCGAACACCGGCTTCGCGCGTGTAGTGGCGAATAATGAACCGCACACTCTCGTCGGTGAACTCGATCTGGTCCGGCTGGATTCCGTTCTCCTCGGTCTGCCGCCGAATCAGGTACTGGAACGTGATGTGCGCCTTGTCCTCTTCCGTATATCCATGAAGATCAATGATCTCCATGCGGTCGCGCAGCGGGTCCGGAATCGTGTCAAGCTGGTTTGCGGTCGTAATGAACAGCACCTTCGACAAGTCGAACGGCACGTCGAGATAGTTGTCGCGGAACGAGTTGTTCTGTTCCGGGTCCAGCGCCTCGAGCAGCGCCGATGACGGATCGCCGCGGAAATCGCGTCCCACCTTGTCGATTTCGTCGAGCATGAACACCGGGTCGTTCGTCTCTGCCCGCCGGATGCCCTGAATGATCTGCCCCGGCAGCGCGCCAATGTAAGTACGGCGATGACCGCGGATCTCGGCCTCGTCGTGAACGCCGCCGAGCGAGAGGCGCACGAACTTGCGTCCCAGCGACCGCGCGATCGACTTGCCCAGCGACGTCTTGCCCACGCCCGGAGGTCCGAAGAAGCAGAGGATCGGGCCTTTCATCTTTGGGTTCAAGCGGCGCACCGAGAGGTAGTCGAGGATGCGTTCCTTCACCTTCTTCAGGTCGTAGTGGTCCTCGTCCAACACTTCCTTGGCGCGGTTGATGTCCACGTCGCCGCCGGTGGACTTCGCCCACGGCAGCACCGTCAGCCACTCGAGGTAGTTGCGCGTCACGCCGTAGTCGGCCGCCATCGGAGACATGCGCTGAAGGCGCTGAAGCTCCTTGTTGGCCTCCTTCTTCACTTCGTCCGGCATTCCGCTCTGCTCGATTTTCTCTTTGAAGTCCTCGGCGTCGCGAGTGGTGTCGTCCTGCTCGCCAAGTTCCTTCTGGATGGCCTTGAGCTGCTCGCGCAGGTAGTATTCGCGCTGCGTCTGCTGCACGCGGTCCTGCACCTCGCTCTGGATCTTGTTGCGAAGCTGCTGAACCTCGAGTTCCTTGGCGAGGTGCTGGTTGATCTTGTCCAGCCGCACGCGCACATCAGGCGTTTCCAGTACATCCTGCTTGTCGCGCGTGGAGAGCGAAGGCAGCGACGAGGCGATGAAGTCCACCAGCCGGCCCGGCTCTTCGATGTTCATCGCCACCGTCGAGAGTTCGTCCGAAAGGGTCGGCGAGCCCGCCACGATCTGCTGGAACAGGGTCAGGATGTTGCGCATCAGCGCTTCCGTCTCGGAGCCCTGCGGCGTAGCCACGTCGGCAATGTTTCGGACGCCGGCCCTCATGAAGGGCTGAAGCTGCGTGTACTCCTCGACTCGAACCCGCTCCAGTCCTTCCGCAAAGACGAACAGGCTCTGGTTCGGCATCTTTACGACCTTGTGCACGACCGCCACCGTACCCACCGCGTAGAGGTCAGTCGGCTGCGGGGCATCAACCCGGGCCTCGCGCTGCGCCACCACAACAATCGTCTTGTCGTCCCCGAGAGAGTTGATCAGCTGAACCGAACTCTCGCGTCCAACCGTCAGCGGTAGCACTGCATGCGGGAAAAGGACTGTGTCCCTTACCGGCAGGACCGGCAGGGTACGCGCCTCTGCGCCGTTCCGGCTTTCCGGCTCGGTGCGTTCTACATTGCGCGTTTCATTAGCCATATAACTCCTTGAGTCAATCGTACTCAACTTTGGATGATTCGCACCCCAACGAAGATGCAGAACGGCGAAATTGCTGAAAAGCTTGAGTTTAGCGCACGAGTGCCGGAGCACATGCGGTCCCGCATACAGAAAGTAGCCGACGCGCCGGACCGATGACACCCCGAAGCGCGGGATTGTAACCGACCCCGGGGGTGCCAGCAAGAATACGTGTCCTGACGTGGCCGCCAATTGCCGACAACGGGAGCAGACTTGGAAACATCTGAAACCGCGAGGTCTGACTTCGCGGTCCTGGGCCTACGGACCTGACGTTAAGGAGTTTGAGTGAAAACAGTTCGACGCGGTGCTTTCTTCCTGATCCTGCTGCTTACTTCGGTCAGCGCCTTCGGCCAGAGCCACGAATTGGCCATCACCGGCGGCGCGAACTTCCCCCGGAACAACGCGTACGACAGCGACGCCAGCTTTGCGGTGGGCGGCTACTATGCCGGACGCATCTTCTACGTCCCGCTCGCAGGGCTGTACTTCGAGGTGCCCGTGGTTGTCGCGCCCGAGAGCGTGACCGACCTCCCAAGCCGCGATAACTACTCGGCGCTCTTCGTCACGCCCGGACTGAAACTCAAGTTCGCTCCCGAATTCCCGATATCGCCGTGGATCGCCGTCGGCGGAGGATTCGCGCGCTACAAGGTCACCAGCGGCATCGAAGACGGACGCACGAGCAACGTCGGGGTGTGGGATTTTGGGGGCGGCATCGACATGAAGATCGCGCCCTTCTTCAGCGTGCGCGGAGAGGTTCGCGACTTCTACACCGGAGACCCCGACCTGCGCGTGTCGTCCGGCTCCGGACGCCAGCACAACATTGTTCCCCAGGCCGGCTTGGTCTTCCGATTCTGAATATCAGGTTTCAAGTTTCAAGTTTCGGGTTTCGAGTTTCGAGCGCAAAACACAGCGGCCTCCGCGAGGATTGCCGCTGCTGGGCCGTAGCCCTCGATTTCCCGCCAACCCGTGCCGCGCGACTCGTATTCCAAATCATGTAGCGACACCGTTCGGGTGGTGAACGTCATCGCTAAATGAATGGCCGGGGGGAAAACAATATGCTTTGGACTCTGTTCGTGATTCTGCTCGTGTTGTGGCTGATCGGTGTTGTGAGCAGCTACACCTTGGGTGGGTTCATCCACCTGTTACTAGTGCTCGCGATCGTTGCGCTGGTGTTCCAGCTGATCACCGGACGCAGAACGGCACTGTAGTCTCCAGCCAACCATCAGAGGCGATGACGCCGGCATCGGCAGCAAACTGCTGAGCCCCGGCGGGTTCCGAGCGGGGCCAGCCAAGGAAACTGACGCGGCTTCCGCCCCGTGCCAGGTACGCGGGCGCAAGCTTCACGAGTGTTCCCGACAGGAGGAGACGATGGATAAAGATCGTGCGGAAGGCAAGCTCGACGACGTGAAAGGCCGCATCAAGCGCCAGACGGGCGAGTGGACCGGCGACGAAGAGACACAGGCCGAAGGCACCATGGACCAGGTCAAAGGAAAAGTCCAGAACACCTGGGGCAAGGTGAAGGACGCCGGGCGCGACGCCGCAGACAAAGTCGACAACGACCGCAGCGACCGCGACAAAGATGCCGCCTGACGAAGTTCTCTCTGGGACAAATGGAAAAGAGGGCGCCACAACGCCCTCTTTATTTTTTTGAAGCCACCGATCAGGCGAACAGGTGAACCGCCCCGTTCACAACCATCCCGCCAGCCACGATGCAGAACACCGCCACCACGTAAGCTGAGGCCAGCATGATCCTCCGGTTGTGGCTTCCGTCGGCGAACCGCTCCAGCGACGTGAGCGCCACCTGAGTCAACCAGCCATACAGCACCATGGCGGCAACGATCCCGAGGCAGAACACCCCAACCCTCAACAGCGACTGCGCGAAGGTCTCGGCGAACGCGATGGGAGCGATCGTCAGCACGCTCCGCGCTCCACCGATGGCGAAGAATGCGCCCAGAGCCAGTGCCCCGGCGCCGTGCATGTGCGGATGCTGGCTCGGCTTGTGTTCGCGCGCTTTGAACAGGTGCAGGTGGAAGTGGTGGTGCACGGAGTTGTCGTGGTGATGGTGGTGCGAGTGGACCTTGATCTTGCCCGTCAGCAGCCCCAACAGTGCGACCACACCGGTGAGCATCAGGAACGCGCCGGCGCTCACTTCGAAAAACCCTGTGACTCGCTCCGGGAGCAGTTCGGTCGAGACCTTCGCCAGGATGCCCGCTATGGCGAGCACGGCCGCGTGGCCGATGGCGAACCGCACGGCGAAGTAGATCACCCGCCGGAAGTCGCGACCTGCCGCGGCGCCGTAAGCGGTGATCGCGGCCAGGTGGTCAGGACCCACACCGTGCAACAATCCCAGCGAAAATAAAACCCAAAGCCACATTGGAGTACCTGCATATTGTAGCTCCGCGTGTACCCCCGGTGTGTGACCGGCATCACCCTACAGGCGTTTAGTCAGGAACAGCCCATCGACCTGGCCGTTGTAGTACCGCGGCAGGGTCTTCAGCAGCGTGTATCCGTGGCGCTTGTAGAACGAGATCGCGCCCTTGTTGTCCACCGCCACTTCCAGCACGACCATGAAGCCGTCGAGGTCACGCACTTTCCGTTCGGCGGCGTCGATCAGCAAGCTTCCCAGCTTCTGCCTGCGGTATTCCGGACGCGTGTCGATGGTGATGATGTGCCCGTAGCCTTTCGGGTGCATCTCGGCGGTCACGAAACCCGCCACCCGCCTGTCTTCGGTCTCGGCGACGATCGTGAACGCCGCCTTACGCTCGATGTAGCTCGACAGCTCCGCCCGCGAGTACGCGATCGTTGGCGGAAAGCACTGCTGGTCGAGCTTGAACAGCTGCTCGAAGTCACCCTTCTGGTATGGACGTAGCCGGAACACGTTTCCAGTGTATCGGAGCGCGTCGCATGCCGCCCGGATGCAACTCCCCTTTGCTCCTCATGTTCCAACTAGAGGTTGAAACAGTAATCACGCGGAGGAGAGATGAGGCAGACGGATTTCTGGAGCGGATTCGCGGCGGGAGCCGGGATCACGGCAGGCGCGCTGCTGGCCTTCGGCGTTGTCGGGCGCGGCGGCAGCCGCATCGTGCGCCTGGAAAAGAGCATGCAGATCGGGCGTCCGGTCAACGAGGTTTTCGAAGCATGGCACAGGTTCGACCGCATTCCTGACTACTGCTCCTACATCACCCAGGTGAGCACCGAAGGCGACCGCACGCATTGGCGCGCCAACATCGAGGGCAACCAGTTCGAGTGGAACGCCGAGGTCACACAACTGATTCCGAACCAGTCGATCGGGTGGAAATCCGTGAGCGGCAGCAAACATTCCGGACGGGTGACGTTCTCTCCCATAGGAAACGACACGCTGGTCCATGTGCACATGAACTACGCGCCCGGCTTCCATCTGCTGCGGCCGATCTTCGGGGCCATGAGCGGACGACTGGAGGGCTACATCGAACTGGCGCTGCGCGAGTTCAAGTCCAGCCTGGAGGGCAAGGGACCGGCTGACACTGGCCGCCACGAATCCAATCTCCGCACCGGCGACTTCGGCGCGACGCAAGCCCCGGCAGAACCGAAGCAGTCGCAAAGCGCCGACTGGCAGGGACAAGCGACGGGGACCCACGGCACAGGCTCCGATCCGAACGCGAATCCCGTGTATGGACAGCCCGGCACAGGAAGCGTCGAGTACACGCGGCCTCCGGACGAAAGCTATCTGCGCAACAAGTAGCTCCAACGCAAAGAAGGCCGCGCGGGCGCGGCCTTCTTTCGTACGCCAGGAGCTTACTTCTCCGGATCTTCTTCTTCGTCCGCGGGAAACGACTTCATCTCGATCTCTCTTGACTCCGTTACGTCGCGATCATCCTTGCCCGGCTTGTGACGCACGAGTTTTCCCTTGATCACACGATAGCCTTCGTCCCTCAGGCTCTTGCCCGGTCCGCGCGAGACCAAACCCGCAAACTCAAACCACACGCCGTGCACGGGCTTGGTCGCAAACTCCAGCGCGTCCCCTTTCAGTTGACCGCGGCTGAAGAACTGATCGAGAAACGTCTCTTTGTCGGTGTCCGTGTCGCCGTAGCGCGAGACGAAGCCGGTGATCTGTCCCCCGTCCTCGACGTTCACCTGCACGAACTCACCTTCCCGCAGGAAGGTGTACATGCCGGAAATGTCATCGGCCGGAGCCGCAGGCTGCGCGGGTGCGCTGGGAGCATCGGGAGCCGGAGGCACGGCGGGCGATTGTTGTCCGAGGGAAACCGCAACACACGACAGTACGAGGGCGAGAATGAATTGGAGCCGCATCGCCGTCAGTATAGCTCTGTGTGACGGCCACCCGAGAAACGCGAAGGTGCAAGGCACAGTTAGCCCTCTCAGCACTGCCGAGCGGGCTACGCCGGCACACTCGCGGAGTAAGGTGATCGTTCGCAAAGCTCGCGTGCTTCAAGCGGCTATAATCCAAGCACTTCACGGCAAGAGATGATGTACTCCGCCAGCAGCTCGGCTCCGGACCCCCTGGCCCATCGGCTTGATGAGCTGAATGCGGCCGAGCCTGCCGCGCTTAGCTTGCTGGTCCAATGGACCCCGCGACATCGCGAGTTCTTCGGAAACCTCTTTGACCTGCTGCTGATGCGGCGCGTACCCAAGGTGGCGATCACGGCTCGTCCGGCGCGCTTCTGGGGAGACGTTTTCGTGCCCGAGCCCTTCCCGAAGCGCGGCGTCATGGACTCCCTGCTCGTTCACGTCTTCGTCGTCGTGGCCGTGTACGGCTTCACCGTCACCTACGTCCGTCCTCCAGTCCAGCTGCGCGAC
>DASPLH010000025.1:0-7416 GCA_035627675.1 Clostridia bacterium
CGCCGAGGTTCGACTACTCGAAGTCGCGTGCCTGGTGGACTCCGATGCCGTATATGGGGCGCGATGTCGCGGCCCCGAACTTCGAGAACACGCCGCGCATCGAGAACATCATGCGCGAAGGCACGATTTACCTGTCGCTGAGCGATGCGATCGCGCTCGCGCTCGAAAACAACCTCGACATCGCGATTGCCCGCTATAACCTGAACATCGCCGACACGGACATCCTCCGCGCCAGCTCTGGCGGGAGCACCCGCGGCGTCAACACCGGCATCGTCAGCGGCACTCCGGGCGGCTCTGGGACGGGCGTCACGGGTTCCAGCGGCGGCGGCGCCGGTGGAACGACGGCGGGAGCAGGCGGCGCGGGTACGGGCGCCAGCGGCATCGTGCTCAGCACGTCGGGCGTGGGCGCTCCGATCGACTCGTTCGATCCGGTGCTGACCGGAAACCTCGGCGTCAACCGCACCAAGTCTCCCCAGGCCAACACGGTCTTCAGCGGAGTCCCGACGCTGGTCAACAACACCGGCTCGGTGAACTTCGGCTACTCGCAGGGCTGGGTGACCGGTACGGCGATGACGCTGGATTTCAACAACACGCGGCAGACAACGAACGCCACGCGCACCACGTTGAACCCGCAGTTGAGCTCGGACTTCCGCCTGACCTTGCGCCAGCACCTGCTCTCCGGCTTCGGACTGGAGAACAACCGCCGCTTCATCATCCAGGCGTCGAACAACAAGCGGATTTCGGACATTTCGTTCCGCCAGCAGATCATCCAGACGGTCTCGCAGATCCAGAACATCTACTGGGACCTGGTCAACGCTTACGAAGACATGAAGGTGCGCGAGCGTTCGCTGGAATTTGCGAACCGCACGCTGGCCGATAACCGCAAGCAGGTGGAGATCGGAACGCTTGCTCCGATCGAGATCGTGCGCGCGCAGAGCCAGGTGGCCGCCAGCACGCAGGACCTGATCGTCTCGCAGACCAACCTCCAGTACCAGCAGCTGCTGATGAAGAACGCCATCACCCGCAACCTGGCGGACAACCGCCTGGCGGCGGCGCCGGTGATCCCGACCGACACGCTGAACGTGGCCGAAATGCAGGTGCGTCCCGTGCAGGACCTGATCGCCGAGGCGCTCCAGAACCGTCCTGAACTTCAGCAGTCGGACATCGACCTGAAGAACCGCGACCTGAACCGTCGCACGGCCCGCAACGCACTGCTGCCGTCGCTGGACCTGATCGGCTTCTATGGCGCGTCCAGCATCGCCGGCCCGACCAACCCGAGCGCCATCTGCGATCCGGCGAACCCGCAGTTTGGATGTATCGAGCCGTCGCAGGTTCCGTCGGCCACGGGTTACTCCACGGCGTTCCGCAACCTGTTCAATAGCTCGGCTCCGGACAAGGGCGTCGCGCTCCAGTTGAACATCCCGATCCGCAACCGGGCCGCGCAGGCCGACCAGGTGCGTTCGGAGCTGGAGTTCCGGCAGGCCGAGATGCGCCGCCAGCAGCTCATCAACCAGATCGGAATCGAAGTGCGCAACGCCGCGTATGCGGTGCAGCAGAACCGGGCGCGCATTGAAGCTTCGCGCGCCGCCCGTGACTTCGCGGTGCAGAGCCTCGAGGCCGAACAGAAGAAGTACGCGCTCGGCGCTTCGACCAGCTATCTGGTGCTGCAAGCGCAACGCGACCTCGCGGAGGCGGAGTCGAACCTCGTGGCTTCGATGTCGGCCTACGAGAAAGCGCGCGTGGAACTGGAGCGCGTAACGGCCATCACCCTAGATCGCAACGGGATCGTGTTGCAGGACGCGGTGACGGGCGAGGTACAGCAAACGCCTCGCGTGCCGGACGCCGTGCCGGCGCCGGAGCAGTCCATCACGCGCACGCAGCAGATCCAGCGCCAGATGCAGCAGACGCCCGAGGAGCAGATGCAACAGCTCCAGAAGCAAATGCAGCAGCCGGCACCCCCGCAGCAGCAGCAGTAACGAACAAGCGTGGTATCGCGGACGCGGCCGGCTCCCGGCCGCGTTTCCGCTTTGAGGCAGTCTCGAGGGAAGCCATGAGCAGACTGAAGTTGCGTTATGCAGTGGCAGTCATCGTCTTCATCACGGTCACGGCGTTCGCGGCCGCGCAGCGAGTGCAGCTCACGCTCGACACATCCGAGGCGGAAGCCGTGCTGGCGCTGGTGCAGAAGCGGCAACGCGGAGATGCCATCACGGAAGCCGATTGGACGGCGCTATTTGCGACCGAGCCTTACCGCCGGCTGAAGCAACGCGAGCTGTCGATGAAGCGCACGTTCACCGACGAAGACTTCCGCAACTTCGTCCTGTCGAACGAACTCCAGCAGAGCGCGCCGGCGCTGCGCGACACCTTGAGCCGGTGGAAGACGGTTGACCTGAACGCAGCGGCCAACCGCGTGCTCCCATACCTTCCCGACGAGGCGAGAATTCGCGCGAAGGTCTTCCCGGTCATCAAGCCGCGCAGCAACAGCTTCGTCTTCGATCTGAAAAACGACCCGTCCATATTCCTGTATGTCGATCCAGCGAGAAGTGCAGCCGTCTTCGAGAACACGGTAGCGCACGAGCTGCACCACATCGGAATTGCCAGCACGGACGAGCAGTACCAGGACAAGATAGCCGCGCTCGCCGCCGGCCCGAAGCTGGCGGCCACTTACATGGGGGCCTTCAGCGAAGGCCTGGCCGTGCTGGCGGCGGCGGGAGGCCCCGACGTGCATCCGCATCGCTTCAGCGCGGCGGCTGACCGCGAGCGCTGGGACCGCGACTCGGCGAACTTCGCTTCGGACCTGAAGCGGGTTGAGGCGTTTTTCCGGAGCCTGATTTCCGGCTCGCTGGCCGGCGAGGCTGCGCAGAAGCAGGCGATGGAGTTCTTCGGCGAGCAGGGGCCGTGGTACACCGTCGGCTACAAAATGGCCGTGATGGTCGAGAAGCGTTTCGGGCGAGCGACGCTCATCGACTGCATGCGCGATCCTCGCCAGCTGCTCAGCTACTACAACCAGGCAGCGCAGGAACAGGACCCGCCGGGCGCAAGCCTGCCGCGCTGGTCCGGCGATGTTCTGGCCGCGGTGGGAGCAGCACGCCTGGCAAGGTAATAAAAGTTCGGCCCGGGCCTCCCGCTGGACCGGCAAGTCACGGGTTTCAGGTCAAACACGCTCCTTTACGGCTGGGGCGGCATCTTCTATTCTTGTGGGTTTTGGCGCGAATGTGGGGGACCGCCATCCTTCTGGGCGGCTTCGCGTCTTTTTACGGGTGAGGAACAATGGCAGACAAGAACAAGCAGATCGCCGAGACACCGGTTTCGGACGTCTTTGAAGGACGTACGCCGTCCGAGAGCGAACGTCAGTGGGCCGAGAAGACGCTGGCCAAGACCTTGGAGAAGCAACCGGAGCGTCCCATTGGCGCGCGGACGGGAACCAACGTCGATGAGAACGGGAACGCCCGCTACACGACCATCAGCGGACGTCCTGTGCGCCGGCTCTACACGCCTGCCGACCTGCCCGAAGACTGGACTTACGACAAGTGTCTCGGCTACCCGGGACAGGCTCCGTACACGCGCGGCATTCACGCGACGGGATATCGGGGCAAGCTCTGGACGATGCGGCAGTTCTCGGGCTTCGCCTCGCCGGAAGAGACCAACGAACGCTACAAGTACCTCCTGTCGCATGGCGGCCATGGACTCTCGGTGGCGTTCGACCTGCCGACCCTGATGGGATACGACAGCGATCATCCTTTCAGCGAAGGCGAGGTTGGCAAGTGCGGTGTGGCCATCGACTCGCTGGAGGACATGGAGATCCTCTTCAGCGGCATTGACCTGGAAAAGACCACGGTGTCGATGACGATCAACTCGCCCGCCTCGGTGATGTGGGCGATGTACCTGGTCGTTGCCGAGAAGCAGGGCGCGGACTGGAACAAGGTCAGCGGCACGCTCCAGAACGACATTCTGAAGGAATACATCGCGCAGAAGGAATACATCTATCCGCCCGCGCCGTCGATGCGGCTGGTAATCGACACCTTCGAATTCGGATCGAAGTTCACGCCGCGGTTCAACACCATCTCGATTTCCGGCTACCACATCCGCGAGGCGGGTTCGACGGCCTTGCAGGAGCTGGCATTCACCATCTACGACGGCGTCGAATACGTGGAGTGGGCGCGGCGTCGCGGGCTGGACGTGGACGAGTTCGGTCCCCGGCTGAGCTTCTTCTTCAACGCGCATAACGACTTCTTCGAGGAAATCGCCAAGTACCGCGCCGCGCGCAAGATCTGGTACCGGCTGATGAAAGACCGCTTCCAGGCGAAGAACGAACGCACGTGGCTGATGCGCTTCCACACCCAGACGGCGGGCGTTTCGCTGACAGCCCAGCAGCCGATGAACAACATCGCGCGGGTGGCAATCCAGGCGCTGGCCGCCGTGCTGGGTGGCACGCAGTCGCTGCACACCGACAGCCACGACGAAGCCCTGGCGCTGCCCACGGCGGAAGCGGCCCGCATCGCGCTCCGCACGCAGCAGATCATCGCCTACGAGTCGGGCGTCGCGCAGACGGTCGATCCCCTCGCCGGCTCGTACATGGTCGAGCGCTGGACACTCGACATGGAGAACGGCGCGTTCGACTACTTCGACAAGCTGGACGCCATGGGCGGCATGGTGAAGGCGATCGAGAAGGGCTACCCGCAGAAGGAGATCGCCGAAGCCAGCTACCAGTTCCAGCGCGCGAACGAGGCGAAAGAGAAGATCACGGTCGGCGCCAACGAGTTCGTGGTCGAGGAAGACGCGCCGCATATTCTCTACATCGACGAGTCGGTCGGCGAGCGCCAGACGGCGAAGCTGAAGGCACTGCGCGAACGCCGCGACAACCAGGAAGTTGCGCGCAGGCTCGAAGCGCTGAAGAAGGCCGCCGCACAGGAGCCGCAGGCGGGCACGAACGGCAACATTTCTCCGGTGAACACCATGCCGTTCATCATCGACGCCGTGCGCGCCTACGCGACGGTGGGCGAGATCTGCGACGCGCTGCGGAGCGTGTACGGCACGTACGAAGAAAGTGCCTTCGCGTAAACGGAGCTACTGAGGGCTGCGATGTCGGAACCGAACGTTGTACCTCCCAAGGTCGAACCCTGGATGCGAGGCACACTGACCGACGTGCCCGCCGTGTTGCGGGCTGTGCTGCATGCACTCGAACAGGCGCGCGAGGACGTCGAGAAGTGGTGCACCGAACTGATTGACGACGAACTGAACCTGCGGATGCACGGTTGCGGCTCCGTGGCCTTCCATGTGCGGCACGCCGCCGGCAGCATCGATCGCCTGCTGACGTATGCCGAAGGCGAGCAACTGAGTCCCGAACAACTGGCCGCGCTCAAGACCGAGATGGACATCCCGGCGACACGCGCGCGACTGATCGCGGAGTTCACCATCGCCGTGCAGAGGGCCAGCAAGCGGATTCGCGGATTCGACGCAACGCAGTTCGAGCAGCCCAGGACCATCGGACGCCGCAAACTGCCTACGACTCTCGGAGGCATCCTGGTGCACGTGGCCGAGCACACGCAACGTCACATCGGCGCAATGATCGTGACCGCCAAGATCGCCAAAGCGATGCGCGCGGAGAGAATGTCGGCGTGAGAAGCTTTCAGCACTCAGCCGTCAGCATTCAGAGAGTCGCGGGCGAGGACGCCCGCGACACACAGGGGCCGACCACGAATCTTTACGGATAGACACGGATTTCGCATTCGTACTTTACTGATCCGTGTTCATCCGTGTGAATCCGTGGCTAAGCGCAGCTATGCCGCATTCAACTGAATGCTGAGTGCTGAATGCCGACGGCTTCCTAGGCGAGGACGCCCGCGCTACACAGGGACTGGCCACCGATACGCACGGATCAAAATTCTCGCTTTCTCTGATCCGTGTTCATTCGTGATTATCCGTGGTTAAGCGCACTGAATGCTGAGTGCTGACGGCTGATGGCTTCTTAAAACCGCGATGCCGTTAGCTTCACATCGGATCTCTTCCACGCCTTCTCGAAACGAGCCTGGACCTGCGCTGCCTCCTCGCGCTTGCCTTGCGCTTCCAGACTTTTCATCAGCCCGTAAAGAGACCATCCGTTTTCGCGGTTGCGCGCCAGGTCTTCGCGATACACCTTCTCGGCCTCTGCGGCGCGACCGGCATCCAGGAGCACCGCGCCGAGCGCCTGGCGAACCGGCATGTACCAATCCTCAGGCTCGTTGTAGCGCAGCGCGTCCTGCATTTTCACGGCCTGGCGCAGGTGCGTGATGGCTTGTTCCGGCTGCTTGCCGGCGGCCGCCATCTCGCCATCCAGCACTTTGCCCGCCACTTCGACGACCTTCACCGCCTTGTTGAGACCGAAATCCACCTCGGCGAACTTTTTATCTCTTTCAAAGCTCGCGAGCGCGGCCCGCTCCTGTTGGGCGAGCTTCATGTCGCCCCGGCGCACGTAAGCGAGTCCCCGGCCGTAGTGCCACATGGCGACGGCGGCGGGAAGGGTCGCGTCTGGCTTGGGTTCTTGCAGGATCTCGTCCCACGCACCGAAGCGCGCCTTGGCGAAGACCGTCACGGCGGTGAATGGACTGGCCCACGGGGGCACATCCGTCATGTCGCCCGGCAGTTTGCTGCGCACCTTTTCGGCCGAAGTGATCGAGAGTTCGCGGCGGCCGTCCATCATGGCCGCAAACGTCATGAAGTGGATGTTGTGCGGATAGTACGCCAGCGGGTAAACACCCTGCGCCCGGCACTGCGTGATGTAGTCCTCGTCGGCGGCGATGGCACGCTCGTTCGCAAGCACGGCGTCGTGGTACCGGCCGACACGCATGTAGATATGTCCGGGCATGTGCACGAGGTGTCCGGCGGCCGGCACAAGATCGCCGAGCACATCGGCGCTGCGTTCTCCCCGTTCCGGCGTATTCGAAGCCTCGACGGCGTGAATGTACAGGTGGTGCGCGCCGGGGTGCCTGGGCCAGCGCTTCATCACCCCTTCCAGGGCAACGATTGCCTTCCTGATCTCGGGCTTCGGCTTGCCGTCGGCGGTGTAGTAGTCCCACGGCATCAGGTTCATCAGCGAATCGGCATACAGGCTCGCTGCGTCGGGATCGTTGGGGTATCGGCGGGCCACCACGGACATGGCGTTTGCGTACGCCCGGTCTTTTGCCGCGCGATCTCCGCGGCCGATGTACCGCCTGGCCAGCGCGTCGATGTAGGCCCGCTCCGCAGGGCTCGCATATTGCTTGAGCCTCAACGCGCGCCGGATGGCCGCCGCGGCCCGTTGCTCTCGGTCCTTGGTGATCGGGTCGTTGATGTTCGACCCAAGCGCGAGTGCCACGCCCCAATGCGCAATGGCCAGCTTGGGATCGAGTTTCGACGCGTAGTCAAACGACCGCTCGGACTCGAGATGGTTGAAGCCATACA
>DASPLH010000026.1:0-5681 GCA_035627675.1 Clostridia bacterium
CATCAACTGGGCCGCCGACGTCGTCGTCGAGGACCGGGTGTGGATCGCCGAGGACGTCTACATCTACAAGGGGGTGCGTATTGGAACCGGCTCGATCGTCGGGGCACGCTCGACCGTGACGAAGGACCTTCCGCCCCACGCACTGTGCCTTGGGACCCCCGCAAAGGCCGTGCGCCACAACATCGGCTGGAGCGAGAAGCTCCTGCCGCGCCCGCCAGCCGGTCCGTCTCCAGGCGAATGATATGGTATCAGTATTCACAACTGTCTGCATTATAGGCGGGATATGACTTCATAAAGCTTGATCGCATCAGGTGCGTACGGACGAACTTCGCCGGATGCGATCTTTTCTTCCAGTTTATTAAGGAAAATTTCTACACTGCCGCCGATATCTATTCCGGAAAAACTTGGAAATGGATATTTCCACCACTCTATTTTTTTGATCCGCTCTATGGTATTTTCTGGGAATCTATAACGAATTAGTCTTGCCGGTGCACCGCCGACAACAGCAAATTCAGGAACGTCTTTTGTAACGATAGACTTTGCTGCGATCACACTGCCGGTTCCGATCTTGATTCCGTGTCCAAGCGTAACGCCAGCTCCGATCCATACATCGTGACCAATGATGGGTGGAACGCGCTTGTTAGGGTTCGGCTTCGTTTGGAAAGACCCTCCGGACAAATCTCTATTCGCTGAGCTGTAGATAATGAATTTTTCATCGTACGTGAAAGATGAGGTCGATATCCGATCCATTGGATGCTTAACGCCGAGCAAGCCGATACTGCGCGCGATGGAGCAATATCTACCAACGGTCGAGCCGGCAGGAAGTTCTGACCATGAATAAGAAAACGCCCCCATATCTATTATGATATTCCCCTGGAGGAATGCGGAGTATGGCTCAACTGTTACATGCTTTGACGCGCTGATGACGTCCGACTTAGGGAAGCGCGTTTTTCCATTTTGTGTGAAATATATGTTTAATCTGGAAAGCTCATTGAAGACTTTTTCCGTCATCCGGAAGGAGAAATTGCTTTTGGTATCGCTTATTATGATAGGGCCATCCGACATCCCGGCACACTCCTGACGCTTCGCCCTCGCCAGCTTTGCACAGGGCTTTGAGCGGGAACCTATGTTGCACACTTCGCAGAGCCCGTAAATCTTCACCCGAGAGCAGTGCCTGCCACCTAGGGCACGCCGGCAGCGGTCCCATGCCGGCGCCGTGGTCTTCCGAAGCCCCCGCTGTCCTACCGAGATTACACGCTGAACATTCCTCATGCCTTGCGTGGGGCCGGTGGAGTGTCGTACGTCTACCGGCGGATACAGGACATCTTAAATGCAGGGCTTCCAATGAAACGGATCGTGGTGGACCTCGATGGCACACTCACCATCGACACGCCCAACACCCCCTACGCCGAAAAAAAGCCCAACCTCGTCCTGATCGAGCGCCTTCGTGAGTACAAGGCCGAAGGTTTCGACATAGTGATCGCGACGGCCCGCAACATGCGCACCTATGGCGGATCCATCGGTCACATCAACGCCAACACTTTGCCTGTGATCATCGATTGGCTCCGGAAGCACTCCGTTCCCTACGATGAGATCCACGTCGGCAAGGCCTGGTGCGGAGAGGACGGGTTCTACATCGACGACAAGGCCATCCGCCCGTCCGAGTTTCTGTCGAAGAGCTACGAGGAGCTTCGCGCCCTGCTCTCGGCCGAATGCGTGAACGCAGAACATGCAGGCTCGCCATGAATGCCGCTTCGCCTGGAAGAGTGGTCCTGATCGCCTCCGGTGCCTATGTCGAGCCGGAGCTGGAAGTGGAGTTCGGGCGCATCCCGCCGTCGTTCCTGCCCCTGGGGAACCGGCGCCTGTTCGTGCACCAGTGCGAGGCGATCCGCTCCGTCGCCGACCGCATTCTGCTGTCTCTGCCCGAAGACTTCGAGGTGGATGCCACCGACCGCGATCTGCTGGACAGCCTGAACGTCGAGACGGTCCTGGTTCCCACCGGGCTCAGCCTGGGGAACTCCATCGTCACGGTGATGAACCTGACCGCCGCGACCAGCGGGTCGTCCTTCAGCATCCTGCATGGCGACACGCTGCTGTGGGGGCTGGACCTGACGCAGCTGGATGCGGTGTCGGTGGGCAATTCCGCCGATCCCGGCTATGTCTGGGGCTTCGCCATCCAGAAGGATGGCCGCATCGTCTCCATGTCCGAGAAACCCGACCCCGACGCCGCGCCGGCGGCGGTCCTGTCGGGCTGGTTCGCCTTCAGCAACCCCACCCGTCTGGTGCAGTGCATCGCGCGGCATGCCGGCAACTTCCTGCTGGGGCTGGCGGATTATGCCGCGATGCAGCCGCTGCAGTCCCTGACGGCGCAGGAATGGTTCGATTTCGGGCACGCCGGCACCTTCCACCGCTCCAAGCGCCGCGTCTCGACGGCGCGCCAGTTCAACCACCTGGTGAGCGAGCGCCGGTCCATCCTCAAGTCCAGCACCAAGCCGCAGAAGATCGAGGCGGAGGCGAACTGGTTCGAGAGCCTGCCCGCGGAGATGCGGCTCTTCACGCCTGCCTATCTCGGCAGGCGCCGCGACGACACGGTTTCATACGCGGTCGAGTACCTGAACCACCCCACCCTGTCGGACCTGTTCGTGTTCGGCCGGCTGTCGCGGCAGGCCTGGGACCGGATCTTCCTCGCCTGCGACGAGTTCCTCAGCGCCTGCGCCAGCTATCCGGCGCCGGATCCCGAGCAAACCGCCGAGTCCGTGCGCGCCCTCTACCTCGACAAGACCCTGGCGCGGCTCGAGGAGTTCGCCCGGGCGCAGTCCCTGAGCCTGTCGGAGCCGTGCCGGTTGAACGGCGCCTGGCTGCCGTCACTGGAGCGCATCGCCATCATGGTGGCGCAGTCGATCCCCGAGGCGACCGGCAAGCATCTCACCCTGGTGCACGGGGATTTCTGCTTCAGCAACATCCTGTACGACTACCGCGCCGATACGGTGCGGGTCATCGATCCGCGAGGGCTCGACGCGTCGGGGAACATATCGATATACGGCGATATCCGGTACGACGTCGGGAAGCTGCACCATTCCGCCGTCGGCAAGTACGATTACATCATAGCGAAGTATTTCGACCTCAAGCGCAGCAACCCGCTGGAATTCTCATTCACGCTTCCCAGGAACAACATCTTGCAGGGCGTCGAGGATTCCTTCCACGGCATGACGTTCGCGGGCCAGTCGCCCCGCTCCGTGACCCCCGCGATATCGGTGTTGCTCTTCCTGTCGATGTTGCCGCTCCATTCCGACGACCCGAAGCGCCAGATGGCGCTCCTGGCCAATTCCATGCGCCTGTTCCTCGAACTGGATCATTGCTCGCTGCTCGCCTGAGGATACCATGATCATCATTCCCATGGCCGGTCTGTCCCAGCGCTTCGCCGATGCAGGCTATGCCGTGCCGAAGTACATGCTGCACGCGCATGGGCGCAGCGTGTTCGCGCATGCCGTCGCGAGCTTCGAGCGCTACTTCGATGCGCTGCCGTTCACCTTCGTCGTGCGGGATGTGTCGGACACCGCGGACTTCGTCCGGGCAGAATGCCGTACGCTGGGCATCCGGGACGTCCGTCTCGTGGTGCTGGATGGGCCGACAAGCGGACAGGCCGAGACGGTGGCGCTCGGCCTGAAGAGGTCGCAAACCCCGGCATCGTCGCCCGTGACCATCTTCAACATCGACACCTTCCGCCCGGGCTTCCGGTTCCCCACCGGTTTCGATGTGGCGCGCGTGGATGGATTCCTCGAGGTCTTCCGGGGGACGGGAGCCAACTGGTCCTACGTCCGCCCGGCGTCTCCAGACAGTGATCGCGTGATCGAAACCGCGGAGAAGATGCCGATCAGCGACCTGTGCTGCACAGGGCTCTACCATTTCGGCTCGGCCGGGCTGTTCCTCGACGCGTACGAGGCCTTCGTCGCCGGCGCCGCCGCGGCCATGGGCCTGAGGGAAACCTATGTCGCGCCCATGTACAATCTGCTGATCCGCGAAGGCAGGGACATCCGCTATTCGCTGATCGGGTCGGATGAGGTGATCTTCTGCGGTGTCCCGGCCGAGTATGAAGCGTTCAAGCTGACGTCCCCGGCCTGAGCCGGCCGTCCCGCCCCCATGCCCGGCCGGCCCCGGCCGGCTGCGGGCTTCAGGTGACCGGCTCGCCGTTCCTCAAGAACAGGCCCGCGTTCGCAGGGTATCCCTTGTCCCAGGGGGCGGGCGTCTTGGTCTTGGGGATGCGCTCCCCCACCCACGCGTGATCGGCCATGTCCGGGAAGGTCCTGGCGATGTAGTCACGGGTCCGCTGTTCGCGGACCTCGCGCGGGCTTCCGCTCATGGGCGGCCTCACGATCCGCAACGGCATGTCCAGAGTGTTAACCCTGATCCGGTTGTCCAGGAAGAACGCCCGGAGCAAGGGGGTCGCGAAGAACCCGTACTCGGTGCCGAAGCGGTCACCGTAGGAAACGAGCCAGTGCGGGAAATCGACGAGCCTCGTCATGGTGTCCGGCGTGCCGAAGAAGAACTGGTCGCCCCCTCCCTGCTGCGCCTTGGTCATATGCACGGCATCGGGAACAAAGTTCTTGAGAGCATCGGCGAAACTGAATTTTAGATCGAGATCGAAGCGGCAGCGCACGATAATGTCGTGCTCCACGCCTTCTCTCTGGCACCATTCGTTCCTGAGTTTCATTGCCCTGGAAACGCCGTACCACTGGTGTAGTATGAAAAAATCCGGGAAGCTGTCGATGAAGCTTTCCAGGATCTTCCGCTCCTGTCTGACCAGCGACGGCTCCGACACGTATTCCTGCATGGCCGGCTGCATCTTTCCGTCGATGGCGTTGGCCACCGCTGCGAAATTCTCGGATGTCGCCCACGTCCCGATGAACCAGTCGACGCGGAAGCCCTCGAAGGCCTTGATGATCGACCCGATGCATCGCTCGAATGTCCTCGGCTGGCCGCTGAGGCACACTGCTACCCTGGGATTTTCGCTGAGCGATGCGCGGTCCGTATGCATTTTGCTTTATCCCGTACCCTTGGCAATCTTTTGCGAGTTGCGTGCGGCCCACCGGCCAAGTGGCGCTCGACGCATGGGGCGGCGCAGGAACGTATCGTCCTGCGCCGGATGCACCAATATCAGATTTCGGCAACGCATCAGGCCCTTTGGTTCCGTGTCGGACCTCCGAACGCCTGAGGCCGGGGCGGCCCCATCGCCACGCTCACACCTCGACGGGTTCCCCTTCGCGGTCGAGTGCCGCCGTCGAATGGCCGGAGATGCCGATGTGGCGGAATACCGGCAGCTCCTGCGTGGCATCGCGGATGCGCAGGTAGGACATCGGTCTGCCGGGCAGGCGCTTGGAGCGCGTAGCGCGAGGGGATGGCGATGTCCATGGCGGCGCCTAGAGGTCGCCGCTCTTCGCCAGCCTGTCGAAGGCCTGGAGGCGAGCGAGCAAGGCCGGCATGTCCTTGAGCGGCACCATGTTGGGGCCGTCGCTGGGGGCGCAGTCCGGGTTCTCGTGCGACTCCATGAACACCGCGGCGACGCCGACGGCGATGGCGGCGCGCGCCAGGACGGGGACGAACTCGCGCTGGCCGCCCGAGGTGGTGCCCTGGCCGCCGGGCTGCTGCACCGAGTGGGTGGCGTCGAAGACGACGGGGAAGCC
>DASPLH010000027.1:0-11766 GCA_035627675.1 Clostridia bacterium
TGCTGCCGGCCGAAGCGCTACGCTACGAATAGCGCGAGGGGCTGCCATGAGGTACACGTAGCAAGCGCGGCAGCAGATGAACGCTCCGGACCTCTGCCGGAGGCAGGTCGGTTCGTATCAGGGCACGCCTTCAGGCGTGCCCTGATACGAAGCCCTTGGAAGCACCTAGCACCTGGCCCCTGTTTCCGCTAGTCTGGAAAGGTACAACTCCATGACTCGCACAATTCAGAGGTCCCTTCTCGTACTTCTTATCTTCGCCTTTTGCATCGGCGCTGTAGCTCAAGAACAGGGCCGGCGCGTCACCACGATCCTGGTCTCCATTGACGGGCTGCGCTACGACTACATGGACCGTTACGACATGCCCAACCTTCGGGCGCTTGCCGCCGAGGGCGTGCGTGCCGAAGCCATGCAGCCGTCCTTCCCCAGCAAGACGTTCCCGAACCACTACACGATCGTCACCGGCCTGTACCCCGCGCACCACGGCATCATCGCCAACAACATGTGGGATCCGCAGTTGAAAGCGAAGTTCTCGCTGCACGACCGCGCCCAGGTGCAGAACCCGCGCTGGTGGGGCGGCGAACCGATCTGGGTGACCGCCGAGCGCCAGAACTGTCCGGCGGCAACCCTGTTCTGGCCGGGGTCGGAGGTCGCGATTTCCGGCGTGCGGCCCACGCATTGGCTTCCCTATGACCACACCATGTCCAACTCGGCCCGGGTTGACCGCTTGATCGAATGGGTATCTCTCGAGGGAGCTCAACAGCCCTGCATCGCGACCCTCTACTTCGAGCAGGTGGATAACGCCGGCCACGACTTCGGTCCCGATGCGCCGCAGACCGCTGCCGCTGCCCACGAGATCGACGGCGAGGTGGGACGCCTGATCCAGGCGCTGCGCGGGCGTAACCTCTGGGACAAGGTCAACCTCATCGTCGTCTCCGACCACGGCATGGCCCGCACGCCTGCCTCGCAGCGCATCCCGCTTGACGACTACATCGATCTCAACTCGGTTGAGATCGCCGACTGGAATCCCGTGCTGGCGATCTCTCCGAAGAAGGGCAGCGCGAGGCGTCTGGCCGCCACCCTCAACGCCATCCCGCATGTCCGGGCTTACGTCGCCAGGGATGCACCGAAACGGTGGCACTACAGCGGCAACCGCCGGATCACCCCGGTGATCGCCGTCGCCGATGAGGGCTGGTCCATCGTGACCAGGAAGCAATTGGCCGAGGGCCTCAGGCATTCCGGCGGCAACCATGGCTTCGACAACGACCTGGACTCGATGCGGGCCACGTTTGTCGCACGCGGTCCGGCGTTCAAGCCCGGCAGCATGCTGCCGGTCTTCTCCAACGTGAACGTTTACTCTCTGCTGACGCGAATCATCGGCCTGCGTCCGGCGGCGAACGACGGCACGGTTGACGTTTTTCTGCCCGTGCTTCGGAACCAGTAGCCGTACATCCCGGGGAGGCGCGCCCGCAGCGCCTCCCCGCATCTCTTTCCCGCATTGGTCCCGTCGCGCCTGTTTTTCCGCATCGATTGCGCGCGTCCGCTGTTCTAAACTCGCATCACTGCACTCTGGCCTAAGCTGCTCTTGCGGAGACGCTTGGGCGGGCGGGAAACTGAACCAAAAGGACTCACAAAGGCATCCAATGGACAGTAGTCACATACTACGAGTGGAAGGTCTCAAGAAGGTCTATCGCTCGGGGAATTCCGATTTAGTGCTCTTTGACAACCTGTCCTTCCAAGTGAAAAAGGGAGAGATGCTGGCCATCGTGGGCCAATCGGGCTCGGGGAAGAGCAGTCTTTTGCACATACTCGGAGCTCTTGATAGGCCAACGGAAGGTGCGGTACACTTCGCCAACTTCAGCCTCGGTTCACTATCGGATGACGCCGCGGCGGAGTTCCGCAATCGCGAGTTGGGCTTCGTTTGGCAGTTTCACTACCTGCTGCCGGAGTTCACCGCTCTTGAAAACGTTGCCATGCCCCTGCTCTTGCGCGGCTGGGGGCGCCGGAAGGCCGAGGACGAAGCGGCCAGGTGGCTGAGCGAGGTCGGCTTGGCCGAACGCGCCACGCACCGCTCGGGCGAGCTTTCCGGAGGCGAGCAGCAGAGAGTTTCGCTCGCCAGGGCCTTGGTCACGGGGCCGCAGATGCTGATGGCCGACGAGCCAACAGGCGACCTCGATCACCGTACGGCGGAAGCAGTCTTCGAATTGATCGCCAGGCTACATACCGGCTACCGGCTCACCTCTCTTATCGTCACCCATAACCTTGCCTTTGCGCGTCGTTGCCATCGTGTACTTGTACTTCATGGCGGGCGGGTGGAAGAGGTGCAACCGGAGTCGTTGCCGACATAGGTCGGGCGCGGACCTGTTTGTGCTGCGGAATCGCCTCATGTTTCGCGATTGCCGCGTGGAACGTGAATTGCGGAAGGACATGGCAGAGCGGAAGTCGCGCTTGCCGAAGGGTGTGCATTATGGCGCTCCTGGGTTTGTTTCCAGGGGCTTGGGTGAGGCAGGAAGCAGGGCCTTAGGACAAACGACCGGCAAGGAATACCAACCAACGTAATTTGTTGGTGTTCTTTCCAGATAACGGAAACCGGTTGTCTCGAGGCTTGGAGAACCAAGGAATGTTTGAACGGTACACAGAAAAAGCGAGGCGCGTGATCTTCTTTGCGCGGTACGAGGCGAGCCAGTTCGGGTCTCCGTACATCGAAACGGAGCACCTGCTGCTGGGGTTGCTGCGCGAAGACAAGGCACTCACCAATCGCTTCCTCCGCCAGCACTCGTCCGTGGAGTCCATCCGCAAGCAGATCGAGGGACACACGACGATCCGCGAGAAGGTTTCTACCAGCGTGGACCTGCCGCTCAGCAACGAATGCAAGCGCGTGCTGGCCTACGCAGCCGAAGAGGCCGAGCGTCTCTCGCACAAACACATTGGCACCGAGCATCTCCTGCTTGGCCTGCTTCGCGAGGAAAAGTGCTTTGCCGCCGAGATCCTGCACGAACGCGGTCTGCGGCTGGCCAGCATCCGCGACGAGTTGGCCCGCACGACGCAGGAAAAGGTGCAACAGCCACAGCAGCGTCAGAACCGCGAGTCGTCGCTGCTGGCCGAGTTCTCGCGCGACCTGACCCAGGCCGCGATGGAGAACCAGCTCGATCCCCTGGTCGGCCGCGACGCCGAGGTGGATCGCACGATCCAAATCCTGTGCCGCCGCACGAAGAACAATCCCGTGCTGATCGGCGAACCCGGCGTGGGTAAGACCGCCATCGTCGAAGGGCTGGCGCAGCGCATCGCCGACGGCGACGTTCCGTCCTTCCTCTCCGACAAGCGCGTGCTCGCGCTCGATCTTTCGCTGATTGTCGCCGGCACGAAGTATCGCGGCCAGTTCGAAGAGCGGCTGAAGACCATCATGAAGGAACTGATGGAGTCGCAGAGTTCCATCATCTTTATCGATGAGCTTCATACGCTGGTGGGCGCCGGCTCTGCCGAGGGCTCGCTCGACGCGGCCAACATCCTGAAGCCTGCGCTCTCGCGCGGCGAGATCCAGTGCATCGGCGCGACCACTCCGGCGGAGTATCGCAAGAGCATCGAGAAAGACCGTTCGCTCGAGCGCCGCTTCCAGGCCGTGAAGGTTCCGCCTCCGGGCGAAGAGGACGCAATCAAGATCCTGGCCGGCATCAAGGAACGCTACGAGAAGTTCCACGCCGTGACTTACACCGACGAGTCGGTCGAGTTCGCGGTGCGTCACTCGAACCGCTACATCCCCGATCGCTTCCTGCCGGACAAGGCGATCGACCTGATCGACGAGGCAGGCGCTCGCGTGAAACTGCGCCAGACCGCCCAGCCCGAGGAGATCACCGAGGTCCAGAAGCGGATCAAGTTCATCGTTCACCGCATGGAGAACGCCATCGCGAACCATGAGTTCGAGAAGGCCCGCTTCTACAGCGACGAGGAGCGCAAGGAGCGCGAGAACCTGCGCGCCCTCCGCGAAAAGTATCACCTCGATGATTCTTCGACCGGGGTCGTCAACCGCGAGGACATCGAAGAGGTCGTCTCCCGCTGGACAGGCGTGCCCGTCTCTTCGATCAAGGAAGAAGAGACGCAGAAGCTCCTCCGCATCGAGGAAGAGCTGCACAAGCGCGTCATCTCGCAGGAAAAGGCGATCAGCGCGCTGGCCCGCTCGATCCGCCGCTCGCGCGCGGGTCTTGCGAGTCCGCACCGCCCGATCGGATCGTTCCTGTTCCTCGGACCGACCGGCGTGGGCAAGACCGAGGTGGCACGCACGCTGGCCCAGTTCATGTTCGGAAGCGAGAAGTCGCTGGTCCGCTTCGACATGTCGGAGTATATGGAGAAGCACTCGGTCAGCAAGCTGATCGGCTCGCCTCCGGGATACGTCGGCTACGAAGAAGGCGGACAGTTGACCGAGCGCGTGAAGCGCGCGCCCTACTCGGTCGTCCTGCTGGACGAAGTCGAGAAGGCGCACCCGGACGTCTTCAACATCCTGTTGCAGGTATTTGAGGACGGACAGTTGACCGACGGTCTCGGCAACATGGTGGACTTCAAGAACACGATCATCATCATGACCTCCAACATCGGCGCGCGACACCTGATGAAGCGCACCGGCTTGGGCTTCCAATCCATGCAGGAGAACGTGGTGAACGACAAGGTCGAGGACATGGTGAAGCAGGAGGTCAAGAAGACCTTCAACCCCGAGTTCCTCAACCGTCTTGATGAGATCATCCTGTTCAACCCGCTGGCGGAACAGGACCTGATCCAGATCGTCGAACTGATGGTCAACCAGTTGAACCACAACCTTGAGCAGCGCGCCATCACCATCACGGTGACGGAGGACGCCCGCAAGTGGATCCTGGACAAGACAGTCACCGACCGCAGCTACGGCGCACGTCCGCTGCGCAGGGCCATCCAGAAGTACGTGGAGGACCCGCTGTCGGAGGCGCTGATCCAGGGTGCGATCAAGAACCGTCCGGCGTTCATCGAGGTTTACCTCGAGAACAACCGGCTCTTCTACCGCGAGGTCGGCGAAGAGAAGAAAGACGGAGCGCTGCTGGTCAACTAACAGCAACCAACAGGAAACCAACAAGCCGCCGAGCGATCGGCGGCTTTTCTTTTTCTTACTCAAATCGACAGACAAGAATCGCGCCAGGGAATGCTTTGTATCAGGGCACGCCTTCAGGCGTGCCGACAATGCGGTAAACGCATAAGCGGGCTTTAGCCCCTGCAGCGGCTAAAGCCGATTCTTGTCCAAACAGCATGCGGCACGGCTAAAGCCGTGCCCTGATACAGACCTCGAACCGCAGGTGGCCCACATCGGCGAGCCCCAGGCGGCCGCATTTGCGAGGCGAATACGAAGCATATGTGGGTGCGATGACCCCACTTTCCACTTTCCACTTTTCACTTCCTACTTTGCTAAACTTTCCGGCCATGTGGGGCTTCCGCGTCTGCCTGTCGCTCGCTTTCCTGGCGACCACTTCCCTCTCTGCCCAGGACCGCTTCGTCGCCCTTCATGGGCATGTGTTCCGCGTGGCTGCCGATGACACGCTGGCCCAAGTGATGTACTCCAAGCCCGGCGAAGACAACCTGCGCTTTGGATCGACCGAGGCGCGCATTTCTCCCGACCAGCGTTGGGTGGCGTGGATAGGCGACAACAGCGTCTGGCTGCGCTCCACCTCCGGCAGGCCTGCCGTGAGGATTGCCGCCGGCAAACCGGCCCAGGGGCGCTTCGGTTCGGTGGACGTCTTTCTCGTCGGCTTCACCCCCGATTCGAGACACCTGCTCTACTCGGTCGCACCCGGCGGTCCCGCCTGCTTCGACTGCGAGGAGCCTCCACCGGCTCCGCAGGAAGCCGATTACGGGTTCTTTCTTTACGACATCGCCTCGTCCAGGGCCGTGAAGAAAGCAGTTCCGGAGAGCACGCGCGTGCTCGACATCGTTGGCCCCGACCGCCTGTTCATCGCGAACATCGGCCCTTACGGGGACCAGCTTGGCTTCATGGATCTCCCCGCCCGGACGTTCCGCGCGCTGCCGCAGCAGTGTGCCGCCGCCACCGCCTGCACCGTCCGTCCGGACGCGAGGCACCCGGCGTGCATGGCAGTCACCGGCGGGAGCAGCCACATCGTGGAGTGCGACACGGGCGCGAACTCCGCCCGGAATGCGTCCCCTGTGGGCCGTTGCGCGAAAGAGTTTCAACAGCCGCTGCGCTCGCCGGACGGCAAGCACCTCGCGTTCGCGCAGAGAACACGGAACTGCACCAGCGACTCGCTGCGGCTGTGGATTGACCGGCAGCCGCGATTCGAATGCAAAGCGTTCTCCGGATACGCGTGGATTGACGACGCGCGAATCCTCCTCGGCTGCGGCGATCGGGCAATCGTGATCGACCTGGCCGGGAGGCGGCTCAGTTCTGCGCCGCTCGACGCGCCGCCGCAGGGCCGGTGATTCGGTGGCGATATGTCGGACAGCGCCACTGGGCGAAGGCCGGCCGCAGTTCTCACAATCTGCGACCAGAGCAGGATCCGCTTCATCTAATGCCTTGTATGAACCTTACCGTTTACACCGCGGATTGGTGCCGCGACTGTCGTGAAGCAAAGCGCTTCCTCGACAAACACAAGATCTCCTACACGGAGGTCAACATCGAGAGCACTCCCGGCGCAGCCGAAGAACTCATCCGCAACACCGGCAAGCGCGCGATTCCGCACTTTGTGATCGACGGTAAGTGGGTGCAGCCTTACAGGCCCGGAATCGGCTTCCTCCACGACGAAATGGAGAAGCTGCTCGGAGTCGGCTCCTGACTTTGTAGCCGCCGAGCGGCAACGGGTTCGAACAAATCCTCCTGATGCAAAGGCCGGCAATTCGCCGGCCTCATTTTTGCCCCTGGGAACTTACCGCAACCGCTTCTCGCCGCCGCGGTTTGCGGCCGGGCGCATCGGCTTCTTGCGCTCGGTGTCCGCGCGCGAGTTTGCCCCAAGCAGTTTCCTGAGACTGGCGAGGAGTTCCGGGCCGAGCGCTTGCAGTTCGCGCTGGTGGTGGCGTGAGAGTTCGCGCAGGATGCGCTCTCCGCGCGCCGTCAGGGTCAGCAGCACCTGCCGCCGGTCCTGCGTGCTGCGCCTGCGCTGCACGAATCCCTGCTGCTCGAGGCGATCGCCCAGCTCGACGGCGGAGTGGTGTTGTATCTGGAGACGGTTCGCGATCTCGCCAACGCTCGCCTCGGCGCCCTCCGGCAGTCCCTTGATCGCCAG
Organism: Clostridia bacterium; assembly: GCA_035627675.1. Classification (GTDB taxonomy): domain Bacteria; phylum Acidobacteriota; class Terriglobia; order Terriglobales; family Acidobacteriaceae; genus DASPLH01. The sequence goes on from DASPLH010000027.1 coordinate 7,245, forward strand.
CAGCATCTGGTGCTGCTGCGGTTCGATGCCCACGGCTCGCGCCGCCTCTTCGCTGAAGCGCAGGAATCGTCGAACCTGATGGCGAAACGCCGCAAGCGCCTGGTAGTCCACGGTTGGCTGATGTTCGGCCATGGTCCGTCCAAGTCGGAGGACTCGGTTCGGCGGATCACGCGGGCGGCTCCGCCTGCCTGTCGTATTCCGATACTCTTTTTTCCAAGCTGGGTTGGCAGGAGTCGCAAATTTCGTTCCCGCCGGAGATGCCTGCCCAAGCTGCGCCCCAGCCGTGCGAGCGCATCGGGCGAACCTGTAGAATACTTGGTTCCCTTCAGCGCCCGGCGCGCGCCTGCGCACGTCACAAAAGGAGTCAACCTTGATCTCTCGCTATACCCGCCCCGAGATGGGACGCATCTGGAGCGACGAAAACAAGTTCCGGACGTGGTTGGAAGTCGAGACCGCCGCGAGCGAGACGCTCGCCGAAGCCGGCCTGGTGCCGAAGTCTGCCGCCGAAGCCATCCGCGCCAGGGGCGACTTCGACCTCGCGCGAATCCACCAGATCGAGGCTGAGGTCAAACACGACGTCATCGCCTTTACCACGGCAGTGGCGGAGAAGGTCGGCCCCGAGTCGCGCTGGCTGCACTACGGCCTCACCTCGAACGACGTGGTCGACACCGCGCAGGCGTTGCTCGTGAAACAGGCATCGGCCGTCATTCGCGAAGATATCGTACGGCTCCTCGACGTGCTGAAGCGCCGCGCGCTGGAGTTCAAGCACACGCCGCAGATTGGCCGCACGCACGGCGTCCACGCCGAGCCCATTACTTTTGGACTGAAGCTCGCCATCTGGTACACGGAGATGCAGCGCAACCTCGAGCGCTTCGATCACGCCGCCGAGCAGATGAGGGTCGGCAAATTGAGCGGTGCGGTAGGCAACTGCGCACACCTCGAACCGGAGTACGAGGAAGCCATCTGCAAGCGGCTCGGACTCAACGTGGCCTCCGTGTCGTCGCAGGTGATCCAGCGCGACCGGCACGCCTACTACGTCTCCGTGCTGGCCGTCATCGCCTGCACGCTCGACAAGATCGCCACAGAGATCCGCCATCTCCAGAAGACGGAGGTGCGGGAAGCGGAAGAGTTCTTCAGCGAAAAGCAGAAGGGCTCCTCGGCCATGCCGCACAAGCGCAACCCCATCCAGTGCGAACAGATCAGCGGGCTCGCCCGGGTCGTTCGCTCCAATGCGCAGGCCGCATACGAGAACGTCGCCCTCTGGCACGAGCGCGACATCTCGCATTCGTCGGTGGAGCGCGTCATCCTGCCGGACTCGACGATCCTGGCCGACTACCTGCTGCAGAAGACCGCCACGCTCATCGACACGCTTCTCGTATATCCGGAGCGCATGCTGCGCAACCTGCATTCGACCGGAGGGCTGGTCTTCAGCGGCCAGTTGCTGCTGGACCTGGTCGAGGCCGGAGTGCTGCGCGAGGACGCGTACCGCATCGTGCAATCGACAGCCATGCGAGCGTGGAGAGAAGAGAAGAACTTCCGCGAACTGATCGCCTCCGACCCGGAGATCACCTCACGCGTGAAGCCGGAGACGCTCGAGCGCGCCTTCGACCTCAACCGACAACTCCGCAACGTGGACAAGATCTTCGCGCGAGTCTTCGGCACAGGGGCCTCCGCATAGTCCGCCGGAAGGTCGAAAGGCGCGCCCTGGCGCGCCTTTCTTGTTGTCCGGATCAAAGGGAGCAGATGGCCGCCGGGACGCGATGGCCTCGGCCGCTTCACGGCCTCGAGCTGCTCAGCCCCCCGTCCGGCACCCGTGGGTTATGCCTACTGGACGTTTGGCGTAAACCGCCCGAGCGAAGCGAGGCCGGGTCTGCTTTTAGCCCAGAGCGTCGGGCGTAGCCCGAAAGCTCTGGGATCAGGGCGACCCCAAACTTCCAGCCCGAGGCCGCGCAGCGGCCGAGGCCTCAGACAACTGACAAACACAAACTACAGCCGGTTGATCAGCGAGGCTACGTATCCCGCCCCGAAACCGTTGTCGATGTTGACCACGGTCACATTCGATGCGCAGGAGTTGATCATCCCAAGCAGCGCGGCAACTCCTCCGAACGAGGCTCCGTAACCAACACTGGTCGGAACCGCGATCACCGGCACTCCTACGAGTCCGCCGACCACGCTCGGCAGCGCACCTTCCATCCCGGCGACGACCACGAGCACGCGGGCGCGCCGCAGCACGTCGGAGTGTGCCAGCAACCGGTGCAGGCCCGCCACGCCGACGTCGTAAATGCGCTCCACGTCGTTGCCCATCAGGTCGGCCGTGAGCACGGCCTCCTCTGCCACCGGGACGTCGCTCGTGCCGGCCGAGACCACGGCGATGGTTCCCTTGCCCAGCTTCTCGTTGCTCTTGCGCAGCACGGCCGCTCGCGCCTGCTCGCAGTGCTCCGCCGCCGGCACTTGCTGCCGGATGGCGGCCATCTGTTCGCTGGTAACGCGCGTGGCCAGTACATTGCCTCCGCGTTGGGCGAGCCGGGAAAAGATTTCGGCGATCTGATGGGGAGACTTGCCGGGACCGAAGATGACCTCCGGCGCGCCGGCCCGCAAAGCACGATGATGATCGACTTTTGCGAATCCTACGTCTTCGAAGGGCAGGTGCTTGAGCCGTTCGACAGCGTCGTCGGGAGACACGTCTCCCGCACGCACCTGCTCCAGCAAACTCTTGAGTCGATTGGCGTCCACCTTACGAGCTTACCAGTTTTAGAATCCGGGGCTCAGGCCGAAGCGCCCGCCGTCCGCAGTTCGAGGGCGGGTTCCTCGCCGTTCAGCACCCGCAACACTCCCTCAACGAGCGCCTTCAACTCGTCTTCGCCGGGGTAAACAGCCACAGGAGCAATCCACCCCACGCGCTCGTACAGCGACCCGGTGAACCGCATCGAGTGCGCCATGCCGCCCGTCAACAGGATGGCATCCACTCGCCCGCGGAGCACGGTAGCCATTGCGCCGATCTCTTTTGCGATCTGGTACACCATCGCGTCGTAAACCAGCTTGGCGCGCTCGTCCCCTTCGCCGATACGGCGCTCCACTTCCTGGAGGTCCTTGGTGCCGAGGTACGACGCAAGCCCGCCTTCACGGAACAGCATGTTCTCGATCTCGCGGGCCGTGTACTTGCCGCTGAAGCACATATGCACCAGCTTCATGCACGGCACGGTTCCGGCTCTCTCGGTGGAGAAAGCGCCTTCTTCGCGCGAATTCGTGACGTCGATCATGCGTCCGCCGGCGTGGGCCGAGACCGAGATCCCGCTGCCGGCGTGCGCGACGACGAGCCGCAGATCGGCGTACTTGCCGTCGTGTTCCCGCGCGTAGCGCTTGGCCACTGCCTTGGTGTTCAGCGCGTGCGAGAGGCACTGCCGGTCGAGCACGGCCGAACCCGACAGACGGGCGATTTCGGGCCACTCGTCCACGCTCACGGGGTCCACCACATACGCGGAGACGTTCGCTCTTCTCGCGATTCCTTCGGCCAGCACCGCTCCGAGGTTGGAAGCATGTTCGCCTCGCTCGGCCCTGCGCAGCTCGTCCAACATCTCGGAGTTGACGCGATAGGTGCCGCTGGCGAGCGGACGCAGGAGGCCTCCGCGGCCGGCCACCGCGCTCAGAGAGGAAATCGGGATCCCGGCGGCGGTGAGTTCCGCCTCGATCAAGCCGCTGCGGTAGCCGGACTGCTCCAGGATCGGGCGCCCCTTGAATTTCGCCAGGTCGCTTTCGCTGTGGCGGACATTCCGCACCAGCACTTCAAGCTCGCCTTCGTAAACGGCGAACTTCGTCGATGCGGAACCCGGGTTCATCGCAAGGACCGTGTGCTTAGCGTGCGGCAAACAACACCCCCAGGGCGATTGCATTGACCTTGTCGTCCGCGCTCTCGATGCGCGACGGAATGAGGATCGGCGTCTTCGCCCCGACGACCACATGCGCGCACGGCGAACCGCCGAGGTACTTGACGGCTTTGCCGAGCAGGTTGCCGGCCTCGATGTTCGGCACCACCATGCAGTCCGCGTGACCCGCCACAGGACCGCTAATCCCCTTGGCCTTTGCCGCAGACTCCAGCAGGGCGTTATCGAGCGCCAGTGGCCCGAACACCTCTGCCTCGCCGAAGTCGCCGCGCCCGCACATCTCTGCCAGCGCCCTGGCATCGACGGTCGACGGTACGGATTCGCTGACGGCCTCAGTCGCGCTCATGATCGCCATCTTCGGACGCGCGATCCCGATGCAGCGCATTACCTCGATCGCATTCTCCACGATCTGCTTCTTCTGTTCGAGCGTGGGAGCGACGTTGAGCCCGCCATCGGTGACTCCCACGAGGCGCTTCGAGCCGCTCAGGAGGTCCTCGTACAGCAGCACGTCGCTGAGCAACCGTCCGGTACGCAATCCCTCGGTGCTGCGGAGAACGGGGCGCAGCAGTTCGTCCGTCCGGAGATGGCCCTTCAGCAGGATGTCCAACGCCCCGGCTCTCGCCATCTGGACGGCGATCCTG
>DASPLH010000028.1:0-2635 GCA_035627675.1 Clostridia bacterium
GCGTTGTGGCCGGGAGCATCCACCAGCGGGGTGCTTCGAAGAATGGGCGCGGGGGCCTTTGTCCAGTCTTTCCCCGCGAGGCCGCCCTGCGGCGAGCTGTCGGAGCTCGCGTAAGAGAGCGCGTAGGTGGGCAGGTCCCACGAGCCGCCGCTGTACATCATGTAGTACTTGCCGTTCCGCTTCAGCACCGTCGGCGCTTCGTTCGTATAGCGAAGGCTGCCGTTCCCGGGATCGCCATCCTTGTCCTCCCAAGCTTCGCTTCCTCTCGTTACGTTCGCCGGAGCGCCCGCGGCCTTGTTCCACGCCACGAGCGGGTCCGCCACGATGCCCGCGCCGGGCAGTCGAGGCTCGTACAGGTACGAGTAGAAGAGGAACTCGCTGCCCGTATCGGGGTCGCGAAAGACGTGCCCGTCGATGGCCCAACCGGCACTGACCGGCTTTCCGGAGTCCACGAACGGCCCTAAGGGAGTTTTGCCAACGGCAACGCCGACCCGCCGGCCCATCTCGCTGACACGCCAGTCATCCGACTTCAGCGTGGCCGTGTAGTACAGATGGAAAAGGCCGTTGCGATAAACGACTTCCGGAGCCCAGATCTCCGCCTGGTTCCAGGCCGTCGCAGCCGTTGACGCCGAAAGCACTGCGCCCGCGTACCGCCAGGTGACGAGGTCTTCGGAGCGATACACCGTGATGGGGTCGCCGCTGGTGTAGAGGTAATACTCGCCATTCCACTTCAGCACGAAGGGATCGGCTAGCTCAACCTGCTGGCTCGAAGTAGGAATCACCGGGTTGACGTACGGTACGGCAGATTGCGCCGGGCAGAAACCGGCAACAAGAAGGGTGAATGCGAGCAGCCAATGGGAGCGCACGAGGTTTTTCTCTCCAGCAGGGCACGTGTACGGCTGTGCTCCACTCTGAAATATAATGCGAGCATGCCAAGCCCCCGGCCGCGAGTACCACCGGCGGGACGGCCAGCCGCACAGCTTCGCACGACACACCGCAGATCTAATCAACCTGCTCTCCGTCACGGAAAGAAGGGGGAAGTTGTCCGGCGGCGGTGGAGCCACCGTAGTGTGGATCGGTTCCCAACGTGAATTCCAGAAGCGTTCGCCCCTGTTTGATTTCTTCGAGGGCGAGCCAGCTCCCCATGTGCCTGCGACCGTTCACCCTGAGTTCGTGAACGTACGGTCCGCTCCCGGAGGAGCGAACCTCGAGTGTCCGCCCCTGGTCGAACGAGACCACCGCGCGCCGGAATTCCGGCGTGCCGATCACAAACCCGCCTACGCCGGGAATGGCCGGATACAGCCCGAGGGAGTTCCACAGATACCAGCCTGAGGTCGCACCCAGGTCGTCGTTTCCCGGAAGTCCAAGCGGCCCGAGGCCGTACATCTGTCTTCTAATCCGCGACACCAGCGCCTGGGACTTCCACGGCTGTCCCGCAAAGGCGTACACGAACGGAGCAACAAAGCTCGGCTCATTGCCGATGTTGAACGACGGCCGGTGCCAGGCTTTCAGTTCGCTGAAGAAATAGTCGAGCTTCGCCACCGCGCGTTCCTTGCCGATGCTTTCCAGAAGCCCGGCGTAGTTGTGCGGCACCATCCATGTGTATTGCCATGCATTGCCTTCCTGGAACCCGAGTTGATCGCGCATACCTTCGGGTTGCGGGACCTTTTCCGGCAGGAGTCTGTCGGGGTCGAAGCCGGGAACGAACTCACCGTTGCGCAAGCGTGGACGCACGAATCCCGTGCCTGGGTCCAGCAGGCGCTGCCATGCCTGGGCCGTGCGCATCAGGCGGGCGTAGCTGTCGCCGTCGCCCAGCGCGCGCGCGAACTGCGCAATGGCAAAGTCGGAGGAGGCGTACTCGAGGGCGAACGAAACCGAGTTCTGGTCGTCTTCGGAGGGTATGTAGCCGAGGGCGCGGAACTTGTCGCCATGTGGGCGCTGCACGTAGCCATGCTTGCCGGCTCCGTTCTCGAACGCGCCCTTCAGCATGTACTTCAAGGCTGTCGCGGTGTCGAACCGTGTCGCGCCGAATGCGTACGCCGACGAAAGCAGTATCGGCGGTGAATCGCCGCCCATGACGCTTGTCACGTCGTTGGCAGCGGGCCAGCGCGGCAGCCATCCGCTCTGCTCGGCGTCGCGGACGAGCGACTGCATCATGTCACTCGTCTTCCGCTGAGACCACAAGGCATGGAACTGCACCAGGTTGCGGTAGGTGTCCCAGTCGGAGAGATTGTGGTAGTGGGCGGCGGGCTGTTGCAGCTTCCGAACCTTGTTGTCGAAGCCGATGTATTCGCCGTCGGCGTCGCTGAACACGTTCGGGCCGAGCAGCATGTGGTACAGCGCGGTGTAGAAAACCGTGCGCTGCTCCGGAGTTGCGCCTTCGATCTGTGCCCTGTTGAGTTCGTCGGCCCAGGTTTTCTTCGCATCCGCGCGCACCCGCTCAAAGTCCCATCCAGGATTTTCAGCTTCGAGATTCGCGAGCGCCTTCTCACGGCTGACGAAGGACAAAGCTACTTTCAACAGCACTGGCGACTCCGGCGTTCCCGCAAAGGTCACGTATGCGCCGGTCTTGCGTCCTTCCACCTCGCGGTTGCCACGCCGGATGCCGGCCTCGGACCACGTACCGAACTCGTGG
>DASPLH010000029.1:0-7586 GCA_035627675.1 Clostridia bacterium
GAGCGCCGGCAAGACTCCGGTCTGCCGCCATGCCCTTGCATCGTCCATCTCCGCCATAGCGGCTTGCGAACTGATCACTGCCATAAGTGCCCGCCAGATCAGCTTCAGTATTGCTGTATCCCGCACAACCGCCACCGGGACAAAAAGGGCCCGGCTGTTGCTCGGAATATACCTTCGGCGAATCCGGTCTAATCTATGACGCGAACGCTTCCCTTGCCGCACACTTGTTCTACGCGATTGATAAACGCGCGGTCCGGCAACACATTATAGCCTTCGGCCTCCATCACCACAGTAAATTCGCCTTCGCGCTCCAGGTCGAACAACACCTTGGCGTCTCCCCGGCACTCGGTGAAGACCTTGTGCAAGTCCTGCACCGTCTGCTCGGTCGCCGTTTCCAGCGGGACCGTGATACGCAGCGATCTCGGCAGCTTTACCTTCGCTTCCTCCAGCGGGGTGATTTCGCTGATGGCAATCTTCGGCGACGCGCCTTCTTCCACGCGAACGGCGGCCATCACCAGGACCGGAACCTCGAGCTTCACCTTCTCGCCCAGCCGCCGGTAGGCCTCCGGAAAAATCATCGCTTCGATTTTGCCGCGCGTGTCCTCGAACGAGAGGTTGGCGTACAGGTCGCCCTTCTTCGATTTCAGCACCCGCACGCCGCTCATCATCCCCGCCACCTTCACTTCTTCGCCCTTGGGACTCGAACGGCGGAACGTCAGCACGTCGGCCGTGGACAACGCGCGCAGATCGGCGATCTTATCCTGGTACTTCTCCAGCGGATGTCCGCTGATCCAGAAGCCAAGCACTTCTTTCTCGTTGGCGAGACGCACGTGTTCGTCCCAGTCTGGAGTGTCGGGCAACTTCTGGTTCGAGTTCTCCGCCGCAGCGTCATCGAAAACGCCGAACAATCCGTGCTGCCCTGCTTCCTTGTCGCGCTGCGCCTTCTGCGACTGCTCGATCGCCTTGTCCAGCACGGCCATGATCTGCGCGCGGCGGCCCAGCGAATCCATGGCGCCGGCCTTGATCAGCGACTCCAGCACGCGCTTGTTCAACAGCCGCAGATCGACCTTGTCGCAGAACTGGTAGATGGACGTGAACTTGCCGGACTCCGTTCGCGCCCTGACGATCGAATCGATCGCGTTATGTCCGACGTTCTTGACCGCCGCGAGTCCGAAGCGGATCTTGCCGTTGACCGGCGTGAAACTGGAACTCGACTCGTTGATATCGGGCGACAGTACCTCGATGCCCATCTCGCGGCACTCGTTGATGTACTTCACCACGTCGTCGGTTTTGTCCGCCACGGAGGTCAGCAGGGCGGCCATGAACTCGACGGGATAGTGCGTCTTCAGGTACGCCGTGTGGTACGCAACGAGCGCGTAAGCCGCCGAGTGCGACTTGTTGAAGCCGTACCCGGCGAACTGCTCCATGAGGTCGAAGATGTGCCCCGCGCGGTCCTTGTTGAATCCGCGCTCGACCGCGCCGGTCATGAAGCGCTCGCGCTGCTTCGCCATCTCCGCCGGGTCTTTCTTGCCCATGGCGCGGCGCAGCAGGTCGGCCTCGCCCAGCGAATATCCGGCAAGCGCGTTGGCGATCTGCATGACCTGTTCCTGGTAAACGATCACGCCAAGGGTTTCCTTGAGGATCTTCTCCAGTTCGGGGAGCATGTAATCGACCTTCTTGCGTCCCCACTTGCGCTCGATGAAGTCGTCGATCATGCCGCCCTGGATCGGGCCGGGGCGATAGAGCGCGTTTAAGGCCGTGAGGTCTTCGACAGACGTCGGCTTATAGCGCCGCAGCACGTCGCGCATGCCGTCGGATTCAAACTGGAAGACTCCGCTCGTGTGCCCCTTGTGGAAGACCTTCTCGTACGTGAGTTGGTCGTCCATCGGCAGCTTCTGCATGTCGATCTTCTTGCCGTGGACCTGCACGACCAGTTTGAGGCAGTCGTCGAGGATCGTCAGCGTCGTGAGCCCGAGGAAGTCCATCTTCAACAGGCCCATCTTCTCGACCGCCTTCATGTCGTAGGCGGTGACGATTTCCTCGTTCTTCGTCTTGTAGAGCGGCACGAGGTCCTGGAGCGGCACCGGAGAGATCACGACTCCGGCGGCGTGGACGCCCGAGTTGCGCACCATGCCCTCGAGTTTCTTCGCCGTGTCGATCAGGTCCTTGATCTGAGGCTCGTTCCTGTACGCCTCGGCGAACTGCGGCGACTCGTCCATCGCCTTGTCGATGGTCATGCCCGGGGTGCCGGGTACAAGCTTGGCGATGCGATCGACCTCGGCGTACGGCATGTCGAGCACGCGGCCTACGTCCTTGATCGCGGCCTTGGCGGCCATGGTGCCGAACGTGATGATCTGCGCAACCTGCTCGCGTCCATACTTGCGCGTGACGTAGTCAATCACCTCGCCGCGCCGGTTCATGCAGAAGTCCACGTCGATATCGGGCATGGAGACGCGCTCGGGGTTCAGGAAGCGCTGGAACAGAAGTTCGTTCTGGAGCGGATCGACGTCCGTAATCTCCATGGCGTAGCCGACGAGCGAACCGGCGGCGGAACCACGGCCTGGACCGACCGGGATGCCATTCTCCTTCGCATAGCGGATGAAGTCCCACACGATCAGGAAATACCCAGGGAACTGCATTTTCTTGATCGTGTCGATCTCGAAGTTGAGCCGCTCTTCGTAATCCCCGAACGAATGCTTCAGCCGCCCCAGGTCGCGCAGCTCGCGCAACAGGTTCATGCGCTTGGCGAAACCCTGCCGGGCGACATGTTCAAAGTAGGTGTCGATCGTGTGCCCGTCCGGAACATCGAACTTCGGGAACGGGTTCTTGACCTTCTCGAGCTTGAGGTTGCAACGCTCGGCGATGCCCAGCGTGCGCGTCAGCACCTGCTCGTATCCGCGGAAGACCTGCGCCATCTCCTCGTAACTCTTGACGAAGAACTGGTTGGTCTCGAACTTCATCCGGTTCGTGTCATGCACCGATTTTCCGGTTTGGATACAAACCATGACGTCCTGCGCCATGGAGTCGTCTTCGCAGATGTAGTGGCTGTCGTTGGTCGCGACCAGCGGAATGTCGAGGTCCTTTTCGAGCTTGAACAGGTCGGCGTGGATCATCTTCTCCTGCGCCAGCCCCTGGTCCTGGATCTCGAGAAAGAAGTTCCCCCGGCCGAAGATGTCCTCGTACTGCTTGGCCGCCCTGCGTGCGGCTTCGTAGCTGCGCAGCTCCGCCAGGCTCTCGGCCACCTCGCCCTTCAAACAGGCGGAAAGACCGATCAACCCCTTCGAGTGCTGTGCCAGAAACTGCTTGCTGATGCGCGGCTTGTAATAGAAACCGTGAAGCGATGCTTCCGAGCAGATCTTAACGAGGTTGCGGTAGCCCTCTTCGTTCTCGGCCAGGACAAGCAGATGGTTGTACTTGTCGCCCTCGGGAGCCGCGCGGTGGTCGTCCTTCTTGCAGATGTAGAGTTCACACCCGAGGATCGGCTTGATGCCGGCGTCCTTGGCCGCGTTAAAGAAGTGCACCGCCCCGAAGATGTTGCCGTGATCCGTCATGGCGACGGCCGGCATTCCAAGCTCCTTGGCGCGCTTTGCGAGCAGCTGGACGTCGCATGCGCCGTCCAGCATCGAGTAGTCGGTGTGCAGGTGAAGATGGACGAATTGAGCTGGCGAAGAGGACATCGGCACCCGGAAGGTATGGATATCCCGTCTATTTTACCCGTCAGAGCTGGTGCGCAGCCTGTGATTATCCGGTGCGAAACAGGGCCGGGCAGCTTAGGCGCACTGCGTCAATGGGATCTCTGCCGGACAGGAATGTGACCGCTGGACCGTGCCGGCGACGTGAGACGTTGTCGCCCAGCCCACAACCGAGCCACAGGACTTGCAGGCCACTTCGAAAACGTACGGGATCGAGGTAGGCTTCACCTCGAAGTTGGGGTGCGTCGAAAACATGCTTAGGGCAGTATGGCACAACCAGTCCCACATCTTGCACCGAGGTCGCGACACGCTGCTGAACATCCGTACCAACCATGAAAAATCCCGGCCGCCTAGCGACCGGGATTCGTGTGCCAGGCTGATTCCCTAGCGTCCTCGCTTCGCCGCTTTCTTCGCGAGCGGCTTCGCCACAGGCTTGGCTACCGCCTTCCTGGGAGCGGGTTTCGCAACTTTGGCCGGCGCTTTCGCCACGGCCTTCGCGGGGGCTTTCACCGGAGCCTTGGCCTGCTTGAGGGCCGGCTTCGCTGGAGCCTTGGCCGCAGCTTTGGCCGGAGGCTTGACCGCTTTCGCCTCAGCCTTGGCAACGGCCTTGGCAGCCGCCCTGGTTTCGACCTTCACCTGCGGAGCGGGCGGTTTCGCCTTGGGAGCCTCCGGGGCCGCCTTCGTCGGAAGCGGTGCGCCCTTCTTCGGCTTCTCCCCGGCGACGGCTGGAGCCTGCTCGGCATGGGTCGCCGGAGCTGCTGTCTGGTGGACTTTCTTGGCTTCGGCCTTAGCGCCCCGTCCGCGGCGGGCCGGAGGTGGCGGAGGCGGAGGTGGAGGAGGCGGCGAGTGCGGCTCCAGGAACTTCACAATCTCCGTGTGCGACCTGAGTTTGCCGTCCAGCAGCAGCAGGAACGCCTCATGCGCAATCCGGGGATACTCCGGCAGCTGCGGCGTGATGCGCATTTCGGCCATCTCCGGAAGCGGCAACTTTTGTTGCACTTGCCGCCACTTTCCAAAGAAGCTCTTGATCTTCTCGTCCACCGCTTTGTTCTTCCCCGTGACCTCCAGGTAGAGGAGCGCCTCGGGCTTGGCTTCGCTCAGGATCTTCCAGGCGCCGGACGGGGTCGAGGCTTCTTTGCCCTGGAGTTTCTTCGCAAGTTCCTTGGCCTCGTCGTCCAAATGTTTCCAGGCGTTCACGAACTCGCGGTGCGGCAGAATGCGCTGTATGTCGGCGACGTCCTTGGGCGGCAGCTTCGAAGTCGCGAAGTGCATGACCGCCGGTGCCGCATCCACCGAGATGCCGAAGTCGAGCATCGTCTGGCGCGTCTTCATGAGCGCCTGCAACCCGGCGGTGTCGATTTTCGCGATGGCCCAGTTCGCGTCCAGCACCTTCAGCCAACCTTCGCGCTCCAGGGCCTTGATGATGCTCAACGGATCTTCTTCGTGGGCGACCTGCTCAATCTCGTACCCGATGTTTTCCTTTCGGATGTACTGGATGTAGTCGCCTTCCTTCGCCGACTCGTAACGCGCCCTGGTGCGCTCCTCCAGCTCCCAATGGAAGCGGGCGCAGAATCGCGAGGCGCGGATCAGTCGCGAGGGCTCCTCAAGGAACGCATAGTTGTGCAGGATGCGGATGACCTTGGCCTCTATGTCGGCCGACCCGTTGAAGGGATCGAGCAGCAGGCCTCGAGAGCCCGGGTTCAGCGACAGGGCCATGGCATTGACCGTGAAGTCGCGCCGCCGCAGGTCTTCGTTGATAGTGGCGGGGGTTACGACCGGAGGTTTGCCGGGCTTGTCGTAGGTCTCCGCGCGGGTCATGCTGACCTCGGCGCGGACGTTCCCAGGCAGGATCAGGTGCAGCTCGCGGGACTCCTCGTCCACCCCGTCAACGCGCGCCCCCGCTCGCTCCAGATCCTTCTGCATCTTGAGCGGATTGCCCTGGACGGAGAAGTCGAGATCCCGGATCGGGAATCCGGTAAGAATGTCGCGAATGGCGCCGCCGCTCAGGTACACGTTGAAGCCGTGTGCGCGGGCAGCATCCTGCACCAGGGTGACGCCTTTCATCTGGTCCGGCGTCAACCGGATTTCCATGGTGTAGATGTAGTCAGCCACCTTGGGGTAAGTTCCTTGTCTGCTATGTCCTTAAACCACAGGAGCTTACAACGCGAGTGGGATCGCCGATCGTTACTACAACGTAACGGCACCGGCGTCAAAGGGTGTAGCACAATGCACTGTGCAACTCCCCTCAAACGCCTGATAGTAAACCGTTTTTGCCCTAAATGGAAGTGACTTACGAGCAAAATGCTGGCCGGTGTCCCGTTCTGCCGCTCATGGGCGTATCCGGAGTTAACGGCTTAGCTACATACATCGTGCTACATGCTTGAGGTTGTTGAGTTTGGTGCGACAATACGTGAGCGGCTCGCTATGGATTGGGGCTGCCCGGCTCAGACCACTATGGCTTCTACCCACAAGAAGGTCATCGTACGGAAGACCGACCGCGACTCGATGAACGGCTACGTCGCGACTTCCCAGTTCATCTCCGATGGCAAGCTCGAGATGCTGAACACGGCGGGCAACGTCGTGATGATCGACCTTCGGGACGTGAAGGGCGTTTACTTCGTCCGGGAGTTCAGCGACTCCGAGTCGCTGACTCGCAAGACCTTCACTACGCGCCCTCGGGTGGAGGGACTCTGGGTGCGGCTCCGCTTCCGCGACAACGAAGTGCTCGAAGGCTTGATGCCCAACGACCTCACTCAGATCACGGCCGAGGGCTTCTTCGTCAATCCTCCCGACACGCGCTCCAACACGCAGCGCATCTTTGTCCCCCGCTCAGCGATCTCGGAGCTGATGGTGCTCGCCGTGATCGGCGCCCAATCCCGCCGCAGGAAGAGCGACGACGACGCACGCCAGGTCCCGATGTTCAGCGAATAGCTGCCAGCAGCCAGTTGCCAGCTTCCAGCAAAGCGACTCGTGCCGCGACTGCGTTGCCTTGCATCATGCTCAGGAGCACAGACCGAAACTGGCGACTGGCAGCTAGTAGCTGGCCGCTGCCTGCTGTTACGCTATCCCAATCATGAAGCTCTCAGAACTTGCCTCGGCTCTGGGCGTTGCAGCCGAGAATGTCAACGGTGATCCTGACGTGACGGGTGTCGCCGGCATTGAAGAGGCCGGTCCGTCCCAGGTTACCTTCATAGCGAACCCCAAGTACGCCTCTGCGGCGCAATCCACGAAGGCGGCGGCCATCATCGTTTCGCCCGACTTCGCCGCCGGTCAGCGTCCGGTGCTGCGCAGCACGAATCCCTACCTGACGTTCGCGCGAGCTATCGAGCTTTTCTATCCGACGCCGCAGTACGAAGCCGGCATACACGCGACGGCCGTCGTGCACCCCTCGGCGAAGATCGGCAGCAACGCGCACATCGGCGCCTACGTCGTGGTCGATGCCGACGTGGAGATCGGGGACGGCTGCGTGCTCAACCCGCACGTCGTGATCTACCGCGGAGCACGCATTGGACACAGCTTCTTCGCGCATGCGCACGCCATTGTCCGCGAGCACTGCCGCATCGGCGACAATGTCACGCTCCAGAACGGCGTCGTCATCGGAGCCGATGGGTTCGGGTTCGCGCGCACGGAAAGCGGCTGGCACAAGATCGTGCAATCCGGTGTAGTGGTGATCGGCGACAACGTCGAGGTGCAGGCGCAATCCTGTATTGACCGAGCCTCCATCGGCGAAACGCGCATTGCCGCCGGGACGAAGATCGACAACTTCGTGCAGATCGGGCACGGATGCAGTGTCGGCGAGAACACGATGCTCTGCTCGCAAGTCGGGCTCGCCGGTTCGACGCGCGTGGGAAATAACGTGATACTCGCGGGACAGGTGGGCGTCGCGGGTCATTG
>DASPLH010000030.1:0-11739 GCA_035627675.1 Clostridia bacterium
GCTCCAGCGCCTCCGGCAAGGCTGGCCGGTATGATCTGGTTCTCGTAATCCATGCGGAAGTACGTGGCGTCCAGTCGCAGCGCACGCAAGGGAGCGGAGCGAACGCCCACCTCGTAGTTCCAGCTGAGTTCGGGATCTAGTTCGACCACCCCGCCGGTGTTGCTGACGATGTCTTCCGTGCGCGGCGGCGCGAATCCGCGGTGCACCCCGGCAAAGAGCGTCGTGGAACCCGTCACATTGAAGGCGGCTCCGACTCCGGGAACCACTTGTGTGAGCGACGCGCGGCCCTCGACGCCTGCGCCGTTGTTCGCCAACCGGTTGGTGCGATCGAAGAAGATGCGCTCGATGCGAACACCGGGAGTGATGGTCAGGCGTCCGAAGGTGAGCTTGTCCTGGAGGAAGGCGGAATAGGCGTCGTTGGTGCGTCGGTTGTTCTCGACCGTCACGCCGGTGCGCGACGTTGGCAGCGAACCGTTCACCTGCCGGCGCTCCTGCGTTTCGAAGTGAGCGCGCACGCCGAGATCGAACTCGTGATCGAGGCCAAAGGTGGAGATGTTCAGGCGCACGCGCGGCTCGATGCCCCAGGTGGTGTAGTTACGGAGACGTCCTTCGTTGCCGCAAGTCGTGTAGAGGTTCTCCAGGCCGGCGCAGGCGGGATCAGCCTTATCGTTGGGGCGCTGGCCGGAGTTGCTCGACTGTCTCCACCAGTTGCGGTCGAAATTGGCGCCGTACACCTTGGTGGCGAGTAGAGCATTGGGAGAAATGATGAAGGTGTGGTGCAGCGAACCGCCGACGCGGTTTCCGTAGAACGCATCGTTCTTGAAGGGATTCTGGCGCGGGTCTTGTTGCCACTCGTCGAGGCGCAGGCCCGAGTACGTCACCTGCGAATCCTCGGCATAGCGATTGAACTTGAGCGCGATGGTTTGACGCGAGCCGAGGGCGGACGTGAGCTTGAAGTTGGCGTCGTCGAGCTTGGATTTGACGTTGTCGCGCGCGCCTTGTCCCTGCTTGCGCATGATCTCCGTCAGCAGGCCAATACCGTGCCACGTGCCGCCATACATCAACTGCCCGTTGGCGAAGTCGCGGTTACCGCCAAAGAGGGTGACGGAGCCGGACGGCTTCGCCGGCGGTTCCGGAGTCACGTAGTTGATGACGCCGCCGATGGTGGAGGGACCGTACTGGATCTGTCCCGAGCCCTTCAGCACCTCGATGGAGCTGTAGCGTTCGACGGGAGGATGGTAGTAGCTGGCGTTGTCCCCGTACGGAGCATAGGCGAGCGGCACGCCGTCCTCGAGCAATAACACCTTGCTGGAGCGCGTGGGGTTCAGGCCGCGAAGTCCGATATTCGGCCGGAGACCCAAGCCTTCTTCGTCACGGACGTTCACGCCGGCGGCCTTGCGCAGCGCTTCGCTGAAGTTGAAAACATGGCTCCGGTCCAGTTCGGCGGCGTCGATGAGTTCGACCGAGCCGGGGGTGCGCTTCGCCACCTCGACGTTGGAAACCAGTTCCGTGCCGACGACGGTCACTTCCTCGGTGAATGCACCGGGATTGAGCGCGACCTCAACGACGGAGCCGCCTGAGACCGCGTGGGCTGTTTTCACGGCGAACCCGGTTGCGTGGACGGTAAGGTCGTAACTGCCCTCGGGAGCGTCGTCGAGCCTGGCGACGCCCTGGGCGTCGGAGGTGAGCGTGGTCTCGAATGCAGAGCCGACTTTCTGAACAGTTACCGTCGCACCGGGAACCACGGCCCCCGTCTTGTCGGTAACGCGGACGGAAAGCGATGCAGCGGCGGCGACGGCACTCAGGACGGGTACCAGGAGCAGGGGGAGTAGTGCGGCAAGGAATCGCGTTCGGGTCTTCATGATCAGCCATTCTCGTGAAATTGAAAATGAATTTCAATTCCATAATGGGGAAAACGGCGCAATTGTGAAGTGACCTGCGTCACAGGTCGGTGTGACTACGCCCGGTTGCACAGCGGGAGATGCAGTTCCGCCCGGGGCTGCCGAAGGCAGGCGCCGCGACTCCGCCGCGCCAGGGGGGTTCACAGCGCTGATGGGGCGGCAGTTTACAATTGTTGCAACCGCGTTTCGACCCTCTACTTTGAAACTGGCACTCCAATACGCGCTGGTTGTCGCATTCAGTGTGCAGCTCCTGCTGCACCCGCTGACGCACGCCCTCGCTTCCGAGGCGCAGCCCGGAGCCGTGTGCCAGAGCGCTGAAAGCCAGCGGCACGCGGGGAACTCGAACCCCGATTGTGTAGCATGCCGTACGGCCGGTACGGCGTTGGTCTTCGAGTCGTTCCCGGTCGGCCACGCCGCGCCTTTGGTTGACCGCATCCCGGTTTCACGCTGCGAGTTCGAACGAATCGACGGCAGCGTTTCGGTCCCAGCTCGCAGTCCTCCTCCGTCGGTCGTGTAGTGCCTGGCACAAGAAGGCCACCTACCACCACCCACGGAGTCGATAAAAACGAATGGTACGCAAACGCACAATCGTCGCGATGGCAGCGGCTATCCTGTTCAACATCTGTATTCCCTTGGCGCCGGCGCAGAGCGCCGGATCGATCCTTGGCACGGTTTCGCTTGCGAGCGGCGAACGGCTTCACACGGCCATCATCCTGATCCCACAACTCAGCCGCCGGGCTGAGAGCGACGACCATGGAAATTTCCGTTTCATCAATGTTCCGCCCGGAACCTATGCCGTTGTGGCGCGGGCTTCCGGTTTCGGCGACGAGCGCCGTACGGTTACGGTGGCTGCCGGAAAACCGGCAAGTGTCGACTTCAAGCTGAAGCTGGCCGCCGTCCGCGAAGAGATTACGGTTACCGCGAGCGGGCGCGAAGAAACGGCTTACGAATCGTTCCAGGCGGTTTCAACCCTGAACTCGATCGAGTTGGTGAAGGAAGCCGAGCCGTCCATTGGAGAGGTCCTCGACAACGAACCCGGAGTGGCGAAGCGCAGCTTCGGGCCTGGGTCGGCAAGGCCGGTCATCCGCGGTTTCGATGGCGACCGCGTGCTGGTGATGAGGGACGGGATGCCGACGGGCGCACTGTCTTCGCAGTCGGGCGACCACGGAGAACCGATCAACGTCCTCGGCCTGGAACGCCTGGAGGTAGTGAAGGGGCCGGCAACATTGCTCTACGGCAGCAGCGCGCTGGGCGGCGTCGTCAACGCAATCACTCCGAACGAGCACTTCCAGGAGCACTCGCACGACGGCATGACCGGCTACGTCAGCGGCACGGGCGGAAGCACAAACGACAGTGGCGGGGTGGATGCCGGCCTGCAGGCAGGCTTCGGCACCTGGGCTTTCTGGGCCAACGGAGGCGCAAACCGCACGGACGACTACAGGACTCCGATTGGCAGGGTCGAGAACTCCGGCACGCGTTCGGCCGACCTGACGGCCGGCGCTGGATGGCTGGGGAACAGGTCCTTTTTCAATCTTTCCGGCAACCACATCGACAGCCGGTACGGCATTCCATTCGCCGGCGCTTTCGAGGAGAGCCCGGACGGCGAACAGGCGGACATCGATGTTGCGATGCGCCGCTGGAATGTGCGCTCGACCGCCGGCTACAAGAACCTCGGCGGACCGCTGCCGGACTTCCGCCTGATGCTCGACTACAACGACTACCGCCACGACGAGATCGAAGTGGATGATGGGACGGAGTCGCTGGGAACGCGCTTCACGAACAGGCTCTTCAACTACCGCGGAGTGTTCACGCAAAAGCAGGCGGGCGTGCTCTCGGGCTCGTTCGGATTCTCGGGCGCAACCCGCATGTACAAGGCGACGGGGCCTGAAGCCTTGTCCTCTCCCGTGGACCAGATGAGCTTTGCGGTGTTCGCGCTGGAACAGATCGCGCTGCCGCGGATCGGTTTCCAGTTTGGCGGTCGGGTGGAGTCGAACCGCTACGATGCGCAGCAGGGCTTGGACCGCGACTTCACCGGATTTTCGGGTGCGGCGGGTGTGCGCGTTCCGCTGTGGACAGGCGGAGCGTTCGTCGCCAACTACACGCACTCGTATCGCGCGCCGGCCCTGGAGGAGTTGTACAACTTCGGCCCGCACCTCGGAAACCTCGCGTTCGAGATCGGCAACTCGGCGCTTCAGCGCGAACTCAGCAACGGACTGGATCTCTCGCTCCGGCACAGCACGAACACGCTGAGGGTAGAGGCGAACTTCTTCCTCTACAGGATCGGCAATTTCGTCTTCCTTGCGCCGACCCATGCGATCAGGGAAGGGCTGATGGAAGCCGAATACATGCAGGGAGACAGCCGTTTCATGGGAAGCGAGGTCACGGCGGACGTCAGCCTGCACCCGAACCTCTGGTTGAACCTGGGGTTCGATGTGGTCAACGCGGAGCTGAACCGCACGGTGACGTCGGCCAACACAGGGGCCATGGCGGCGGCAGGAACGCCGCTGCCCCGCATCCCTCCCATGCGAGGACGGATCGGGGTGGACGCGCGATTCAAAGGGCTGAGTATCAACCCCAACGTAGTGATCGCCGATGCCGCCGAAGACCTCTTCCCTACCGAGACCCGGACTGCCGGATACACGGTGGTGAACCTGGACGCTTCTTATACGCTGCCGGCGAAGCACACGGTGCATGTGTTCTCGGTAAAGGCCTTCAACCTTGGCGACCGGCTCTACCGCAACCACCTGTCGTTCATCAAGGAACTTGCGCCGGAGATCGGACGCGGGGTGCGAGTCGGGTACACGGTGCGGTTCTTCTAGTCGTCCGGACCGCACGTGATCTGCGGCCGGGCTGGAGCGAGCGACGGGCACGGCGGGAGGCGGGCCGTGCCCGTTCTACTTGCCCGGAACGAGGAAGACATCATGAATACCGGGCGCGCGCGAGTTCCACGATCTCGCCGATGACGTCGGTGTAATTCCGTCCGCTCTTCTTCGCTGCCATGATGAATTCCGCCCCGCTGAACAGCCACGGGTTCGGATTGGCCTCGATGACGTACACATCGCCCTTGGCGTTGAGGCGCATATCGATGCGTCCGTAATCGCGCAGCTTCAGTGCTCTGTATGCCGCAAGCGCCGTTTCGCAGAGTTTTTCCCGCGTCTCTTCGTCGAGGTCTTCGGCCGGGGCCGACTTCGTGACTTTGTATGCGTCGGAGCCTTTCTCGAACTTCACGTCCTGACCGGCGATGCGCGGCGTGCCCTTGGGCAGGCGCGAGAGGTCGAGTTCGATCAGGGGCAGCGCCTCTGGAGAATCGTTGCCGATTACGGCGGCGTAGATTTCGCGTCCCTCGATGTATTCCTCGATGAGTACGGGAGAGTCGAACTCCTCATGGATGTAGTGGATGCGCTCCATGAGTTCCTTCACGTTTTCGACGACCGAGCCGACGTCGATGCCGACGGAGCCATCTTCGGAAGTGGGCTTCACGATCAGCGGAAACTTGATGTCGTGCGAGTGGTCGAGCTTGCCGCGGTACGACGTGGCAAAGTTCGGCGTCTTGATGTTGTGGAACTCGAATAGTTTTTTCGCCAGCGCCTTGTCTTGCGCGAGGTAGAGCGCTTGCGGACCGCCGCCGGTGTAAGGCGTCTGCAGGAGATCGAGATAGGCGGCGATGTTCTTGTCCATCGTGTCGTCGCCGGCAAACGACTCGGTGAGGTTGAACACGAGGTCGGCGTTGCTCTTGGCCAACGCGAGCAGCGAAGGGATATGCCCGTCGAGTACCTGGTAAAACGGCTCGTGACCGAGCTTCACGAGGGCTTCGAAGATCTCCTCGCGATCGTGCTTGTCCTTCTTCTTCCGCTTGCGCTTGGTTGCAGTCTTGGCTTTGCCTCTGGTCTTCGCCGGTTCCGGCTCGGGGTCCGGAATGGAGCCCGGTTCGGGAGGACCGAATTCCCACGTGTCGTAAAGAACCGCCACTTTCAGGTTTGCCATTGAGCCTCACCGACGCAGCCCGGCTGCGATCGCGCTAAGCGTAGTGCGAAACAGCCGCCGAGTGATAGTAGGAAGCAAGGTTCTCGCCGCTGAGATGGGCTGCGCCATAACGCAGATATTGGAGGCGTTGGAGATACATGGGATGGGCGCAACTTTGGTTAGGGCTGGATGAACTTGCCGCGAGTCATGTAGTTCATGGCCAACGCGGTTACGTATACAGCGAGCTCCGCGAGATGGACGCTTTCGCAACGCACGTCGGCATTCAGACGCAGCTCCGTGGCGCGCGCTTCGATGATCTCGATGAGTTTTCTCACCATCGGGCGCTGCATGCCGGTCCAATAGTTCACCTTGTCGATCAGTGACTTGCGGTTTTCGCGCAGCAAGTCAACCGCGGGACGCACGCCCTTACGACGGCGGCGCGACACGTTGAAGATGTCGAGCAGGTCGGTGTCAAGCGCCAACTCTCCGGGCGACAGTTGCTCTTCGAGCGCCTTGTCGTAGAAGTCGGCTACGGTGAAGTTCATCTCCTCGACGGTGATGTCGGTGGCGCCCTGGGCGACGAGCGGCTCAACGTCGCCGACCTGCCGGCCGATGCGGTCCATGTAGAGGAGCTTCTTCATCGCGCCCCAACCCTTGTAGCGCTTGCGCCACTGCGAGCGGGGAGTCATCCAGACGGCGAAAGTTTCGGCGAAGTCTTCGTCGGGATGCTTCTGCGCGTACCAGCCTTCCATGTGCCTGACGTACTGACGGGAGAACGCGACGGGGCGGTAGTTGTCGCGGTAAGGGCGGCGAAACGGTCCGAAGAGTTCGCGCCACTCGGGCGTCTTATAGAGGAGATAGGCGTAGTTGAATGCGTGTCCGGCCTCGTGGCGCAGGTACATCATGATCTGTCGCGAGTCTTCGAGGTCGTTCATCTCGCGTTCGAGACGCTGGAGCTTTGGATCGGCGAGGTAGAACGGAATGCCGATGACAGGCTCGCCGGACGGGCATCCCCACTCGTCGGTGAGATAGCAGGTGGGCCGAAACTTGCGGATTCCCTTGCGTTCGAGCTCGGTATAGAGCTGCTGGACGAACCGCTCCAGCGGCGAGCCTTCCAGCTTCAGGCCCAGCTCCTGAATGGGCTTCGACAGGATGTCCTGTACGTCGGGCGGCGCTTTCTCGAATGCACGCACGGTGGTGCAGAAGGTTAGCACAGCAGGCGGTGCGAAGCAGGACGGATGCGACCGCGAGAGGACAAATACATAGATCCTGAGGACGCGCGCTTCGCGCCCGTCCTCAGGATGACACAAGGTTCCTCCGCTCCGCGCCTTCGGCGCTCCGGTCGGAATGACGGGCGGGTGTTATGCCAGCTCGACTTCGATGCGCTTGGCCGCCGGGTCGAGCGACTTGACCCGGAAGCTGCGAATCTGGCCGGCGCGGACTGCCTCGGGCTTCGCACCGGAACCAGCCGGGGCTGCGCCGCCCTTCCAGCGCGCGTTGAGCATAGAGGTCAGAGCCGACAGGTCAGCTTTGGCCTGCGCCGGCGTTTCTTCCGGTGCCGCCGCTGCCTCCCCGATCCGGCAGGTCGCGTGGATGCCTTCCCCGAGTTCGACGCGAGCGTCTGCGCCCGCAACCTCGATGATGCGTCCGGTGACCACGTCGCCGGGGTTGTGCTCGGCGATGTACTCATCGAGGCCGGTGGGGACCAGTTGCTTCATGCTCAGGCGCACCTGGCGCTTGTCGGTGTCCACGGCGAGAACCTGCGCCTTCACCACCTGGCCGGCTTTGAGCACGTCTTGCGGATGGTTGATGCGCTTCTCCGCATCGATTTCGCTGACGTGAACCATGCCCTCGATGCCTTCCGCAAGCTGCACGAACGCGCCGAACGGCATGAGTTTGGTGACGGGTCCTTCGATGACGGTTCCGGCGGCGAACCGCTGCGCGGCGCCGGCCCACGGGTCTCCAAGCGCCTGCTTCAGTCCGAGAGAGATCCTGCGCTCGGCGACATTGACGCCGAGGATGATGGCGTCCACGGTTTCGCCGGGCTTGAGGACGTCGCTGGCGATCCTGATCTTCTTTGCCCACGACATCTCGGAGACGTGGATCAGGCCTTCAATGCCGGGCTCCAGTTCGACGAATGCGCCGAACTCCATGACGCGGGTCACGACGCCGCGGACGCGCTCGCCGCTCTTGTACTTCTCGGCGAGGGCATCCCACGGGTGCGGCTGGAGCTGCTTGAGGCTGAGCGAAATGCGGCGCTTGTCGCCGTCGATCTTGACGATGCGTGCTTCGACCTGGTCTCCGACGGAGAGCACGTCGGACGGCTTGTTCACGCGTCCCCACGAGATCTCGCCGACGTGCAGCAGACCATCCACTCCGCCGAGATCGACGAAAGCGCCGTAATCGGTGAGGCTGCGAACCTCGCCGCGGACCGTGTCGCCTTCTTTCAGTTCCGAGTAACGGCGATCGCGCGCGGAGCGCTCTTCCTCTTCGGCGACGATGCGGCGATCGACGACGACATCTTCCTCGGCCACGTCCAGCTTGATAATGCGGCAGCGGATCTCCTGCTCGACGAGTTTCTCCATCTCCGAGGCATCGCGCACGCCGCTGCGTGACGCCGGCATGAACGCGCGCACGCCTACATCCACGCTGAAGCCGCCCTTCACCACTGCTGTGACCTTGCCGACTATGGTCGCCTTTTCGGCAAACGCCTGCTCGAGCGCAGTCCAGTCCGTTGGCGTCACGACTTTGAAACGCGAGAGTTGGTAGTAGCCTTCGGGGTCGCGGCCTTTCACGGTGACGGCGAGTTTGTCGCCCGGCTTCAGAGGTTCGCCACCCGTTTGGGCCTCCGCGATCGGCAGGATGCCTTCCGTCTTGAAGCCGATGTCTACGAAGACCGACTCGGCGGAGACCGCGATCACGTTTCCTTCAATCTGTTTGCCCCGGTCTTCTGGCTTACGGGAGTGGTCGCGTTCGTACTGGGCCAGGATGTCGTTGAAGGATTCGTTGGATTCGGCGTTGGCGTCGGGTTCAGGCAAGTTTGGGTTCGGCATGGGATGAGAACGTCTCAGTGGAGTAACAAGTACGATAGCACCCGGCCTGCGGGTCGCCCAAGGCGGAGAAAGGAAAAGAGCCCTCGGCGCGGAAGGACCACCTACTCACCTCCACACCCATCTGTCCTGCGCTATCGCAGACGCAATTCCAAGTAGCAGACCTCTGGGTGAGGGTTGTCGTTGTAGGGCGGAATCTCGTAGAAGCCGAGCGAACGATATATCCGGTTGGCATCAGCCATCTGCTTCGGCACGGTGTCCAGCCGCATGAAGCCGTACCCTATGAGCCGGGCGTCGGCGATGAGACGTTCGGTAAGCATCCAGCCCAGCCGCCGGCCGCGATATTCCGGGCGCACGAAAAGGCGCTTCATCTCGCAGATGCCGGGCTCCAGCGGACGCAGCGCACCACACCCGGCATGCATTCCGCCACACCTCGCCAGCAGGAGCCGTCCCGAGGGAGCGGCGTACTTGCCGGGCAGGGTTGCCAACTCCTTGTCGAAACCCTGGAAGCACAGTGAGAAGCCAAGCCACGCGGCATATTCAGTGAACAGTTCGCGTGCGACTGCGATATCGTCCAGCGACTCGGCTACGGTGATGTCGATTTCGTCAGCCACTTTCATATGTAAGTACCTTCCGCGTAGCCCCCAGATCGAGTTCCGGAGAGCGTCCGTTTTGGTTCACAGCCGCGCTAAACGCAAAAAGCCCTCGCATCGGCGAGGACTTTGAATCTTCTGGCGGAGAGGGGGGGATTCGAACCCCCGATACAGCTTTTGACCGTATAACGGTTTAGCAAACCGCCGCCTTCAGCCACTCGGCCACCTCTCCGCAGCGGGTCGGTATCAGTATAGCAGCCGAAAGCTCGTTGGGAAGTGGACAAACGGCAATCTCACGCGGCGGTCCCGGGCCGGACTACGGCGTTCACGTCCTACCAGAGGGATCGGATCACCCTTGTCGTAAAGCTAGGTATCGCTTCTGGAGTGACGTGAAGATAGGAACCGTCCTGAATGTGGTACGGATGCGCACTGAATGACGTGTACGGGATGCCGCAAAAACGCTTCTGCAAGAGGTTTATCTGGAGACAATTGAAGTGGAGGTCGCTGACGCGGCCCGCAAGTCTTCCAATGCCGCGGCGCACGCTCGGTTCGCCGCCCCTTCCAAGTACGAAGGTTCGTAGTTCCCCTGCAAAGCAGAACAGGCTCCAACCTGACGATCTGACCTCGCGGTCAAGCGAGTAGCAGTCCACGGCTTTCATTTCGCGCCAGTCATGGCCGTATGGAACGCTTTGGACGGCAAGTGATTTGGGCAGACTTGTGCCTTCCCGCATCATCATGGTTCCCGATGTGATCTGCGTGCTCATGAAGTCCTCACAATCTCTATCAAGTCGGTCCGCACTTTCGGGACCAACAGCTCAAGCGGTGGTGCCACGTGGGTACACCTGTATGAGTCCGCGCGGCTGCGCTTTTGCGGGCGCAAACATCTGCTGACGCTGCATGATGCCGGTAAGGCTTTCGCCAAGGCCGGCAGAGTAATAGCCGGTGCCGAAACGTAGCCCTCTCTCTCCCAATGGATGTTCGTGCATCCAGTACTCGCAGACGAGATTCCAGCGGCCGCGCTCGGTTGATGCCCAGACCTTCAGTTGATCGATGCTCTGCTGGGGCCCTGATTGGTATTCCACGTGAATCAATCCAGCATCACGCCCGGGCATGACGTCTCCCCAATTGTCGGAAACGGCTTTGCTGATGGCGTCGCGCAGTGACCGCAACTCTCTGGGTTCAGAATGTGTGGACGTCATAGCGTTGTGTTCCTTTCCTGTTGCGCCGTAATCCGGTTGATCTCCCGGCCGTGATCGGCCCTGAGTACGAGTTCAGCGCGCGACCCGATGTTCAGAAGCCGAAGAATCCACGTGACACATTCGTCGACTGTCTGGTCCGGGCGGCCCAGGTACGCAGCGATGTCGTGGTTACTCCACCCGCGTCCCAAGAACCGGTAAGTTGGTCCGAGGATTCCGATCTGTTCCCAGTAGCACTGCATGTGATTCCTTCCTATCGTTCGCCGCGGACGCGCAGGTGGTCATTAACGGTGCGGCTGCCGGAGTGATCGAAGGCGATTTCAATCGCAACATATCGATTGTTATGGCCGGAAACCTCACCCTCGAGCACGACGAGGGTGTCCGTCACCCCGACATCTACCGTCTCGCTCCGCAAACGATGCTCCCCTGCGATCGCCGTCCTGATCTGATCCGCAACCTTGTGGTTCGAACTGACGATCGGCGGCGGTGCGGTGGTGTCCGGAGGCATGGTCGAGGATGGGTGCGAATCGGCGGGGAAGGTTGCTGGCGCGCCTTGCTGCCGTGCTCCTGGTGGCGCGGAGCCTGGTTGTCCGAATTGCGCGGTGCCAGGTAGAACACTGGCGAAAAGGAGAATCAGCGTAAGCGAACTTAGACGTTTGGAGGACATGGAGACCTGCTAGCGCACGGAAGGAGGCGTCGCGCACGGCTGCGCGCACGGCCTGAGTGGCTGCCTAAGAGGAGAGAACTTCAGATGGACTGACTTAGTTCAGAGGACCTGAAAACCGAATGGAACATTCGGTCAGTACTTCGACGCTACGCTCTATCAACGAGCAAGTCAATTACAGGGTACCTGCGCGATGCCAGAGTCCTGTCGGCCACCGAGAGGTGGTTCCGGAATGGAACTCAGCCGGAAGGTGGAAGCGGGCTGCGGATTCGATCGCATCTGCTTGTCTGCCCTGCCCTGACCGGCTGTTTTCGCTCGTATGCGCGTGGGGGTGTCTCCTATTATAAGTATTGGTTTTACTTAACGTGGTAC
>DASPLH010000031.1:0-10492 GCA_035627675.1 Clostridia bacterium
GCCGAGCGCCTGCGCCGTTGCTCGACCGGCTTGCCGTCCGGCCCTGCCATGGTTTCCACAGCGTCATCGACCAGCACTGCCGCCGTAATTCGCTTTAGCCGCCCCGCGGGTTGTCGCGTCCGTTTCAGGGTCTTGTTGAACGCGTACGTGCCGTTCTCCGTTCGAATGGTATGCGAATCGCCGGCGTCCCTCGGACTCGTCGCCGCACCCTGCGCACCCGGCACGTTACTCGCCGTGCCCGGCACTCCTGCCGCTCCCGCGCCCGCGCCTGTGAACTCCTCGCTCTTCTGCATCGAGAGCGCAACGGCCGTTGCGGGGTCGTACGTCTCCTGTTCTTCCTCGCTCGAACTCAGGTCGTACTCCACGTGCACGCTTGCCCTGATCCGGTCCGCACCGGCCACCGGTTCCAGCGTGCGCACCACCTCGGCGACCAGTTGCTCGTCGAGATCGCCGCCCGGCCCGTTGCCGCGGCGCGCGGCCAGCGACCGCCCGCTGTTCGCATCGAGGACCGTTACGTTCTCCGGCGTGAGTCTGTCGACCGACGCGGACACCAGTTGCGCGATGCTCGCCTGCGCATCGTCCGGGAGTCCCCGCGTACGCAGCTTCAGGATCACCGCGGCCTTCGGCTCTCGCTCGCGATCCGAAAACAACGACTCCGAGGGCAGCGTCAGATGCACGCGCGCGCCCTCCACCTCGGTCAGTGTCTGGATCGAGCGTTCCAGCTCAGCCTCAAGCGCGCGCTGGTAATTCACCTTCTCGTTGAACTCGCTCCCGCCCCAGTTCGGCTTGTCGAACAACTCGAATCCCAGGCGTCCGCCTGCCGGCACTCCACCGCTTGCGACCTCCATGCGGCCGGCCTCCAGCTTCTCGGCCCCAACGCGCACGCTCCCATCGGAAGTGACCTCGTGCTCGATGCCGCGCGCCTTCAGCCGCTCAGCGATTCTCTGCGCTTCCCCCGGAGTGACCCCGGAGACAAGCGTCTTGTACTCGGGCTTGTTCACCAGGGCGACAAACGCCGCCAGCGTCGCCACCACCATGAGAGCTCCGCCCGCCAGCATCCACCGCTGGCGTGGCGTCAGCCCTTTCGCGAACTCACCGGCTTGCCCGAAGACCTTTTCTAACGACTGCTCGCCTGGCACACGATGTCCTCAATGATCCGAACTGATCAGCTCTAGAACTGCATCCGCGAGATTTCCTGGTACGCATTCACGATCTTGTTTCGAACCTGCATCATGAGTTGGAACGACAGGTCGGCTTTCTCGACGGCGATGATCGTGTCGTGCAGGTCCTGCTCCTGGCCGGTGATTACGTTCGCAACATGGCGTTCGGCGTCGGCATGGAGTTGCTCGACTTCGTCGATGGCCGAACGCAATGTCTCGGTGAACCCCTTGTCGGCCGGAGCCTTTGCCGGCCCGATGCCCCCGTCCACGGGCAGCGTCGGGAAATGGAACGGCGAAATGTTGTTGCTCATCGGCTCACCTATCGCCTATCGCAGGATGTCGATCGCCTGCTGGATCATCTGTTTGCCTGCCTGCACGGCAGAGGCGTTCATCTGGTAGGCGCGCACCGCGCCCATAAGGTCGGCCATTTCGGCGACAGGGTTGATCGCGGGATACGCCACGTAGCCTTTTGCATCGGCGTCGGGATGTCCGGGCTCGTAGCGCAGTTCCGGCGGTGTCGGATCCGCAACCACCTCCCGAATCGTCACCGCCGGTGGTTGGACCCCGGCCACGGCCGACATCATGCGGGGAAATCTTCCCGCCTCGAACACAACCTGCCGCCGCCGGTACGGCCCACCTTCTGGCGTGCGTGTTGTCTCCGCGTTGGCCAGGTTCGCCGTTGTGACCTCCGCGCGCCGCCGCTGCGCCGACATCCCTGCGGCGCCGGTCTGCAGAAGATTGAAGATGCTCATCGCGTCTCCTGAATGGCGCTGAGGATGCGCCGAAACTCGGTCCGCAACAGCTGCGTGCCCAGACGGTATTGCATCTGGTTCGCGGCCACCAGCAGCCCTTCGCGGTCGAGGTCCACGTTGTTGCCGTCAGGACGCTCGACCAGGCCCCGCACTTCGAGTGCGTTCAACGAACCGGCCTCGCTCAACGCCGCGCGGAAATCCAGGTCGCGCGTGCGGTATCCCGGTGTATCGACGTTGGCGATGTTCTCGGCGACAATCCTCTGCCGGGCCGCGGTGACGTCCAACAGGCGCTCCAAATGCGTGAGCATGCGGGTCTCGATCACGCGTACCTCCATCGCGGCAGGCCGTAGTCGCGAATCCGGTTGCGCACTGTCCGCAGGCTTACGCCCATCAACTCCGCCGTGCGGGTGCGATTGCCGTCCGTCGCCTCCAACGTCACTTCCAGCAGTTTTCGCTCGAGCTCGCGAAGGGAAACGCCCGGCTGCACCGTCGGGAGCGGAGCCGCCTCCAATTGAAATTCGTCTCGCTGCAAGTCCGCCTCGGTGATCTCGCTCGCCGTGGACAGCGCCACCACGCGGCGCATGTAGTTCGCCAACTCGCGCACGTTGCCCGGCCAGTGGTGTTCCAGCAGCCCGCGCAAGAAACCCGGCGCCAGATGTGGCGCGCGTCCAGGCGACGCGTAAACGGAGGCGAAGTGCTCTGCCAGTTCTGCAATGTCCTCCGGCCTTTCCCGCAGCGGAGGCAGCGCCAGCGGGATCACGTTCAATCGGTAATAGAGGTCGGCGCGGAACGTACCCGCGTTCACGCGTTCTCTGAGGTTGCGGTTCGTGGTTGCAATGATCCGCACGTCTGCGCGGCGCACCTGCGCATCGCCAATGCGCTGGAACTCCCGCTCCTGGAGCACGCGCAGCAGCTTGGGCTGCAACGGCAGCGGCATCTCGCCAATCTCGTCCAGCAGCAGCGTTCCGCCTTGCGCCTGCTCGAACCGTCCCGAGTGCGCCTGGGCCGCGCCCGTGAACGCCCCGCGTGCGTGACCGAACAGCTCGCTTTCTAAAAGCGTCTCGGGGATTGCGGCACAGTTCACGGCCACGAATGGTTTCGATCTGCGGCTGCTGCACCGGTGAATCCAGCGGGCGAGCAACTCTTTTCCGGTGCCGCTCTCGGCTTCCACCAGAACATCGGCGTCGGTCTGGGCCGCCATGCGCGCCTTCGACAACACGCGCATCAGCGCCGGCGAGTGCCCGACGAACTCGTGATTGCTGATCGCTGCGGGCGCGGCTCCCATTCGCGGACGCGCCAGCGCGCGTTCAACCGCGGCCTCGATCTGCGCGAACGGCGCGGGCTTCAGCAGGTAATCGCATGCGCCGCTTTTGATTGCCTGCACCGCATCCGCAACGTCGGCGAACGCCGTAAGCAGAATCACCGCGACATCCGCGTCAATCTCGCGCAGCTTCGGAGCGAGTTCCAACCCCGAGCCATCGCCCATGCGAACATCGCTGACCACCACCGGCACAGGCCTCCGGCGAAACTTCTCGACAGCATCGCTGACGCCGCATGCCGCTTCGACCTGCCACTGCTGCTGCCGGAAACTGCCCTCCAGCGCCAGGCGCATTGCCGGCTCGTCATCCACCACCAGCACTCGCCTGTTGTTACGCTCCATGTCCCTCATACTTCCTCAGTCGAACGCGGAAGCACGCTCCAGCCGCCGTATTCTCGGCCGTGATCGTTCCGCCATGCTGCTCGACGATCTTTCTGCATACGGCGAGCCCCAAGCCCGCGCTCATCGAAGTCGTCGTCGCGCCAGCGTCGAAGATGCGTTCCAGGTCTTCCGTCGCGATTCCCCGCCCGGTATCACACACGCACAGCTCAACCCAGGGTCCTGCTTCGCCAATCGCAACCGTGATCTTTCCCGCCGGCTCCGTGTGGCGCAGCGCGTTCATGACCAGATTCATCAGCACCTGCTGAATGGCCGTGGCATCGGCCGGCACAACGCACTTCGCCGCGCTGTTTGTTATGCGGAGCGAGATCGCCGAGTGTTCCGCGAGCGGTTTTAGGAACTCCACCGCGCGCTCCACCACCTCGACGAGGTCCACCGGCACAGTCTGAACCGGAGCATCCGCGTGGAACGTGAGTACGTTGTTGACTGTCGCGGCCAGCGAGCGCACGCCGCAGGACATCTGCGACACCCACCGGCGGTCCTCCCCAGCCAGGGATTGGCTGCGCTCCAGCAATCCGGTGAAGAGTTCCATGCTCGCAAGCAGGTTCCGGATTTCGTGCGCCAGCATGGCGGAAACTTCAGCGAGCGCGCGCGAGCGGGCGGAGTTGCGTTTCTCCCGCTCCAGCTCCTTTGTTGTCTTTTCGAGTTGCAGGCGCAGACGTGCGACTTCGTCCTGTAAACGGCCGTACGAACGTTGCAGCGCGTCCGCCGCGCTGGAGAAAGACCAGAACGCCGACATCAGAGTGGCCTCTGGTTCGGCGTTCTGCGGAGGTATCCTACCGGGCAACATATGCCCAACTGCAATGCAAGCCGCCTGCCAGCCCGGAATGGCGCGGCTTAAAAAGCTCTCACGTCACTGCAGTGTCGCGGTTTCACCCGTCAGCATGATGTGTTCGCTGCCGATCACCTGGGCTCCATCGGCCAGGATGCTCGCGCGCTCCATCACATGCCGTAACTCGCGGACGTTCCCAGGCCACGTGTGACCTTCCAGCAACCGCTCCGCCGCTACGGCCAGCGTCGGTCCATAAGCGTTCATCTGGTTGAGGAAATGACGCGCCAACGGCAGGATGTCATCCGCCCGCCTCCGCAGCGGCGGTAACTCGATCGGGAACACCATCAGGCGGTAGTACAGGTCAGCCCGGAATTCGCCGCGCCTGACCTTCTCTTCCAGCTGCGCATTCGTGGCGGCCACCACCCGCACGTCCACCCGGAACGTATCGGTGCTGCCGAGCCGCTGCACTTCCCCGAGTTCAAGGAAGCGCAACATCTTCGACTGCAGGTTCAGTGGCATTTCTCCGATCTCGTCCAGGAACAACGTGCCACCCTGTGCCGAGTGAATCCGTCCCACGCGCGACTGCACTGCGCCGGTGTATGCTCCGCGCACCACGCCGAACAGTTCGGATTCCAGCAATGCCTCGGGGATGGCGGCGCAGTTCAACGCCACCCAGCTCCGCTGCGAACGGGCGCTCAGCGTATGAATCGCCTGCGCAACCAGTTCCTTGCCCGTGCCGCTCTCGCCCGTGATCAACACCGCCGTGGACCGGGGAGCAACCAGGCGAACCAGTCTGTACACGCGCTGCATGGCCGCGCTGCATGACACCATGCCCGGCAGCGGTTCGATCACCCGGAGCGCCGGGACATCCGCATCGCACCGCTGCACCGGCTTCTTCGGAACTTCTTCTTCCGCCTGCAACACGCGCAGCAGATCCTCCGCCGTCGTCGTGTTCAGTCGTGCCGGACGCGCAGGCACGCCCGTATGCGGGTCGAGCATGAGCACATCCACGCCCGGATACTGCTCGCGGACGATCCCCGCCACCTCCTCCGCATTCAGGTCCGGCAGCTCACGATCGAGCAGCAGCAGGCGACACTCGGACATCTCAAGTTTGTCGATCGCGTCGGCGCCTCCGGTCGCCTCCTCGATCGCCACCCGGCAATCGATCAGTTGACCGGCGATCTGCTTCCGGAGCGCCGAATTCGCGCTCGCCACCATCACGCCTTCCAATCCATTGGACATCCGGACCACCGAGCCCAAACTCATCATCGCCTCTCAAACCTGTCTCGAACCGCAAACCCTTGGTCAACCACATCGCTCGTCACTGGCATGCGGCGATTCCCATGGGCGAGAACGGAATCCCCAATTGCGTCGCCCTGGATTCCGCCGGGACTCGCCCCACCGCCATCTCGTAACCGACTCCGCGGACGGTGTGGATGAGCTTGGGGGTGAACCCGTCATCGACCTTGCGGCGGAGGTAGTTCACGTACACGTCAACAACGTTGGTCGTCGTATCAAATGAGACGCGCCACACGTTCTCCATGATCATCGTGCGCGAGATCCGCTGCCCCACGTTGCGCATCATGTACTCCAGCAGTCCGAACTCTTTCGCCGTCAAGTCGATCCGCTTCCCTGCGCGCTCTACTTTCCTCTGCACGCGATCCAGTTCCAGGTCCGCCACCCGCAGCACCATTCCGGCCCCGCGTCCGCTGCGCCGCAGCAACGCTCGAATGCGTGCCGAGAGTTCAAGGAATGAAACCGGCTTCGCCATGCAGTCGTCCGCGCCGGCGTCCAGAGCGCGAACACGAGACTCGATGCTCGTGCCCACGGTCAACGCGAGCAGCAGCAACTCTGGAGTGTCCCGGCGGAAGTCCGCGAACAGCGAGTCGCCATCCGCGCCGGCCAGGCCCTGGTCGACGATCGCGATCTGGCAAGCCCCTTGCGCAAGCACACGGCGAGCGGACGCAACATCATGCGCAAGATCGACCGCATGCTGCTCGGCCCCGAGACTTCTGGCCAGGAAGTTAGCGAGGGGAACATCTCTCTCCGCAATGCATATACGCATATAGCAACTCGTCAATGTCGCGTGACCAACCTACGCCCGCGCACGTCGAGCCACAATGGAGAGCGGTACCGCCTCCGACACGCCTCTGTTCAGCTTTGGGAAGTTGCGGAGGCGCGTTCCGATTCGAAAATACTCAGCGAGAACGGTTCTTGTCCGGATTCAAAACCGACCTGGAGGATAACCGTGCTATTCCTGATCGTGAAGCGATGACCATCGACTACCGTCGGCAGGGATATGTGGCATCCGGGGTTCAGTAGAGACTTCACGCTGCCGGCGCTCATGTTCGTCAACTCTCCCACGGCGTCGCGCACCTGTTCCTCACTCACCTCTTCAGGAGTCAATCCGAGGAAGTTTGCAGCCGCGCATCGTGCCAGCCGCTCGGAACAATCCAACCGAACCGCCCCCTCCCAAGCGCCCGTAATCTGCACGCAGGCGCCCAGCCCGTCGCGGAGCGTGCTGGGGTCCGCGATCCCGGCGTACCGGACCGGCATTCCAAGCATCGCGTCCCATATTTCATTCGTAAGCTGTACGGCGTCTTCTACGGAAATTGGCATAGGTCCTCAGCGCCGGCGGTAGCAGCACGTTTTGTTGATCTGTTCCATCCGCAGGCCGGAGTCAACGTCCAGGATGCTTTCCGCCGCTCCCACCAGCAGGTATCCGTCCTCGGCCAGGTGCTCTCGCGCGGCGCGTACAACGGCCATCCGCGTGGGATCGTCGAAGTAGATCAGCACGTTCCTCAGCAGTATCAAGTCGGCGAATGGAGCGGCTCGCCACGGACGCGTGAGGTTGATCTGCCGGAAGCGGACCATGCGGCGAATCTCCGGAGCGATCAGCCAGTGCGGTCCCTTGCGGGAGAAGAACCGCGACAACATCGCTCCCGGCGATCCGCGTTCGATTTCCAATTGTGAATAGAGGCCGCTCTCGGCCTTCGCCAGAGCCACGCTCGAATAATCGGTCGCGAAGATGTGTACGTCCCACGACAGCAACGCCGGGAAGTGCTGCCGCAGCAGCATGGCCAGCGAATACGGTTCCTGTCCGGTGGAACACGCCGCGCTCCAGAGGACCAGGCGCCTGCGCGGTGAGCGTGCCGCAATGACATGGGGGAGCATCACGTCCCGGATCGCCTCAAATTGTTGCAGGTCGCGGAAGAACCACGTTTCGTTGTTCGTCATCGCGTCCAGCACCTTTTCGTGCAGGGGAACCGGCCGTGCGCGATAGTCCTCGATGAGTTCCTCGACCGAGCCGAAACCTTCTTGCGCCGCGAGCCGCGACAGCCGTGCTTCCGCCACATAGTCCCGATCCGCATCGACCACGATGCCGATTTCCTTCCGTACCATTGCACGCAGAAACGCGAAGTTCTCCGCCCCCAGGCTCATTGGGCGCCCGCCCGCGCCGCCGCGGGTTTCGACACGACTCGGCGCACGATGCGGCCCGCTATCTCCGGTAAAGCAAGCACTTCGTCCGCAAGCCCCGCGCGGGCCACGAATCCGGGCATTCCCCACACGACGGAAGTGGCCTCATCCTGCACGATGACCTGCCCTCCGGCCGCTTTGATGGCCTCGCAACCCAACAGGCCGTCCTGCCCCATGCCGGTCATCACCACGCCCAGCACGCCGGAACCGTAGTCCCGCGCCACCGAGCGGAACAGGACATCGACCGAGGGACGGCAGGAGTTCTCAGGCGGCGACTGCATCAGCTTCACGCGAGCGCCCATTCCATTCCGGTGGATCGTCATGTGGTAGTCGCCCGGAGCGACGTAGGCGTGTCCGGCAGCGAGCGTGGCCTGGGCGGTCGCCTCCTCCACGGCGATGGCCGTTACCGAGTCGAGCCGCTTCGCAAGCAGGCCGGTGAAGTCCGGAGGCATGTGCTGGACGATCACGATCGGCACGGGAAAGTCGGCGGGGATGCTACTCAACACGGTCGCAAGTGCGTTCGGACCTCCGGTCGAACTTCCAATCGCAACAATCTCGACCGGATATTGAGGCCCCGTGCACACCTGCCTTAACACCGGAACTGCCCGCCTTCGCACCGAGGATCCACGCTCTGGCA
Source organism: Clostridia bacterium (assembly GCA_035627675.1). Classification (GTDB taxonomy): domain Bacteria; phylum Acidobacteriota; class Terriglobia; order Terriglobales; family Acidobacteriaceae; genus DASPLH01. The sequence goes on from DASPLH010000031.1 coordinate 8,516, forward strand.
CAAGCGCCTTGATCTTCGGAATCAGCTGCTGTTCCACCCGAAGCGCGGCCGCGGCAAGGCCATTCGCCGCCGAGGGCTTGGTGACGTAATCGCTCGCTCCCAGGGCAAGTGCGTCCACCGTCGCTTCCGCGCCGCGTTCACAGCGCGGACTGAACATGATGACCGGGAGCGCCGGATGCCGGCTGCGGATATGCCGCAGCGCGGTGATGCCGTCCATCTCAGGCATCTCCACATCGAGTGTGACCAGGTCGGGGCGAAGTTGCTCGATCAGGCTCAGCGCGATGGCGCCGTTGGCCGCGACACCCGCGACCTCCAGGTCGGGATCGGCCGTCAGCATCTCACGCAGCAGCCTTCGCATGACCGCCGAGTCGTCAACGGCCAGAACCCTGATCTTCGACATGCGACCTCGAAACTCGGGCAGGATTCAGCTTCCGCCGCCACGAGCGCCAGACTCTTCATCCTGTTCATCGGACGCTACCGGCCGAAACTTGAAAGCCGCAGGAGCTGGAAAGCGTCTGGGCGTGAAGCCTGCCGGACGGCTGTTGCCGCCCGGCGGCCCTGTTACCGCGCTGTTGCCGTTGCGGCGCGCGCCTGCGAGTCTTCGTAGTGGAACTGCGAGATGAGCTTCTGGAGCCCGGCGGCAAGCGACTCCAGTCCCTGGGCGGACTTCTGTGTGTCGGTCGCTGCCGACGTGGTCGTTCGCGCGGCGTCGGCCACACCCGTGATGTTGCGCGTGATCTCCACTCCGCCCGACGCTGCCTCGCTCAGATTGCGGCTGATTTCGCTCGTAGTCGCGCTTTGTTCTTCGATCGCACTCGCAATCGTGTTCTGGATGTCGCTGATCTGCGAGATCACGCCTCCGATCTGTCCGATCGCGAGCACCGCTCCCTTCGCGTCCTTCTGGATGGCTTCGATCTTGCGGCTGATGTCCTCCGTCGCGTTGGCAGTTTCTTTCGCCAGCTCCTTCACTTCGTTGGCCACCACGGCGAAGCCCTTGCCTGCCTCGCCCGCGCGCGCCGCCTCGATGGTTGCGTTCAGGGCTAGCAGGTTCGTCTGCTGCGCGATGGACGTGATCACCTTGATCACCTGGCCAATCTCGGCACTGCTTTGGCCGAGCTTCTCGATGGTTTCGTTCGTACTCTCGGCCGTGCGCACCGCCGACGTCGCCACCTTCGACGCTTCCGCCGTGCTGCGCGCGATTTCCTTGATGCTTGCTCCCATCTCGTCTGCGCCGCTTGCGACCGTCTGGATATTCCGGCTGACCTGCTCCGATGCCGCTGAAACGACATTCGCCTGCGACGCCGTCTGGTCTGCGCTCGCGCTCATCTGCTGACTCACTTTGTTGAGCTCTTCCGCGGCGGCAACCAGCATGAATGTGTTCTGGCCGATCTGCGCCATCGCTTCTCGCACTCGCGTCGAGAGCGTATTGACTGCAAACCTCAGCAGGTTGAAGTCGCCCTGGTACTCCTTCGTCACTTCGGTGGTGAAATCGCCGTTCGCCAGCTTGTCCAGCGTCGCCGCGACATCCTGAAGAGGCGTGACCACGGCATCGAGCGTGTGGTTGATTCCCTCGACGATCCTGCGGAAGTCTCCCTGGTGCTTCAGGGCTTCTGCGCGCGTGTTGAGCCTTCCGTTCAGTGCCGCGTCCACGAGCTTATCGACGTCCGCCATGACGGCCTTCAGGTTGGCCCGGACCTGTTCGATCGTTTCGTTGATGAACGTCTTCTTGCCAGGGAACTTCTCCAGCGGAGCTTCGAAGTTGCCGCGCCCGAACTCGGCGACGCAGCCCATCGCCTTCCTGTTCATCGTGAGATGGCCGGCGACCATGGTGTTGATCCCGCTTGCCACCTCGCGGTACGCGCCCTTGAACTTGCCCGCGTCCACCGTGACGTCGATGTCGCCGCGGTCATGCTGGTCCGCCATATTCGCGATCTCCGCGATCAGTTCCCGAAGCGTGCGAGACATGGTCCTGAATGC
>DASPLH010000032.1:0-7196 GCA_035627675.1 Clostridia bacterium
ACCAGCGGAGATCCGGTGGAGGAAGCCGTTCGACGAAATCCCAGGGGACTGGAAAAAGTGGCCGAATTCAACGGACCGGAGCGCAGCGCCGCGTTCTACCGAAGCAGTCTGAAGTTGGTACTTGAAAAGACAAAGTAGAAAATGGAAAGCGGAGACCAACTCGAACTCGAAACTTGAAACTAGAGACTTCCTAAAGGCTCTTCACCGGAATGGTGAGCAAGTCGTCCACCACTCCGATCTCTTTCTGCACGAACGGCTCCGCGTACTTCACGCCGGCCAGCATTCCGTAGAAAGACGCCATCGTTTCCAATCTCTGCCGGATCTCCTGCTTCAACGGGAACAGGCCCGACCCATCGGCCTGGTCTTCGTATTGCGACTTGTAGGCCATCAGGGCTTCCACCCGGCGCTCGAACTGGCCGGTGATATCCACCACGAACCCTGGCCGCACATCGTAGTAGAGGCTGGCATAGACGATCTTGAAGGGCCGGTGCGGAGGCAGTTTGGCGACTGCGCCCAGGTCTTCCGGATCGGTGAATCCGGGAGTCTTGCCGAGCTTCGTCAACCCTGCGAGGAAGCACGCCTCGTACCCAAGCGTCGAACACGTCGCGTGGTCCGGGTGCCGCGCCTGCCAGTAGGGAAGTATGACCACCCTCGGCCGCTGCTCCCGAATGACGCGGGAGATCTTCAGCCGGTTCTCCCAGGTGTTCTCCACGCGGCCGTCGGGAATGTCGAGCGCTCCGCGCCACGTTGCCTTCAGGATGCGAGCCGCTTCCGCGGCCTCCCGCGCGCGGTCTTCGACCGTGCCGCGGGTTCCCATCTCGCCCTGCGTCAGGTCCAGGATGCCGGTTCGATAGCCTCGTTCGGCCATCTTGAGCAGCGTTCCGCCACAGGTTTGCTCCACGTCGTCGCGGTGCGCTGCGATGGCGAGGATATCGAGAGCGTCAGTCAAGCGTGACCTCCGTCAGGTGGCCGGTGCGAACGTCATACACGAAACCCCGGATCTTCAGTTCCTCCTGAATCCAGCTATGGGAATGCAGCTTGCGAAGCTGCTCGCGCACGTTCTCCTCCACATCGGTGAACGCATAGAACTTCACGGGAGTATTCGCCGGGCCTCCGGCGCGCGCTTCGACCAGTTCGTGCAGTTGCTCTTCACTCTGCTTCATCAGGCCGCAGTCGGTGTGATTGATGACCATGATCTCTTCCGTCCCGAGGACGTAGTGCGAGATCAACAGCGAGCGCAGGGCATCTTCGGTCACGATGCCGCCGGCGTTGCGGATGATGTGGGCGTCGCCCGGAGCGAGGCCGAGCGTGGCGCGTCCCAGGCGCGTGTCCATGCAGGTCAGCACCGCCAGCTTGCGGGTGGGCCGTGGGGAAACCCGGTCCGGGTCGTGCTCCAGCGCGTAGCTCTGGTTGGCCCGGATGACTTCATCAATGGTGCTCATGACGGCCTCCGGCTCACTTCTTGCGCTCGACGAGATACCGGGCGAGTTCCTTCAAGGTGTCCGCGCGATTCCCGAAGCTGTCGAGCGCCGAACACGCCTGGTTGATCAACTGCGACGCCATCTGTTCGGCCTTCTCCAGTCCGTAAAGCGCCGGGTACGTGGCTTTCTCGGCACTGAGATCTTTCCCGGCCGTCTTGCCGAGCTGCTCGCTCGTCTGCGTGACGTCGAGGATGTCGTCGGCGATCTGGAACGCCAACCCGGCGGCGCGTCCGAACTCGCGCACCCGCTGCACCTCAGTGGCTTTCGCGCCGGCGAAATAACAACCGGTCACCAGCGATGCCGTAAGGAGCGCGCCGGTCTTGGCGCGATGAATGTACTCGAGGGTCTCGGCGTCGGCTTTGGTGTGTTCGGCCTCGAGGTCCACGACCTGTCCGCCGATCATTCCATCCACCGTGCCGGTTGCGTGCGCCAGTTCCTGGATGATGTGTACGGTCTGCTCGGCCGGGCACCGCAGGCGCGCCATTACTTCGTAGGCGCAGGTCTGGAGAGCGTCACCGGCCAGGATCGCCGTTGCCTCACCGAACGCGACGTGGCACGTCGGGCGCCCGCGACGCAGATCATCGTTGTCGAGCGCCGGAAGGTCGTCGTGGATCAGCGAATACGTATGCAGCATCTCGATGGCTGCGCCGAGGTCCTCCACGCCGGCCGGAACCTGGCCGGCGATCATGCGAGCGGCTTCCATGCAGAGAATGGGACGAAGGCGCTTGCCCCCGGCGAACACGCTGTGGCGCATTGCCTGATGGATCGAGGTGGGATGCTGTGTGGCGGCGGGCAGCAGTCGCTCCAACGCTGCGTCAGCGATCTGCTGACCTTGCTTCAAGGTTTCAGTGAGCATGAAAGTTGAAGTTTAGCAGCGAGGTGGCGTTATGGACTAGAACGCTCGACGAAGTCGCGCCCAAACTGAGTCTCGCCAACGACGCTGACCCGAAACCGGTTGCGCCCGTGGGTTGCGTTGCCATGCATCGCGGCCGTTGCGTGCGGCAATCTCAGTATGCATGCCGCAGCGGAAGCCACGCACCCGAAAGACGGAACTTGCCGCCGGGGCCGTCCCGGCCGAAAAGCTTGCCGCGCAATTCCCAAAACTCGATCTGCCACTGCAAGCGCCGTTCCCGCCCATGGAAGCGAAGCTTGTGGACGCCATCCCCGACCTCGGTGGATGGCAGTACGAGCCGAAGTGGGACGGCTTCCGCTGCCTCGCCTTTCGCGGCGGCGACGAAGTCGTCTTGCAGTCCAAGGCCGGACAGCCGCTCGGACGTTATTTCCCCGAACTGGTCGAGGCCGTACGCGCGCTGAGGCCGGGCAAGTTCGTGCTCGATGGGGAGATCGTCATCTCGCTGGCCGGGCGCCTGTCGTTCGACGATCTACTCATGCGGATACACCCGGCGGCCAGCCGCATCAGGCGACTGGCGCAGGAGACGCCGGCCACGCTGCTTGCCTTCGACCTGCTGGTGGATGAACGCGGTCGTGACCTGACGTCCCTGCCATTGCGCGAGCGCCGACAACGTCTGGAGGACTTCTTCCGCGCCCTGGGCACAAGCAAACTGGTGCGGCTATCTCCGGCCACAACGGAGCGCGCCCAGGCTGAGCGGTGGATGGCGGAGCTATCGGCCGCGGGATTCGACGGGGTGGTGGCCAAGCAACTCGATGCCTCGTATGAGAGCGGGGAGCGGGCCATGCACAAGGTGAAGCGCATCCGGACGGCCGATTGCATCGTCGGAGGCTTCCGCTTCGCGTCCAAGGGAGGGGCTGTGGGAAGCCTCCTTCTGGGGCTGTACGGCGAAGACGGCCTGCTGCACCACGTAGGCTTCACATCCAGCTTCAACAACGAACAGCGGCAGGAACTTAAAGCAATTCTTGAACCTTATCGCGGAGGCTCCGGCTTTACCGGCCGCGCACCCGGAGGTCCCAGCCGGTGGAGTACCGAGCGCACAGGGGAGTGGGAGCGGCTGGAGCCGAAACTGGTGTGCGAGGTCCGCTACGACCACTTCTCCGGCGGACGCTTCCGCCATGGGACGAAGTTCATGCGCTGGCGTCCGGAGAAGAGGGTCGAATCGTGCACGATGGAGCAGGTAGAGCCGCGCAGCGGCCAAGGCAGGATCGAGGACCTGTTCGCCGCCGGACCGCGAACATGAAAGCGGCAAAAGTGAAGGCCCCGCGATCCGGGGCCTTCCTGTTCGAGCAAGGGAGAAAGATCAGGCTGCTGCGAAGAAGACTCTGCGTGCAGGGGTCGCGCGCAAGGCGAGAAGCATGGAGCGGATGTCGCTGCTGTGGCAGCAATCCACGGCTCCGGCGTTCACCGCGGCGGTCCACATCTCATCGTCGGGAACCCTGTGCACGCAGATGACAGCCGTGTCGGGGAACTCGCCGCAGAGCTCGCGCACGCTGTCCAGCGGGATAGCCTCAAGGTCCACGATGGCGACCTGTGCGCGGTTCACTGCGATCGTCTGGCGCAGCTCTCTGCCGGGGGCCAGCGACACTCGCCGGAAGTGTGCACGGAGGCTGTCGGCAATGCTTTGGGCGGCGGACGCATCGCCGTGGGATACGACGACCGTAAGGGCCTTCATAGGGACTCCGAAAAGCTCCCCGAGACCCGGGGAACATCTGTGTCGACCGTGGCGCGTTCTATTGCCGCGCTATCAGCGCTTCTGGGCGGCGTCGGCGGCCCGGTCGAACGGCTCTGCCTGTAGTTTTCCGTTCTGCTTCAGGAGTATCTCGACCTTGCCTTCGGCTTCTTCCAGCTCTTTGCGGCACGAGTTCGAGAGCTGGATGCCTTCCTCGAAAAGCTTCAGCGCCTGCTCGAGCGGGATCTCGCCTTTCTCCAACTGCGTGACGATGCTTTCCAACCGCTCCAGGCATTCCTCGAACTTTGGCAATCTCAAACGTCCGGAGCAGAACTCCGGCGCCTCCTGTTGAGCGAAATCATAACCCCGATTGCCGCCTGAGGTATTTACCTAGGGTGATTTTTCTGTGGATGTGCTCAGCTTGCCACCGTTTGAGTGCAACTCCGCCGTTTTCAGGAAGTCGTAGTTTCCTGAAGAGGTGAGATGCACGTTGGCAAGACGCCGGTTGTGGACGATGACGTTATCCATGTACCAGAGGTTCACGTACGGAAGGTCGTGCGCGACATGCTGCTGAATGGCAGCGTAGTAGCGGCGGCGTTCCTGCTGATCCACGGTCCGGCGCGCCAGTTGCAATAACCGATCTACCTCGGGGTTGGAGTAGTAGCCACGGTTCGCTCGCCTGGGCGGAGTCGCCGTGGACTCGAAGATGTGCTCAAAGATGTCCGGGTCCTCGTTGCCGCCGATCCATCGCAGGGAGTAAAGCTGGAAAGCTCCGCGCGTCACGTCGGAGTAGAAAGTTGCAAACTCGAAGCTGCGGATGTCGAGCGCAATGCCCACGTCCCGGAGTTGCTGTTGGAAAACCGCTGCGAGGAGTCTCGTGGATTCCTCGGTCGAGGTCTTCATCGTCAGCCGGAAGCGCACGCCGTCGGCTCCCGCCTTGTATCCCGCCTGGTCGAGCAGTTCTCGCGCCCGCGCCGGGTCGTGCGGGTATTTGGGCACGTCAGGGTTGAAGGCCCAATGCTGCGTTGGGAGCACTCCCGCGGCGGGCCGGGCCATGTCGCGCCAGAGATAGTGAATCAGCGGTTCGCGGTTGAGCGCGTAGGCGAGCGCCTGCCGCACGCGGACGTCCCGGAGGATGGGATCGCGCAGGTTGAGCGCGAGATACGAGTAGATCGTCCCCGGCGCGCGCTGCGTGACGAGCGCCGGCTCATGGCGGAGTGTCAGCACCGTGTCGGGAGTGAGCGCGTTGATGGCAACGTCGGCGCTGCCCTTGCGCAATTCGAGGGCGCGCGTCGTGGCGTCAGGCACCACCATGAAGCGCACCCGCGGGATCTTCACCGGACCAGCCCAGTAGTGTTCGTTGCGCTCGATCACGACTTCGCGGTCCTGCACGGCGCTGACGAACCGGAACGGCCCCGAGCCGATCAGGCGGCGATTGAAATCGTCGCCTGAGTTCGCAGGGATGACTCCGAACGCCCCGTCGGAGAGGTTCCACAGCAGCGACGAGTAGGGTTCCTTCAGTCGAATGATGACCGTTGAGGCGTCGGGCGTTTCTATGCGGTCGATGAATCGGTAGGTGCTCGCCTTCGCCGTTCGAACCTTGCCGCTGAGGATCGAGTCCAGCGTCCATTTCACGTCAGCCGACGTAAGCGGACGTCCGTCATGAAACCGCACGTTGTGGCGCAGGTGGAAGACGTAAGTAAGCGGATCGGGGATTTCCCAACGCTCGGCCAGCCCGGGTTGAATGTTGAAGTGCTCATCGCGCGTCACGAGCGCGTCGAATAGCAACTTGCCAATGCGTTCGGACTGCGCGTCGGTGCCAACCCTGGGGTCCAGGTTCGTCGGGCTGCTCTCGATAATGACCACAGCTGTGTCGGGAGGCGTCGCCTGCCGTGCGCAGGAAGCAAGCAGCAACGCGTAGGCAACGAGCAGGACGAACATCCACCATTTACGCATAGGAGACCTTCCCAAGCACTACCGGGCGCGCCGCGCCGGTAGCGGACGGGATGTTTGAAGGCAGCCTGTGCCACGTCTGGTAGGCGAGCACCGCGAACGCCACGGCCTCCTTGGCGTCGCCGGGAAGGCCGGTCTCGTCCGTCCTTTGCACCTTGAGGTTGAGCGGCGCGAGGTGCTGCTCGATCATCGTCACCAGGGTGGGGTTCTTCGCACCGCCGCCCGAGACGAGGTAGTCCTTGTAGTCCCCGGTCTTCGCGAGGCTCTTGACGGCCATCCCGATACTGCGCGCAGTGAGCATGGTCGCCGTGGCGATGATGTCGTACTTGTCGGCGCGTCCGCAACGCGAGAGGAACCAGCGCACGAACTCGCGACCGAACTGCTCGCGCCCGGCGGTTTTCGGAGGCTTGCGCCGAAAGAAGCCCGCGCGCAGAACTTCGCTCACGATGTTGTCCAACGACGTTCCACGGGCAGCGAACTTGCCATCCCGGTCGAAAGCGCGTCCGAACAATTCCTGCGCCACCGCGTCAATCACCATGTTGCCCGGACCGGTGTCGAAGGCGACGACCTGTTCCGGTTTCGCCGCCGCTGGTATGGCTGTCAGGTTGCCGATGCCTCCGATGTTTTGCACGATGCGTCCGCGCCGGCGGTGCCGGAAGAGGAGGTAATCGAGGAAGGGCACCAGCGGAGCGCCCTTGCCCTGGGCCGCCATGTCTGCCGGACGGAAGTCGCTCACCACGGGGACACCCAGCTTCTGCGCGAGCACGCTGCCGTCGCCGGATTGCCAGGTGCAGGCCAGCTTGCGCCCGAGATACGTGGCTTCATCGCCCTGGTGGTAGAGAGTCTGTCCGTGGCAGCCCACGAGTTCGCAGGCCACACCGGCACTCTTCGATGTCTGGGCCACGGCTTCTGCGTAGAGCTCCGGGAGCAGGAAATTGAGTCGCGCTAGATCGGCAACGTTCACTGAGGAGGCGTTCATTGCGGCGAGGATCGCTTTGCGTACGTTCGCCGGGTAGGGGAACTCGCGGTGAGCAACGAGCTGCAACCGGGTGGCGAATCCGCGACCCATGAGCCGCACGATGGCGACGTTGATGCCGTCGGCCGAAGTCCCACTCATCACGCCGGCGACGATCAAGCGTTCGCCTCCGCGATGGCCGTTGCGCGAAGTTCCTCGGAGAAC
>DASPLH010000033.1:0-20917 GCA_035627675.1 Clostridia bacterium
CACTCCCGAGGCCGACGGCCTGACGGCCCGGCAGCGCTTCTTCCACGCATACGCGTTTGCGTGGTGTCGCAACGTGCGTCCGGAATCGGAGCGGTTGCAGATCGCGACCGACCCGCACTCGCTGGCGCGCTACCGCGTGAACGGGCCGCTGTCGAACCTGCCGGAGTTCTGGCAGACCTACGGCTGCAAGCCCGGCAAGAAGATGGTGAACCAGCCCACCTGCCGCGTCTGGTAATCGGTCCTCCCACATCTGCTCGCTGCGCGAGCAGATGTGGGGCACCAACCTCGTGCATCTCGGGCCATCGGTGCCCCACGTCCGCCCTCTTTTGGCGAACGTGGGACTTAGCCGGCACCTCTCCCACATTTGCTCGCTGCGCGAGCAGATGTGGGGCACCAACGCTACAAAGCGAAGGGGGAGCCGAATGGCTCCCCCTCCTCTTTTGCTTTGAAACTCAGTAGCTCAGAGACTCAGCACCTTAGTAGCTTACGCATTCGGGACGAACAGGCGGATCAGCCACCATGTAGCCATTGCGACCAGTGCCGAGGCAGGAATCGTCAGGACCCACGCCCATACGATTCGGGTGGCAACGCCCCAGCGGACAGCCGACAGGCGGTGAGTCGTGCCCACACCGACGATGGCTCCGGTAATGGTGTGCGTGGTGCTCACCGGGATGCCGGCCAGGGCGGTGCCGAACAAGGTGACCGCGCCCGCGGTCTCCGCGCAGAAGCCGCCCACCGGCTTCAGCTTGGTGATCTTGCTGCCCATCGTGTGAACGATTCTCCAGCCGCCGAAGTACGTGCCGAGAGCGATCGCGGCGTGGGCGGAGAGAATGATCGGCCAGTGCAGGGCTCCCCAGTCGTGCGTGATGTCATGCTGGGTCATGATTCCGCCGGTGTAGAGCGCGCCGGCGATGATGCCCATGGTTTTCTGCGCGTCGTTGCCGCCGTGGCCCAGGGAGTACGCAGCAGCCGACACCAACTGGAGCTTGCGGAACCACGTGTCCACCTGCCGCGGAGAGTTTCGACGGAAGATCCAGTACACGGCGACCATGAACAGGAAGCCCAGACCGAAGCCCAGGACGGGCGAGACGAGGATGAAGATCAGCGTCTTCGTCCAGCCGCCGGGGATGATGACCGTGAACGCCTGGTCCCAGCCGTGGAGGGTGGCCGCGCGCGCGATAGCCGCACCGGCGTAGGCGCCGATGAGCGCATGTGACGAGGAGGTTGGGAGTCCCCACCACCAGGTCAGTAAGTCCCATACGATAGCGCCCACAAGCCCGGCGAGCACCACGTACTGGGTGACGATATCGAGCTGGATCATCCCCTTGCCGATGGTCTTGGCGACCGCCGTTCCAAGGAAGAATGCCGCTATGAAGTTAAAGAAGGCCGCCCAGAGAACAGCCAGTTTTGGCGAGAGAACGCGAGTCGAAACAACGGTCGCGATGCTGTTGGCGGCATCGTGGAAACCGTTGATGAAATCGAACGCAAGCGCCACCAGGATAGTGATTGCGACCAGCAGCAGTCCTGTGTCCACCTGTGTCTTCCTTGCTCCTAGGTGCTCTTGAGAACGACGGTCTCAAGCACGTTCGCTACGTCTTCGGCTTTGTCCGTGGCGGTTTCCAGGACTTCCAGCAGTTCCTTGTTTTTGATGAGCCGGATTGGGTCTTTCTCGCTCTCAAACAGGGCACCGATGGCGGCGCGGCTGATGTTGTCGGCCTCATTCTCGAGGCGGTTGACCTCAACGCAGTGCTCGACAAGCTTCGTGCCGTTTTCCAGCAGGCGGATAGCTTTCGCGAGTTCCTCAGCCTGCCGGACGATGATGGTGGCGAGCTCGACGGCGGCCGCCGGAGGGGTGGTGATCTTGTAGGTCACCAGCCGGTCGGCGGCGGCATTGATGAAGTCGAGAACGTCGTCCATCGACGACGCGAGCAGGTGAATGTCCTCTCGGTCGAAGGGCGTAATGAACGTCTGGTTGAGCTTGACGAAGACCGCGTGGGTGATGTCGTCACCCTTGTGCTCAATGCCCTTGATCTTCTGAACGACCGAGTAAGTGTCCTGGTAGTTTTCGAATAGTCCGCGGATCGTGCGGGCGCCCTCGACGAGGTTATCTGACATCTCGGCGAACATGTCGAAGAACTTGGTTTCGTGGGGAATGATGCGGGGCATCCGGAAGGCTCTCCTGCTGGCTGCGTACAGGTTAGATTTGTGACGGTACGGTAACAGTTCACTATCGCATTTGAAGCACAGCCGGTCAATGAATTCAGTGCAGCGGGAGGCCGAAGATGCCCAACTTGAGTGCTATCACATCGGGGCAGATTGTCCGGCTGTGACTTGCACGAAGCTTCCGCGGAACGGGCTAGGCAGCGAACGCGGAGCGTAGCTGGCGCCATCCGGCACGCAGCGAGTGGATGATGAAGCGCGCTATCAGGACCATCCCGATCAGGAGAAGAACGACGACGGCGGCAGCGATGTAGGGGTACTCGGTCGCGAACCAGGTGAGGACGACGGCGCCGACGTCTTCGGCCGTACTGAGCGCGATGTTGCTGACGGGCTCGGGGGACGGCGTGACTCCGGCGCGAACGGCGGTCTTGCCCGCATGAGCGACCATCGCAATCGTGCCGCTCATCGCGGTGACCCCGGCCTGCATCCCGGGCGACATCTGGGAGCCTGCCTGCCAAGCGATAAACGCCGCCACAGGAACGCGAATGAAGGTATGCAGCGCGTTCCAGATCAGGTCGAAGAATGGGATCTTGTCGGCGAAGAACTCGACCACGAACATCGCCGCCGCCACACCGATGACCGGCCAGCTTTGCAGCATGTCAAGGTTCGCGGGGATCGGAAGCACATCGAAACGTCCGAGCAGGCCGAGGGTGGCCACCGTCGCGTAAACGTTGAGTCCGGCGGCGAAACTTGTCGCGGCCAGCAACGCGGTTATGCTCTCGGGAGAAACGTCCATCACCGTGTTTTTGATGCGGTTGCACCAGGTCGCGTGCTGGATCGGTGAGAGGTAACCGTGCTGCTTGGTGCCCCACATCTGCTCGCGAAGCGAGCAAATGTGGGAGAGATAGAACTCCCCACGTTCCCAACCGAGGGCGGATGTGGGCCACCCGATTTCCCTGGGATGGACCTCACCGGCGCGTGCTGCATGGGTATGGAGTTGCCACAAAAGCGAAAGGCCGCCTCTCGGCGGCCTGACCCTACCACTGTCTTGGTCTAGAGTGTCGATTCGATCTCGAAGCCCCAGGCTTCAAGGAGGGGCTCGGGAATGTACTTGGAGTTTTTGTTGCGGCGCGCCCACTCACGCAAACGCGTGGAACGAAGGTACTGGTCGGGGGTCAGCTTGAATTCGCGCACGACCTGTTCAAACTCGGTAATCGTCGGGGTGACGGGGCCAATAGGCTCCGGCTTTCCCCAGTTAGGATTGCCGCGTCTCTTTGCCATGAACTGTTGTCCTACCTCTTCATGAAATGACCGGATGAAAGGGCATGGAGGTTGCCCTGTATTATTAGACGCATCAGGAGCTGTTTCGGTTCGGCGGCGGCCCACCCACTTCGCCCCGCACGTCTTCTTGTCCACCCGGGATACTACTGTCTGGATAATCGGTGACCAGGAAACAAGTGATTCTGGCATGATTTTTCCGCGTCTGCAATCAAGAAATCGACGCATGCACTACCCGTAATGGAACCAGCCCGCAGCCTCCGCGCCGTAACGCGATTGCAAGTTACTCATAACCAGACACTTACGGGCGCAGCCCGTCAAAGTACTTCGACGTCTTACGAATCCAGCACGGAGTGGCGCAATCCAGCATAGACACATGGCGATTCATCGGAGTTCATCCGAGTTGCAGAAGCGCCACAGTAGCGAGCAGGCGCAGTGTGGCTCCCGAGACACAGGTCGAGATACGTCGGATAGCTGACATACGGAGCAGGAGTGGCCGATGCGGCTCCTCCCTGCTGCCGGGCTAGGACTTGACGCGGCGCTGGTGAGTGGACGGAATCTTCATGTCTTCGCGGTACTTGGCTACCGTGCGGCGGGTGACCTGAATGCCCTGCGACTGAAGGATGCGGGTGATCTGCTCGTCCGTGAGGGGGCGGGCCGGATCTTCTTCTTCGATCAGCTTCTTGACCCGGCGCTTGAGGATCAGCAATGACGTCCCGCCACCCTCCGGCCCCTGTACGCTCTCGCTGAAGAAGTAACGCAGCTCGAAGACACCCTGTGGCGTGTGAGCGTACTTATTGGCCACGGCGCGGCTGACGGTCGAGGGATGGACGCCGATCTCCTCGGCGACTTCCTTTATCATCATCGGCTTGAGGCAGTCGATGCCGCGGTCCAGAAAGTCCTGCTGACGCCCGATAATCGCGTAGCAAACCCTGAGGATGGTCTGCTTCCGCTGCTCGATGTTCTTAATGAGCTGGATTGCCGACTTGTAGCGCTCCTTGACGTAGTTGCGGACATCCTTCTCGGCGGCCTGTGCGCTCAGGAGCTTCTTGTAAGTCGGATTGAGGCGGAGCTGCGGCAGGTCCTCATCGTTCATCAGCACGAGGTACTCGTCGCCGTGCTTGATGAAAGCGACATCCGGCTCGATGAGGCGCGTTTCCGGCTTGTTGTAGCGCAAACCGGGCCTGGGGTCGAGCCGGCGGACGAGTTCCATGCACTCGTTGACGCGGTCAATCGTGGTGCCCATGGCCTTCGCGACTTCTTTGAACTGCTTGTTCTGAATCTGGTGCAGGTGCCGATCGACGATCGAATAGCTGTCGGAGAGCAGCGCCGGAGTTTCCAACTCGCCGCCGTTCTCCTCGTGCTTGCGCTGAAGGTCCTCGATCTGGGCGAGCAGGCACTCCCGCAGGTCGCGCGCGGCGACGCCGACCGGGTCCATGTGACGGACCAGGGCGATGGCTTCGTGGAGCGCATGGCGGCAGAAGAGCGGACGATGTCCGTTGTTGCCCGTGAACTTGTGCGGCGTAACCAGCTGGGGCCGGGTGGACGGAAGCTCGAAAGTTTCCTCCTCGGCGGCGGCCACGTCCGACAGCTCGGATAAGCAGGCAAGGGCGTCCGAAGCGTTCTCGTAGAGCATCTCGCCGGTCAGCGCGCTTCCATCTGTCGGATCGTTCGCCCCGGTCGCCTGGCCATAACTGTGAGCGACCGCAAGCAGCTCGTCGTCCGTGGCGAGGAGGTAGCCGTCCTCCCCGAGATTCCCGATCACCAGCTCGGCGGCTGCATGGACATCGTCGCCGACGCTGAGCGCCCCCAGCTGCCACATCAGGTGGTCCGTGAGGGTCGTGGGTTTCGAAAGGAAGTTCTCGAACGAAGGCTTTTCGATCGATTCGAAGTCCGTCGAGGTACGGTAACCCGGGTCAAGGTACTCGTTGAAGAACGAGCCGAAATCGACTTCCTCAAACGGGTCCTTTTCCTCGGCGGGGGCGGGCGGTTCTTCGCTGGCGGTGGTTTCGCGCTCGCGCTGCTCTTCCTTGGCCGCGACCTCGTCGATGGTCGGCACGGCGTCCATGTACTCGTCCAGCACGGGATTCTCAACCATCTCGGCATTGATCATGTCCTTGAGCTCCAACTTATTGAGAGCCAGGACGCTGACCATCTGGACGAGTCCAGGAGTCAGGATCTGCTTCTGCGAGACCTTGAGATTCAGTTTGGGCTGTAGCAATACCATGGCCAGACGTTGAACCGATGTTCCAAGTCAGATCATAAACCAGAAACTCGAAACGCTCAGAGTCCCGGAGACAGAAAAAACCCGCGTACTCACACTTTGGTAAGACAGATGCAAGAGGAGGGCAAAACGGAACAGTGGCTGCGACTAAACCAGCGAGAAGCTCTCGCCGAGGTAGACGCGCTTGACTTCGGGGTCGTTGCCGAGCTGCTCCGGGGTGCCGGCGCGGAAGATGCGTCCCTCGTTGATGATGTAGGCGCGGTCGGTCACCGAGAGGGTCTCGCGGACGTTGTGGTCGGTGATCAGGACTCCGATGCCGGCGTTCTTCAGCCCGAAGATGATCTTCTGGAGGTCGAGCACGGCGATCGGGTCGATTCCAGCGAAGGGTTCGTCGAGCAGGATGAAGCTGGGCGAGATCGACAGGCAGCGGGCGATTTCCACGCGACGGCGCTCGCCGCCCGACAGGGCGTAGCCGCGGTTCTGCCGGATGTGCCCGAGACCGAGCTGGTCGATCAGGGACTCCATGCGCTCGCGGCGCTGGTGCCACGAGATCTCCTGCGTTTCGAGGATGGCGAGGATGTTTTCCTCGACCGTGAGCTTGCGGAAGACCGATGCCTCCTGCGGCAGGTAGCTGATGCCGTACTGCCGGGCGCGCAGGTACATCGGAACGTCTGTGATGTCGTCGGAATCGGCCGTGACACGGCCGGTATCGGGCCGGGCGAGCCCGACGATCATGTAGAAACTGGTGGTTTTGCCTGCGCCGTTGGGTCCGAGCAGACCGACCACTTCGCCGCGTTCGACGGAAAGCGAGACGCCGTTGACGACGCGCCGGCCGCGATAGGTCTTGCCGATGTCCTCTGCCGCAAGTGTCTGCATCTACTGACGGATACGAGTGCGCGTCACGGTACGGGAGGTCCCGGCGCTCTCCACGACCACCCTATCATCGCGACTATAGAAGGTCAACGAATCGCCCCGGATTACGCCGCGCTCGGGGTCGGTGATGGTGGGCGGCCCGCCGCTGAGCACAAACCGTCCGTCCTGCGCCGAATACACCAGCCGGTCGCCCGCGGCGCGCCTGACGGTCTGAAGGATATTCACGTTCTTGTCGGCGATGATCTGCTGCAACTGGCTGGGAGTGTTGGGCGCGGCCTGCTTCTGCGTGGCCGGTTGCAGGACCACGTCCACGCGCCCGGCGGAGATGGCCACGTCGGCGCCCCTGGCGGTGACGCCTCCGGTGAAGCGCGCGCGGCGGTCGGAGTCGAGATACGACAGGTTGGCGGCGTTGAGGACGACCGGAGTGGTCCTGCCCGCATTGTCCGCCTGCACGAACACACAGGTGACGGGTTGTCCCGGCGCGCCCTGGGCGACGACTGACCGGCGCGTGCGGTCGAACTCGATGGTGGGCGCTTCGACGATGTTCGCGCCCTGCCACAGGCGCGCGCCGCCCGTGTAGCGCGCTACGCCGGACTGGCGGTTGACGCTCATGTCGCGCGAGGTCACGTGCACGGGCTCCGAGCGGGCCAGCATGGCGCCCTCGGGATTCGGCTTGATATCGCTGTAGGTGGTCTTCACCGCGCCCTGCGCGAAAGCGTCGCCGCTGCGGCGGTTGATGCGCAACGAACGCGCCGTGATCGTCAGGCCGCCTTCCACCACACGCGGCGATCCGGTGAGCTGGAGCGACTCGTCCTGGGGCGTATAGCGCGCCAGGTGGGCGGTCGCACGGCGTTCGCCGGAGTTGCCCACGGCTCCCTCGCGGTATTCGAAATCGCCCTCCTGCTGAAGGTTCGCGATGCCCCCGCCGGCGGCAAACTGCGCCAGCATGGTGCGGCTGGTGGACACTTTATCGGGCTGTCCGGGGACGGTTGCAACCACCCTGGCGTTGTTCTCGCCGCGAACGGAACTCAGTCGATTGCGCTCGAACTGCGCCACGAACCGGTCGGCGGTGACCACCGTGCGCTCGCCCGCGCGCGGCGCGTTCAGCGGAGTGATGGTGATCTGCGCGGCGCCGGAAGTCTGCGCCGTCTGTAGCAGTCGGCCGTTGACGACCGAGAGGTCCAGTGCGCCGGACGCGATCTCGACCGCCTGCGGGTTCTTGCCGCCCTCCGACTGCTGGCGGATGACGACATCGCCGGAGGCACGCATGGAACGGACCTTGTTGTTGGGCGCGAACAGGATTGTGACTCGGCCTGCGTTGCCGCTCTGATCGCGGCCGTTCATCTGCACGCCGCCGCTGAGGACGGCATTCTCGATCGAGTTCTTGCCGCCCATCTTGAGGTCGGCGCGCGGAGCGGTGACCTCGGTGGGATTTTCGCCGCCGTTGCGCAGGCGAACATTCCCAGTGGCGACGATGTCCCCGATGGTGTTGTCATCGCGCACGAGGACGTTGACGCGGTTGGCTTCGATCGAGGACTCGCGCTGATCCACCCGGACGGACTCCAGGATGATCTGCTGCTGCGGCACCTTGGTGATCGTTCCGCGGGCTGCCTTGATGTTAGTGGCGCGGTCGTCGGTGGTGGTGATGTCCACCTTCGACTCGAGCGTGAGCACATTCGCTCTCGAGTCGTAGGTCGCGCCCGTGGCGGACCCTTCCGCCTGCGGCACGCGGAACTCGATCACCTGGCCGGTGTGCGCGATCCCCGTTTTCTGATTGAAGACCAGCCCGCTGGTCTTGAGGTGGATCGGATTCTTCAACTCCTTCGGAGGCGCCTGGTCGGGCCTCTCCGAAGGATCTCCCACGGCTTGCAGGTCGATGTGGACCTCTCCGGTTGCGGCGACGGTTCCGGCCTGCGGGTCGTAGTCGAAGCCGCTGCCGTAGATCTGGTCGTAGCGGTTGGAGTCGCGTCCGTAAACCACTATGTTGACGTCGCTCAGTTGCGCGCGGCCGCCCTGCTTGTACTGGACCGCCCTGGATGCGCGGATGGTGAAGAGCGTGCGCCCGCCCTCGGACTTCGACAACGTGAAGCCCTCGGTGCTCTGCTGGATGTCAACTCCGAGTTTCTTGGGCAGGTCGCGAACGGCGCTCTTCAGCCGGTATTGCGCGTACACGTAGAACCCGGCCACCAGGAGCACCGTGGCAATCGCGATGAGAGCAAACCAGGTCCGCAGGCGCGGGATGGAGATGGGCACGGCATTATGTTACGACACGACCCCGTGTGCGGGACTACCCCACATTAGCTCGCCTTCGGCTGCGCAAATGTGGGCCACCGACGGGCGCGAGACTCGCCGCGGCCCCTAAGACGTAAACGAACCCTTCGCAGCTCTTCGTGTTCTTCGCCGTGAAAGGTCCGGCTATCTGCGGACGACGAGCGTGCCGGCGATCATGTCGTGCAACGCCTGCTTGCGCGCGGTGAAACCGGCCATGATGTAGCCGATAAACAGCGTGAGCATGGACACATACTTGGCGAAGAAGCGGCCCGAAGCACGTCCGAAGGAGATCGGTGCGCCGTATTCGTCGGTGACTTGCAGGCCGATCGCCATCTTGCCGATGGTGGCCTGCCGGCTTGAACTCACCATCAGGGCTTCGTAGAGCCACTTGGCCACAACGCCGAGCGCGAACCCGGCCGAACCGGCAATCAACTGCACTCCGAACACCGGCAGGCGCGCCGCGTCCCCGGCAACTCCGAGCCCTCCACCGAGAGCCATCAAGATGGGCCAGAGCACGATGTTAACGAGGATCGCGTCTATGATCGCGGCCAGGAACCGAAGCCAGAACCCGGCGTAGCGCACAGGTGCCAGGGCCGCCACAAGTGTCGTGTCCGGCGCGGTATAGACCGGAGCGGAAGCGGCAGCCGTTGCGGTTACTCCGGGCAGTGACGCTCCGCAGTTGGAACAGAATTGCGCTTCGGCGGACGTTGCGGCTCCGCACCGGGTGCAGAACAGGGTCGGCGATGCAGCGGATGACATCGGGTCGGGCGACATAATCGTCCTCTCGAATCGCCGTGGCGCAATCGGCGCAACCGGCGAGGCATTAACTCAGCCCAGCGGCTCTTCAACGTCTTCTACGACGAGAGTGTTGGCAATGATGTCGTGCAAAGCCTGCTTGCGTTTGCTGAGCGCGGCCATCATAAACCCGAAGAGCACGATGAAGGTCGAAAGAAATTTGGCGAAGTGCCTGGCGCTTGCCTGCGCGAAGCCGATTCGCTCGCCGATCATGCCGGTCACGCGGATCCTCATGCATCGCTTGCCGATGGTGGCCTGGCGTTCCGACGCTAGCGCCCGCGCGTTGTAGATCCAGTCGAAGATCACCCATGAAGCCACGGCGCCAATGCCCGACAGGTACGTGGCATGCGCGAGACGCATTGCCATCTCTCGATGAAAGCCCTCCATGATCCAGCGGAGGACGATGCAGATGGGCACGACGCAGGTGATGACGACAGTCGCGTCGATCAAAGCGGCAACGAAGCGGCGCGACACCCGGGCGGCTCGCGGCGCTGCGCCCGAAAGCAACTCCGATGAAACGGCGGACTGCGCAGCGATCACCGTCGCGTCTTCCGTGCCTTGCACGAGCCTGGAAACAGAGTGACTCACTGCCCGGAATATAGCGTCCGCCAACTCCGGGTGCAAGCGGCTAAGGTTTGCAATAGGGATGCTTCCTGCATACTGTGCCCTCCGCTAGGGCGTTCGCATGAGCTGCGGGAAGGTGCAACGATGTGCTCAGGCCATGGCTTCCGTTGCGCCCGCCGCCAATGACGCAGGCTGCGCCACGTTGAAATCGCAGAGCACCAGTTGGAGCGCGCCGCCGAAGTCGCTGTGGTTGTTGCGCTCGACACGGAACGCAACGTCGATGCGATCGCCGGGATCGATGGGCTCGCGCTCCAACCGCTCAGCCATTCTCCAGCCCAGTGCCTCGACGCAGCGGGACAGCGGGCCGAGCGTCCCGTTGTCGTAGCGCAGGAGCTTCAGCTTGACGTGCTTCTCTTTGAGGATCCTGGTCTCGGAGTTGCGAACGCCGCGCGCGACGAAAACCGGCTCGGGATTGCCCATCCCGAAAGGTTCAAGTTGCTGAAGCCCTTCCCATAGCGGAGCGTTGACCTGGTCCAGCGAAAGCTCGGCGTCGAACTGGAGGACTTTCTCGAGATCGGAGGCAACGAGCCGCTGGCGCGCGTAGGCGTCGAGACGCCGGCGCAGTTCGCCGACACGTTCGCTGGGCAGCGCGAAGCCGACGGCGTGCGCGTGCCCGCCGAATCGCGTAAACAGCTCGGCGCAGGACTCGAGCGCATCCAGCAGATGGAAGTTCTGCACGGAGCGTCCGGAACCGTGCGCCTCTTCTCCGTCGCGGGCAATCACCAGCGCGGGACGCGCATAGCGGTCTACGACGCGCGAGGCGCAGATGCCGATGACGCCACGATGCCAGCCCTCGCCGTCCACCACCATGCAGTAGGCGTCGCGCAAATCGTCCGTGCTCTCGATCTGCCGGCGGATGGCGTCGGAGATCGAAGCTTCGGCCTGCTGACGTTCGCCGTTGAGTTGATCGAGACGGATCGCGATGTCCCGCGCGCGGGCCGCATCCCTCTCGATAAATAGATCGACGACGTCGCGGGCCACGTTCATGCGCCCGGCGGCGTTCATGCGCGGAGCGATGCGAAAGGCGACCTCGGTGGCGGTCAGCGGGCGTCCGTGACGTAGCTCGCATATCTCCAGCAGGGCGCGCAGGCCGGGATTGACCGGATTGCGCAGGCCTTCGAGTCCGAGCTTTGCGAAAATGCGGTTCTCGCCCGTAAGCGGGACGGCGTCGGCGATGGTTGCAATCGCCACCACCTTGAGGAACGAGGCAACCAGGCGGGCGCGGCCGTTCTTCTCCAGCAAAGCCTGTGCGAGCTTGAACGCCACGCCCGCTCCGCAAAGAACTTTCGTCGGATATTCGCAACCGGGCTGGTTGGGATTGAGGACCGCCAGAGCCTGCGGCACGCCTTCCGACTGCGGCAGGTGGTGATCGGTGACGATCAGGTCGAGCCCGAGACGGCGCGCGGTCGAGGCCGCGGCAAAGGCGCGAATGCCTGTATCGACGCTGATGATGAGGCGGATGCCGTCGGCCGCGGCACGCTCGATGACTTCGTCGCGCATGCCGTAGCCCTCGAGCAGGCGATGCGGCACGTGGAAGTCGCACTGGCCGCCGCACAGCTCGATTGCAGTCTTCAGGATGACCGTGGCCATCGTGCCATCGACGTCGTAGTCGCCGTAGATGAGCATGCGTTCGCCGCGCTCGATGGCAGCGCCGAGACGCTCGACCGCCGTCGCCATGCCGCACATCAGGTAGGGAGAGTGCAGATCGTCGAGGGTCGGGCGCAGGAACTTGCGCGCCAGTTCCACGTCTCGAACGCCACGCGACGCGAGCAGGTCGGCGATGGCGGGCGCGAGCTTCAGTTCGCGCTCAAGGTCGGCGGCGGTTGCCGAAGCGGCGGAACACTGCGGGACGAGCGGATCGGCGGTTCTGGGGACCCAACGCACGGCTTAGCGATCGTCCTCGTCGGCTTCGTCGAAGGTCATGCCTCCGAAGTCTTCGGAAATGTCGATCAGGTGCTGGTAGCGTTCGTACCAGTCACAGGCGATTTCGCACACGAAGAGGACGCCCTGGTGCGGAAAGCCCAACTGCACGAACCCGGTCTTTCCAATGTAGGTGCGCAGCCAGCGTGCCTCTTCAAGGTCATCGTCGTTGACGTAGCTGCTGCGCTCGAGGCGGCGGACGAGATCTTCCAGATCCGAGCGCTCCAGGACGACGGCGCTCATGGTGAGAAATTGCGCCCCGGCGGCCTT
This sequence comes from Clostridia bacterium, assembly GCA_035627675.1. GTDB lineage: Bacteria > Acidobacteriota > Terriglobia > Terriglobales > Acidobacteriaceae > DASPLH01. Next base: position 12,416 of record DASPLH010000033.1, read on the forward strand.
CGCAAGTTCGACGAAATCCTTCCAGCTCTCCGGGTTGTCGTCTCCATCCCAGACCACGGTTTCCATGTTGTCGGGAATGAAGGCGTGAAAGCGACGCATGCCGTGTCCTTCGACAAAGGCGGTCATGTCGTCTCTCAGGCTGGTCAGGTCGTCCATCATGGCAAGCTGTGTTCTAACACCGCGAGCGGGCGGAGGCAAATGCCTGGCGCGCGCGGGCATGGAGCCGCCGCTGTACTCGCCGGGGCGAGACGCGAAGCGCTTCCGCTGCCCGGCCAACCCTCTCGAGCGGGTTACATGATACTCTCGGGGCCCGCCGGCGGCTCACATTGCGCGGCTACACCGTATGCTAAACTTGGGTGTTTTCAGCTGTTCTCCTGAACTCTCATGGTCGTCTCCAAAGAATATGTGGGCTATCTGGCCCGGCAAATCGTCAAACGCCTGATCGACGCTCGTATGATCGACACCAAAGAGGTGCCGGCGCTTACGGAGCGCGTCAACACCATCCTGCTCGACGAGATCGGTCTCGAAGACCGCATCAACGAAGAGGTTCGCGTCATCCTGGAGGCGTACTCGGACGAGATGCGCCGCGGCGGCGTCAACTACCAGGAGATGTTCAAGAAGGTAAAGAACGAACTGGTGCGCAAGTACAGGGCGGTCCTATGAGAATTAGCCACGACAAGGTCAACAAGCTCGCTTCCATGACCACGGCGAACCTGGCTGAGATGAAAAACGTGGACTTCCTGGAACCGTATGACGACGTGCGCCAGGAGATCCGCAAGATCCTCGAACAACTGCTGACCGAAGAAGAAGCCATCGACAAGGCTGCACGCCAGAAGATCGAGGCGCAGCGCCGGACCATCCTCGAAGGATCGCAGGAATGGGAAATCCTCTATCGCAAGTATTACGCGGATGAAGTGAAGAAGCTGGGAATTTAGAGTTTCGAGTTTCGAGTTTCAGGTTTCGAGTTTCCAGAAGCCCTGCCTTGCGGCAGGGCTTTTGTTGTTGTTATGAGGTTCGACTCTCCGCAACTCCGAAACTCCGAAACCTCCGAGACCTCTCGAAACCTTCCGAAACCTTTAGAATCTCCACAACACCGCACTTCTATGCAGCAACTCACTTCCATCCGCGAGTTCCTTCTGGCCTCGGCCCGGGAGCACGGCTTCGACCTCGCCGGGATTTCCGGCGCCGGACCGCTGCGCGAACTCGAGTACTTCCCGGCGTGGATCGCCGAGGGGCACGCGGGCGAGATGCGCTATCTGGAAGCGCGGAATGAGGCGGGCGAACTGAAGCGCGCCGCGCTTGCCAACGTTGCGCCGTGGGCGAGGTCGGTGCTGGCGTGCGCCGTCAACTACAACAGCGCACAGCCGTACTCGACGGAATGCCGCGATCCGCAGCGTGGGTGGATCTCCCGCTATGCGTGGACCGGCACGGATTACCACGAAGCCGTGCTGGCGAAGATGCGCGCGGTCGAGGCCGCGCTGCACCAGCGCGTGCCCGATGTACGCACCTGGTGCTACGTGGATACAGGCCCGCTGGTGGAACGAGTGTTTGCCCAGCACGCAGGCATCGGCTGGACGGGCAAGAACACCTGCATCATCAACCAGCAGCTCGGGAGCTGGCTCTTCCTCGGCGTGATGCTCACGTCGCTGGAACTGACGCCGGGTCTGCCCGCGGCCGACCGTTGCGGAACCTGCACGCGCTGCCTCGACGCGTGTCCGACCGATGCGTTCCTGGCTCCCTACAAGCTGGACGCGACGCGCTGCATCTCGTACCTGACAATCGAAAAGCGCGGCGGCATTCCGGAGGATCTGCGCGAGGGCATCGGGCAGAACCTGTTCGGGTGCGACATCTGCCAGGACGTCTGTCCGTGGAACCGGCGGGCCGCCGTTGGCACGGTGCGGGAATTCCAGCCGCGAACCGAACTCGTCAATCCCCGGCTCGACTGGATTTCGCGTATGAACGAAGAAGAGTTCCGCGAGGTCTTTCGCGGATCGCCGGTCAAGCGCGCCAAGTACCGCGGGTTGCGCCGGAACGTCGCCATCGCCATCGGCAACAGCGGCGATCCGCGCCTGCTGGCGGAAGCGGAGCGACTGGCAAACGATGCAGACGACACCGTCGCCGAGCACGGGCGCTGGGCCGTCGAGAAGCTGAAAGAGTCAGTCGGCGGTCGTCAGTCGTTGGTCGTTGGAACAAATGATCAGAAGCGCACCCTACAACACGAAACGTAAAACGCCGGCCATTCACCGAAGCCGCGTGTTTGATCGCCACGGGTTCGACGTGCGGTTGAAAGTGTACGTTTCGCGAGCCGGCCTGGTGCAGGCCGTCAGCGGGCGCACGAACGACCTGTCGTTCGGCGGACTGGGAGCGACGCTGACCGAGAATCTTCCGGCGGGAACGCTCGCGCTGGTTGCATTCCGGCTGCCGGCCATGCAGTTTGAAGTGCTTCTCCCCGCCACGGTCCAACACACCCATCACTCACGATGCGGATTGCGGTTCGCCGATCTCAACGGCGAACAGAAGGCGCTCGTTCACGGGATTTGGCATGCGCTGAGAGGCCGTCGTTAGTCGGCGGTCGTCGGACGTCCCGTAGCTACTAGTCAGCGGCCATCTACCATCTCCAGCTACCATCTCCAGCTACCAGCTTCCAGTCGCCAGCTTCCAGCCCCCAGCTGCAAACACCGCGCTGCCTCTTGCATTCCGTCATGTTGAGCGGAGCGCCGGAGGCGCGCCCGTTCTCTAGCCCAGCGCTTCAGCGCTGGGATGAACGCGCGAATAAGTCGCAGAGTCCCGGAGGGACGACTGACGCCAGGAACGCCGGCCGCTGGAGACTGGCAGCTTGTCTATTTGGTCTGCGCCGTTGGCTTGTTGATCTGTGCAGTGGATTTTGCGCTCTGGAAGCAGCCCTTCTGCTGCATGTAGCACTGGCAGCAGTCCATGATCTCGGGCTCGCTCAGGCAGCGGTCGCTGCGCTTCGCCTTCTGGAAAATGATGTCCACGAGTTGCTCGTCGGGCTCGATGCCATGGCGCTCAAGCCAGAAGATGACGTTGGACTTTCCGCTCATCGGGCCGACGTCGATGATCTGCTCCATGCCGAACACATGCGACGGAACGCCGCTGTAAACGGTGTTGGCCAGAATCTCGTCCTGCTTCCTGTAGGCCTTGATGACCGCCGAGGCGTGCACGCCCGTGGCGGTGCGAAAGGCGTCGCTGCCCACTACGGGGTAGTTGCAGGGAATCTTCACATCGGTGGCGCGTGACACGGCGTCGCAATACGCCTTGAGCCTGGTGAGGTCGTGCGAGGCCCAGGGTTCGACGCCCATAAGCTTCAGGTTCACCAGCATGAGATCCATCTGCGTATTGCCGACGCGTTCGCCGATGCCGGTGGCGGTGGCGTGTACGCAATCGGCTCCGGCGACGATGGCCGAGATGGAGTTCGCGACGGCAAGTCCGCGATCGCAGTGTCCGTGCCAGTCGAGGCGAATCTGCTGCCCGCTGGGAGCGATGACGTTTTCCTTCACGAACTTCACCAGGGCGAGCGCGCCCATGGGAGTCGCGTGGCCGCAGGTGTCTGTGAGCGTGATGGCGTGAGCTCCGCACTGGATGGCCGTCGTGTACAGGCGCTTGATCGTCTCGGGATCGCACCGCGTGGTGTCTTCGGTGACGAACATGACTTCCAGGTCGAGCGAACGCGCCAGCTTCACGGCCTTTTCCGTGGTGGTGAAAAGGAACTCGTCGCTCCAGTTTTCCGTGTAGCGGCGGATCGGGCTGGAGCCGATGAACATCGCGACTTCGACCGGGACGCCCGTCTTCTGCTGGATCTCGGCGATTGGGCGAATGTCGTTCTCGTGGGTACGGGCAGCGGCGTTGGGGCGAATGGTCAGCCGCGCATCCGCGATCTCCTGCACGATGGCCAGCGAGTGCTCGAAGGCGCGCGGGCCTGCGCCGGGCAATCCGACGTCGAGCATGTTGATCCCGAGGTCATCCATCAGGTGCAGTATCTCGAGCTTCTCCGGGATGGAAGGATCGCGCACGCTGGGCGATTGCAGGCCGTCGCGCAGGGATTCGTCGTCGAGCAGCACGCGGCCGGCAGGCTTCTGCGACTTCTCGTAGACCTTGTTCCAGTCGTAGATCAGCTCGGAGCAGTTTACGGACACGTTGAGTCCCTCGTGCTCAGCGCACTCGTTTGTTTCTGAATGCCGCGCCCCACGCGCGGTACCAGTCCCGCGGAAGATTGCATCCCGTCAGCACAGCCGACACAAACCATCCGGGAGTTGTTCAACGGCACAGGACGCCCCACGCGTCCTGCCCGTATGTATGCAGATGCCGGGAACAGACCCGGCGGACATCTTTTGTGCTTCCCTGCCTTACTTCTCTGATTTCGGCGGAACCGTCAGCCCGAATACCGAGAGCATCCCGCGGCCCGCGACGTTCGGCTGTTGGGCCTCGCCTTCGGCGGGCTTGTACAGCACGCGGCAGTGCTCGCAGCGATAGACCTCTGCGTTCTTGCCCCAGGCGCGCTCAAGGTCTCCGCACTCCTGCTCGACAATGTCGGCCGAGTAGTACCAGCGCTTCAGGTGTCCCGCGCAGAGCTTGCCCTTGGCGTCCTTCTCGTTGCAGGAGCGCTGGCCGGGCTTCTTGATTTTGACCTGGTGCTTCCCGACCTGCTCGATTGCTGGAGCCGCAGGCGGGGTCGGCTGCGCCGCGGCTTCCGAAGCAGCGGGTTCCGCAGCACTGTCGGAGGCGATCTTCGGTTCTTCTGCCATTTCGGTAGCCATGAGAGTTCCTGGAAATGCGCAATGAGTGCGGAGGCATTCTACTTCACCGGACAAACGCAGGCGAAGAGCAAAGGGGATTGACGACGGACTTACACGGGATTGGAACGGATACGGCTAACGAGGCCAAAGACAAAGAAGACTAACCACGGATTCGCACGGAGTGGAACGGATCCAGCCTAGCAGGGGTTGGGTCCGTGTTGATCCGTGTTGATCCGTGGTTAATTAGCTTTTCACATCTGGATTTTCACATCCGCTTGCGCCAAAGCGCGGCCGCGGATCGAACCGCGCCCGATAATCGTGTGCGCAGAGTCGAGCCGAAGAGCATGTCGGTGAAGCCTTCCATCTGTGCCGTGAACCTATCTCCGTAGCCGTACCACCACAGCTTCTTCATGCGCGGGAGCAGGTCGATGTCGATGTACTTCGGGCGCACCATCTCCTGCATTCCGAGCAGGCCGTGCGTGCGGCCGATGCCGCTGGACTTCACGCCTCCGTGCGGAGCCTCGCTGATCGCAAACTGGCTGATGAGGTCGTTGACCATGACGGCTCCGGCCTCGATGCGGCGCGCGACGTGCTCGGCACGTTGGCGGTCGCGTCCCCAAACGCTGGCCGCGAGCCCGAACTCGGAGTCGTTGGCGAGCGCAATCGCCTGCTCGCCGGTGTCGAACGACATCACGGGCAGCACCGGCCCGAAGGTCTCCTCGCGCATCACGCGCATCGAGTGCGTCACGTCCGTAAGCAGGGTTGGAGCGTAGAACTGCCGCCCGAGTTCCGGCAGACGGCGTCCGCCGCAGACGACGTTCGCGCCCGAAGCACGCGCGTCTTCCACCTGCGCTTCCACGATCTCCAATTGGCGCGCCGAGATCACCGGCCCTATATCGGTGTCGGGTTCCGCTCCACTGCCGACGCGAAGCGCGGCAATCTTGCGCGCGCAGGCCGCAAGGAACTCGTCGTGCAGGCTGCGATGCACGTAACAGCGCTCGACCGAGATGCAGGTCTGTCCGGCGTTGACCAGGCCTCCCCAGACGGCGGCGCTGGAAGCGAGATCGACGTCGGCGTCGTCGAGGACGATCATGGCGTCCTTGCCGCCGAGTTCGAGGACACAGGGGATGAGCCGCTCGGCGCAGGCCATGGCGACGCGCTTACCAGTGGCGACACTCCCGGTGAAAATGATTTTGTCCACCGGAGCGGCGAGCAGGGCCGCGCCGGTCGCTCCCTCTCCGAGCACAACCTGGAATACATCGCCGGGCACACCAGCCTCATGGAGGAGGTCGCGGAGCTTGAGCGCCGAGTTCGGCGTCAGCTCGCTCGGCTTCAGAACCACGGCGTTGCCGGTAACGAGCGCAGCCAGCGTCTCGGTCGCGGGAATCGAAAACGGGTAGTTCCACGGAGAGATGATGCCGATTACGCCGATAGGCTCCGGCACCAGACGCGCGCGCTTGGCCATCACCGCGGGATTGGAGTGCGGCACCTCGCGTTCGGCCATGACGCCTCGCGCGTGTTCGCGGCAGAAGCGGGCGGCATCGAGCGCGACGATGACCTCGGTGAGCAGGGCTTCGACGATGGGCTTGCCTGCCTCCGCCGTAATCGTCTCCGCCACCTCGCGCTTGCGGTCCGCCAACAGCGACTGGAAGCGCCGAAGCACCTCAACGCGGTGGGCAACAGGCAATGCGGCCCAGCGCGGCTGAGCGGCCTTGGCGCGCAGAACCGCCGCGCGAACCTCATCGGGTGAGGCGATCGGGTGCTCGCAGACCGGCTCACCGGTGGCGGGGTTCAGGACGTGGAGCGTGGCGGATGGAGCGATCAGCATGGCAGATTTCAGGTCTCAGATCGAAGATTGCAAATGCGAACGCGCATACTCACTTCAGATGCTCGACTAAGAAACGCCCCACCTTTAGCTTCGCGAAGGTGGGCACCTCTGTAAGTCAGATTGAGGATTTCAGAGTGCAGATTTGAACCCGTCTTTCCGCAATCTGCAATCTGAAATCTTCAATCCGCAATATCAGTACTCGACCTCAACCAGGTAGAGGCCTTCGGCGGGGGCTGTCGCTCCGGCAGACGAGCGGTTCTTGGCCGCGAGAATGCGTGGAATGTCTTCGGCTTTGAGCGTGCCCTTCCCGACCAGCAGGAACGTGCCGACCAGATTGCGCACCATGTGGTGCAGGAAGCCGTTTCCACGCACTGTGTACACGAGCTCATCGCCGAGGCGCTGGAACTCGGACCGGTAAATCGTCCGCACATTGGTCGCATGCTTCACGGCGACGCTGGCGTCTTCAATGCTCGCGGGGGACCCGGCCGAACGTTCGGCACTGTCCGGATCGACGGCCGCGAACGATGTGAAGTCGTGCTCCCCGATGACGAGCCCGGCCGCGGCCGCCATCGCATCCTCGTCGAGCGGGTAGGGGTAGTGCGTGACGAAGTTCGCGAGAAAGGGTGGAACAATCGCTTCGCGATACATGCGGTAACGGTAGGTCTTGCCCTGAGCCGAGTGACGCGCGTGGAAATCGTCCGGAACCTCCTCCACCCGGAGCACGCGGATGCTCGGAGGCAGGCGGTCGTTCAACACTATGAGCAGGTTGCGGAGAGGGATCGGAGACGCGGTGCGGAAACTTGCGACCTGTGCCAGCGCGTGAACGCCGGCGTCGGTGCGGCCCGAGCCTTGCGGCAGTACCTTTTCGCCCGTGACACGTCCAATCACTTCGGCCAGCGTTCCCTGAACGGTCATGAGTTGCGGTTGCACTTGCCAGCCTTTGAAATGAGAGCCGTCATAGGCGAGCGTCAGTTTCAAATTGCGCGACAAGCGGAACCTCACTGGTGTGCTTCGGGTTTATGCCTGTGGGCCGGTTCAGGATGAACCTCCTGGTCGGCTATACGCCGGTTCAGGATGAACCTCCTGGTCGGCTATACTATGGCACTTCCCCATGGTGTGAAGCTACAGCACCCATCATTCCCATTGCCCCGCCCGCGGAAGCGGTCGGCAGAATTCTGGAACCGTGTGCCTTGCCGGTTCGTATGTACGTTCGTACGGAAGCAGGTCAGGTGAGAAACCCCTTGAGTCGATTTATTTTCGGAGACAAGCGAATGCCAGTTTCGCGTCGTGTTGAGGCTTTATCCAGGGCAGTAGCGATGTTGTGCATCGTGGCCCTGTTTTCTTCTTCTGTCATTGCACAAACCGCGAGCCACGCGCAGACGCAACCGGCCAGCGCGCAGGCCAGCGTGCAGACTCCGCCGGCACGGCGGGCGAACTCGATCACGCCGAGGTTCGACTACTCGAAGTCGCGTGCCTGGTGGACTCCGATGCCGTATATGGGGCGCGATGTCGCGGCCCCGAACTTCGAGAACACGCCGCGCATCGAGAACATCATGCGCGAGGGCACGATTTACCTGTCGCTGAGCGATGCCATCGCGCTCGCGCTCGAAAACAACCTCGACATCGCGATTGCCCGCTATAACCTGAACATCGCCGACACGGACATCCTGCGCGCCAGCTCCGGCGGGAGCACGCGCGGCGTCAACACCGGCATCGTCAGCGGCACTCCGGGCGGCTCGGGAACGGGCGTCACGGGCTCCAGCGGCGGCGGCGCGGGTGGAACGACGGCGGGCGCAGGCGGCGCGGGTACGGGCGCCAGCGGCATCGTGCTCAGCACGTCGGGCGTGGGCGCTCCGATCGACTCGTTCGATCCGGTGCTGACCGGAAACCTCGGCGTCAACCGCACCAAGTCTCCCCAGG
>DASPLH010000034.1:0-2725 GCA_035627675.1 Clostridia bacterium
AGACCGGACAGTTCGTCGATTACAACTTCATGGCGAAGACGCAGTCGTCGTACACCTACGCCACAATGTTCTATCCCCTGTGGACAGGCCTGGCGACCCGGACACAAGCCGCCGCGGTTGCGGCCAACCTCAAACTGCTGGAGCGGCCCGGCGGCATTGCGCTGAGCACGCGGCAGACCGGCGTGCAGTGGGACGAGCCATTCGGCTGGGCGCCAGTGGAGATGATCGCCGTCGAGGGCCTGCGCCGGTACGGCTTCAAGGACGACGCCGATCGCCTCTCGGTCAAGTGGCTCACCATGATCGTCGAGAACTTCCGGCGGGAGGGCACGATCCGCGAGAAGTACGACGTCGTAAAGCGTTCCTCGGATGTCGATATCGCTGTGGGCTACCAGTCCAACGTGGCCGGGTTCGGTTGGACGAACGCATCGTTCCTGCGCATGTTCAGGGCGCTGCCGGCGGAGAAGCGGGCCGCTGTCCTGGGGAGCAGGTAGCGCGGTAGTGGCCAGTCCTATAGACTTTGGCCGCCATGCGGAAACTGCTTGCTGCCATCGTTCTCTCGCTTGCTCTCAGCTGCTCGGCTCAGCAGTGGCATGCTCCGAAAGATGCCGGCCCGAAGATGCCCGCCAACCGGTTCGCGCAGGACGAGGGCTGGTGGCAGCGGGCCGTCTTCTACGAGGTCTATCCTCGCAGCTTCGCAGACTCCAATAACGACGGAACCGGAGACCTCAAGGGCATCCTATCGCGGCTGGACTATCTCCAGTCGCTCGGCGTCGATGCCGTCTGGATCACGCCGGTCTTCCCTTCACCGCAGGTGGACTTCGGCTACGACGTCTCCGATTACCGCGACATCGATCCGCAATACGGCACGCTGGCCGACATGGACCTGCTGATTGCCGAAGGCAAGAAGCGCGGCATCAAGGTCGTGCTCGACCTGGTCGTCAACCACACTTCGGACAAGCACCGTTGGTTCCAGGAATCGCGCAAGTCTCGCGACAATCCGTATCGCGATTACTACATCTGGCGCGACGGCAAGGGCAAAGACACTCCGCCGACAAACTGGACTTCAATCTTCGGCGGCCCGAGTTGGACGGCGGACGCAGCGACGAACCAGTGGTACTACCACTTCTTCTATCCGCAGCAGCCCGATCTGAACTGGCGAAATCCGCAGGTGGAGAAAGAGGTTTTCGACGTCACGCGATGGTGGTATCAGCGTGGCGTCTATGGCTTCCGGCTCGATGCCGTGAACACGATGTATGAGGACCCGCAGCTTCGAGACAATCCTCCCGCCGAGGGCACCGACCCTTACGGGATGCCGAACCAGAAGAAAATTTACGACGTGGACCTGCTGCCCGAAATCCACGCCGCGCTCCAGAGGCTTCGCAAGGTCGCCGACGAGTATCCGGGGCGCGTGCTGATCGGAGAGACCTGGACGGATTCCGAGCAGAAGCTGGCGGAGTACTACGGCCCGAAGAATAACGAACTTCACATGCCGATGTACTTCAACTTCATGATGATCGACAAGCTCGACCCGGCGACGTTCCGCAAGCGCATCGCGGCCATAGAGCGCAACCCGGTGGGAGGTTGGCCGGTTTACGTCCTGAGCAATCACGATAAGGTCCGCTACGTCGATCGCTACACGCCCAAAGGCGCTCCGAAACCGGCGGTGGCGAAGCTAATGGGCGCGCTGCTGATGACCTTGCGCGGAACCCCGATCCTCTACTACGGCGACGAGATCGGCATGGAGAACAACGACCCGAAACGCCGCGAGGACGTGAAGGACGTGGTGGGCCGCCTCGGCTGGCCCAAGGAGAAGGGACGCGACGGCGAACGCACTCCCATGCAGTGGAACGCCAGTGCGAATGCGGGCTTCAACCGGGGCGCAAGGCCCTGGCTCCCTGTGCACCCGAATTACAAGACGCTGAATGTCAAGGCGCAATCCGCACAGCCGCACTCGGTGCTGAACTGGTTCCGCAAACTCGTGAGTCTGCGCCGGACGCAACCGGCGCTCTACGAAGGCAGCTACGTCGCGCTCGACGAGGAGAACCGCAAGGTGATGAGCTTCGCTCGCAAGTCGAACGGCCAGACGATCGTGGTCGCCATCAACACGACCGGCGCACACCAGACCGTCTCCTTCGACCTGGCGAAGATCGGAGCCAAGGACGGCCAGGTACTGGCGACTACCGGCAAAGCGAAGCGGGCCGCGTTCAGCAAGCTGACGCTGGAACCCTACGGGGTGGTAATTGCGGAGGCGGGCAAGTAGCGCGCCCCCGGGACAACTTGGCCGCACACCGCTCAGAGACACGAAGACGCGCGGTGCGGTTCTCTGGCGAGCCTTTGTGTCCTTTGTGTCCTTCGTGGCGAGATCAATTTGACCAATCGCCGCTTGAGCCCTTAGAATCAGAGTGTCACGGGGCAGAAGCCACGCGACATCCAACCTAAGCCGTTTCTGGCGCTGCCCCCTCGTTCAATGGTAGGACAGCTGACTCTGGATCAGCATATCGGGGTTCGAATCCCTGGGGGGCAGCCAAACTTCTTGCCACTTCTCTCTCCTGTTGCATTGGACTTTCAGGTAGCAGACAACTCGAATCCCGCAGCTATGAACTAATAGTATGTCCCCCCTTTTGGTCCCGCGTCCTGGAGGTTTCAGATGTTCGCGACGGGCATGGGCTTTCTCTCTGCGACACTCTTCAGCACACTCGTCCTGATCCTTCCGACAATCATGGTT
>DASPLH010000035.1:0-26682 GCA_035627675.1 Clostridia bacterium
CGCTCCGAAGAAGTAGTTCTCCGTTGTACGCTGTTGTGAAGGCCGGCCGTGCGCCGGCCTTTTGCTTTGAGAGCTGCTGAGCTGCTGAGCTACTGAGCTACTAAGCTGCTTAGCTACTGAGGTGCTTGAGGTGCTGCTTTCGCGACTTCGCGACTCGCGACTTCGCGACTGGACTATTGCCTTACCCGCGCAATCGCAACGGGAACTCGCTCTGCTTAGTAGCTCAGCAGCTAGCTTCGCCTACGAATCCCGTGCAGAACGCTCCAACTCCGCGGCATCTGAACTCAAACAGAAAACACACGTTGGGAGTTCAGGGCCCCATGCGCAGGCAGCGGTTCGCATCTCTACTCGTCCTCCTATTAGCCATCACCTTCACGATGTGGATGGCCGGCTGCGGTCAGGATTCCGACCGGGCGGCAAACACCCCCACCGATAACGGAAATCCAAGTCCACCGCCCGGCGGCGGCACACCAAGCCCGACTCCGACACCCACACCCACACCCACACCCACACCGACTCCCACTCCCACACCGACGCCCCCGCCATCCGGCGGCGGCAGCACCGTGGGCGGCGGCCCGGCGGTCTCCACCGCGGACTCGGTTACGACCGAGACGGTGGCTTCCGGATTGAGCGTTCCGTGGGCGCTGGTGTTCGCGCCCGACGGACGCCTGTTCTTCACCGAGCAGCCCGGACGCATCCGCGTGATGATCAACGGACAGGTGCAGTCGCAACCCGTGTACGACAAGACCGCCATCGTCCCCGGAGGCGAGAGCGGCATGCTCGGACTGGCGCTCGATCCCGCCTTCGGCGCGAACCGGCGCATGTACGTTTTCTACTGCTTCAACGCTCCCGAGCGCGTGCGCTGCCGCATTGAGCGCCTGCTGGAGAACAACAACGCCGCCACGTTCGACAAGGTGCTTTGGGAGGGGGACAGCGGCGAGCACCACCCGGCCGGACGCTTGAAGTTCGGTCCCGACGGCCTGCTCTATGCCGGTTACGGAGACATCTTCCGCCGCGAGCTCGCGCAGGATCTCAGCAGCGATGCGGGCAGCATCCTGCGCATGGACACCGACGGCAATCCGCGCGGCACCGGGTTCGCCTCTGCCTACGCTCTCGTGAAGGGGCTCCGCGATCCGCAGGGACTTGCGTTCGACTCCGCCGGCAATCTCTACATCAGCGAGCACGGGCCGGACTCGAACGACGAAATCAACCTGATCGTTCCGGGCCGCAACTACGGGTGGTCGCTCTGCATAGGCGTGTGTAACAACCCTGCCTGGGTGGACCCGATCCGGCTCTGGACGCCCGAGACCGCAGCGCCTTCCGGAGCCACGTTCTACAACAGCACGGTCATTCCGGCATGGAACGGCAGCATGCTGATAGCCCTGCTCGGGCTCTCCGGCAATGATTACGCGCGCCACCTGCACAGGATCAAGTTCGACGCGCCGGGCGGCACACGCATCCTCGAGGAAGAAGCCCTGTTCCGCGGAGAGTTCGGACGCCTGCGCGATGTGGTCCAGGGACCCGATGGCTTCGTTTACTTCTCCACCAGCAACGGCGGAGGTGCAGACAGGATCATTCGTGTGAGGCCGAGGTAACTTCTAACCACAGAGGCACAGAGACACAGAGGATTTCCGGATTGACGAATTTCAGAATTGCCGGATTTGAAATGCGACAATTCCAAAATCCGACGATCCGAAAATCGTTTGGTTTCTCTGTGTCTCGGTGTCTCCGTGGTGAGTGCTTCTGGCTAGATGATCACTATCGTCACGCCTTTGTTCATGCGTCCTAAATCGCGGTCCTGCTTGATGTCTGGGAAGCGCTTGAGCAGCATCCACGTGGCCTCGTTCGAAATGCGGAAATCCTCGCCGGTGATGAAATCCTGGACCATGCCGTTGCGGCGAAAGCGATCGAGGGCCTTCCAGACTTCGCCTTTCAACCTGCCACCCACGCCGCTTGATCCATATCCGTGAATCAGTTTAAGGACCGGAACGCGCTCGTGACGCGCGGCGACGAGGGCCCGGTCGAGCCTCAGCAACCCGACGTTGACCGTGGGGTGTCCGTCCTCAAGATTCACGATGCGCATGTGAAAGACAGTTTCGAGTTTCAGGTTTGAAGTTTCAAGTCGCAAGAAAAAGCTGCCGAGGCCTTCCCCGGCAGCTCGCTCAGTAGCTCATTCGCACTCGTCCCGGGGAGGGACGAAATGTTCCCTGGCCCAGCGCTTTAGCGCTGGGCCACGTAGCGCGAACGAATAAGTCCCAGAGGGACGACTGTTCAGGCAAAGACTGTCGTCCCTCCGGGACTCAGGCCTAGTGGCGTTCTGCCCCCAGCGCTGAAGCGCTGGGCTACAGAACACGACGCGCCTCCGGCGCTTGCGACGCGAATGGACGCCCCCGTAATTCAGGCAAGCCACTGTGTTTCCAGTTATGTGGCCAGATGTTCCAAAGGGATAAAGAAAAAGCTGCCGAATCAGCTCGGCAGCTCAACAACGTGTAGCGCGGGCGTCCCCGCCCGCGATCACTCAGCACCTCAAGAATCACTTCGCTCCCGCGGCAGCTTGCTGCTTCATCAACCCGTTCTCGAACTGCATGAGGATGCGCGTGTAGAGGTGCGCGCGGGCCTTTGCACCGGAGATCGAGTGCGTCTTCTGCGGGTACATCTGGAGGCAGAACTGCTTGCCGTGGTTGATCAGTTCGTGGATGAACTGCACGGTGTTCTGCATGTGGACGTTGTCGTCGCTCGTGCCGTGCACGATCATCAGGTTGCCCTTCAGGTTGGCCGCGCGCTTCTCGATCGAGGTTCTCTCGTATGCTTCCGCGTCCTCCGGAAGCAGCCCCATGTAGCGTTCGGTGTAGGCGGTGTCGTAGTTGCGCCAGTCTGTAACGGGCGCGACCGCCACGCCGACCTTGAACACATCGGAGGCGGTCATCAGGGCGAGTGTCATGCTGCCGCCATAGCTCCATCCCCAGAAGCCCAGACGGTTGCGGTCGAACTGCGGGAAGCGCTCGAGTGCCTGGTTGAGGACCGCGAGCTGGTCGCGCGTCTCGACCTCTCCGAGGTTCTTGTATGTCGCCGTGGCGAACTTGCGTCCGCGGTTCCCCATGCCTCGGTTGTCCACCTTGAGCACGGCGAACCCGCGCTGCGCCATAACCTGGTCGAACCCTGACATGGCCGAGAACGCGTCGATCACTTCCTGCCCGTGCGGGCCGCCGTAGGGACTCATGACCAGCGGAACGGACGCGGCCGCCGTGGCGTTGGCCGGCATCAGCAGCAGGCCGTGCAGCACGGTTCCATCCTCGGCCTTGAAGTCCACGAATTGTGGAGTCTGCAATGCGTACTCGTCATAGCGGTGCGAGGCCCAAATCTCGTGGCATTGCCCTCCCACGGCACAGATGCTCATCTTCGGCTGCTGTGTTAGCGACGAGTAGCTGTCCACGAAGTAGCGCGTGTTCTCGGACATCGAGGGCTTGTGCGTCCCGCCGCCCGGAGTGATCCTGGTCAGGCCGGAGCCATCGAGCTTCACCGAGTAGAGGTGCGACTGCCGCGCGTCGTCCTTGTTGGCCACGAAATAGACGACGCCGTTCTGCTCATCGATTCCTTCGACGCCATCGACCTCGTATTCGCCCTCCGTGAGCTGCTTCACCAGCCGCGCCTCGGCCGCCAGCGGGTTCTGCTTGTCGAACGAATAGAGGTAAAGGTGCATGTGGCCATCGCGCCAGCTCGGCCACAGGAAGCGATCACCCGATTTCAGGAAGCGGTAGGCATCCACCAGTTCGACGTAGAACGGGTCCTGCTCGCGCAGCACGAGCCTGCTGCGCCCGGTGTTGACGTCGATGAAGTAGAGGTCCTGCCGGTTCTGCGCGCGATTCAAAGCCATGGCCCAGGCGAGTCCCGGCCGCACCCAGCCGAATCGCGGGATATAGAACTCGCCGCCGATGTCGAGCGGCAGCCACTTCACCCGGCCTTTCAAGTCCACCACGGCCAGACGCACGGTGGGATTGGGATCGCCGACCTTCGGGTACTTGATCGTGTCGAGCGTGGGGTGGCGCGGCACCCAATCCACGACAGGATAGGTCGGCACCTTCGACTCGTTCGATTGCAGGAACAGGATCTGCTTCGAGTCCGGAGACCAGAAGTAGTTGCTGCGGACGTCGAGTTCTTCCGAGTAGAGCCAGTCCACTTCGCCGTTCAGCAGGTTCTCGTTGGTGTCGCGAGTGAGTGCGATCTCGGCTCCGCCGCGCGCGGGCTTGATGTAGAGGTTGTGCTTGCGGACGAAGCTGACGAACGCGCCGTCGGGCGAGAACTTCGGGTCGAGGCTGGCGTCGCTTGCCGGAGTCGTGACCTGAAGTCCCTTGTTTGTGGCCAGGTCGTACAACCAGAGCTGGCCGTCGCGATCGAAGAGGATGGACTTCGAGTCCGGAGCCCAGTGATAGGCAGCTACTCCGAAGCGCTCGCGATTGTCGCTCTGGCGATCGTCTTTCTTGCCGTTCACCGGAGGCCGGTCAAGTTCGGCGAGGCGGTCGGCCGCAACCAGCACCGCGCGCCTTCCGCTGGCGGGGTCGAAGTAGAAGAGCGCCTGTTTCCCGTCGCCCTCGCTGCTCTCGGTGAAGGCGATCTTGGTACCGTCCGGACTCCATTTCAGCGACTGCGGAGCTCCCCCGCCGCGCGGCTCGGAGGCGACGACATCGATCGTAAGAGGCTTCTTGCCGGTGGCGCTTGGCGCGGCCTGCTGGGCAAGAGCGCTCAGCGACAGGCTCAGCGTAATCGCAATGACTGCGAGAGTTTTCACGGGGGCTCCTTGGAGACGTTCGGAAACGTAGGAGTTTATAAGATAACGGAGACTGAGCGGGCAATGAAGCGTGCGGCGTCAGCCGCTGCAAGCCATCCGTCGCCGAGGCGCGACTGCGCGACTTCTCGTCTGCCGAACTCCTCCTCGATTTAGAATCAAGATCGATGTCCTTTTCTTTTCAGGTTGAAGCCACGTGCGGGCGCGCCCGTGCGGGCCGGTTCGTCACTCCGCATGGCGAGGTCCGAACTCCCGTATTCATGCCGGTTGGCACCGTTGCGAGCGTCAAGGGTGTGCCGCAGGATTTGCTCGAGGACCTCGGCGTCCAAATCCTGCTCAACAACACCTATCACCTGTATCTACGTCCCGGCGTCGAGACCGTGCGAAAGATGGGCGGGGTGCAGAAGTTCATGAGCTGGGACCGCCCGATCCTCACCGACTCCGGCGGCTTCCAGGTATTCAGCCTCAGCGACCTGCGGAAGCTCAGCGAAGACGGCGTGCAGTTCCGGTCGCATCTGGATGGTTCGCTGCACATGTTCTCGCCCGAGTCGGCGCTCGCGGCCGAGATCGGCCTGGGTGCGGACATCATCATGGCCTTCGACGAGTGCACGGAGTATCCGGCCGACCATGCGCGAACCCGCAAGTCGATGGAACTCACCCTGCGCTGGGCCAGGCGCAGCAAAGACTACTTCGAGGCGCACAAAACCGAGGTGCCATGGTTCGAGGAGAAGTCCGGCGAGAAAGGAACCGAGCAGACGCAGGCGCTCTTCGGCATTGTGCAGGGCGGCATGTACCCCGATCTGAGGCGCGAGAGCGCCGAGCGCACGGTCGAGCTCGACTTCCCGGGATACGCCATCGGCGGCCTGAGTGTCGGCGAGCCGAGGGACAAGACCTGGGAGATGGTGGAGACCACGATCCCGCTGCTTCCGGAAAACAAGCCCCGGTACGTCATGGGAGTCGGGACGCCCGAGGAGATCGTCCAGTACGTCTCGCTGGGGGTGGACATGATGGACTGCGTGCTGCCGACCAGGGCTGCGCGTCACGGGCTCCTGTTCACCTCCGAGGGCAAAGTGAACATCAAGAACGCCCGGCACGCGCAGGATGAAAGTCCGCTGGACCCGAACTGCGGGTGCAAGGTGTGCGGCAGGTACTCGCGAGCGTACCTGCGGCACCTTTACTCGGCCAACGAGGTGCTGGCGCAAGTCCTCAACACCGTGCACAACCTTGCCTATTACCTTGACACTATGAGACGCGTCCGAGAAGATATACAAAGCGGAGAGTTCACAAGTCCCCGTTCTGCTGTCTGATACGAGCGTTTGCCCGTATCCTGCCGCAAGCGGCCCCGAAGGAAGACGCCTGTCGCCGTCGAGGTGACGGCAGCCTGCTGTAGTGGTTGTCTGGACTCCCGTAAACCTGGACACAACACAGGAATTCGTCTTGCCCGGCAGAAGTGTGTAAGTGGCAGCGAAGGCTTGTGAGCGCCGTCCGGGCCCACACCACGGCCGCATACGCCGGTGGTGAATCTCACGACTCGCATGGCGAGCAGGTTGGCACGCGCATGACACCTGGTTTCGCAATCCTCTTCCAGCAAGGTGGAGCTGCCGGATCGCTCTCCTGGCTGATGATCGCCGTCACGTTCGCGGTCTTCTATTTTCTCCTCATCCGTCCTCAGCAGAGGCGCCAGAAGAAGTGGCAGGAAATGCTGAGCCAGTTGAAATCGGGTGACCGGGTGACGACCTCCGGCGGCATCGTCGGAACCATTCTCTCGATCAAGGACGGCGAGGGCCGGGACACGGGCACCATCATCCTCCGGGTGCCTCCCGACAACCTCAAGCTGGAAGTCGCGCGTAGCTCGATCGTCTCGGTTCGCACCGAAGACGCTAAGTCCTAAAGGCGGTCGCGGTATCTCATGAAGAAGAATCTTGGCTTGAAAGTAGCTCTCATCATTGCAACGCTGCTCGTGTTTGTATGGGGGATCCTCCTCGGCACAGATCCCAGCAGCAGCATCAAGGCGATCAAAGAACGGGGCCTTGTGGCCGGCGTTCAGCAGAACATTCACCTCGGCCTCGACCTTAAGGGTGGCACGCACCTGATTCTCCAGGTGATGGTCAACGACGCCATCAACGTCGATAGCGACCAGGCCATGGATCGCCTCCGGGAAGAGCTGCGCACGGCGAACGTTCCCTATGGCGAACTCGCGAAGCCCGACCCGCAGAACCCCGATCGCATCGTGATCAAGGGCGTCCCGGCCAACAACGCCGGCGACCTGCGCCGGATCGTCGGCGAGCGCCTGCCGGATTACGACCTCGGCTCGGCCGCGGGCGACACCTACACGATCTCGATGAAGCCGCAGGTCCTGGCCACGCTGAAGAACCACGCCGTGGCCCAGGCGATCGAGACGATCCGCAACCGCATCGACCAGCTCGGCGTCAGCGAACCTGTCATCCAGGAGCACGGACTGGGCGAGCACCAGATCCTGGTTCAGCTCCCCGGCGTGGACGATCCGGCCCGCGTGAAAGACATCATGCAGTCCACCGCGATGCTTGAGATTCGGCAGTCGCTCGACGATGGCCGCTCGTACTCGAGCGAGCAGGAAGCTCTCTCGGCGCACGGTGGCGTGCTGCCTCCGGACGCGGTCATCATGAAGGGCCGCACGGTGGGAGCGCGCAGCGACCAGCAGGGCGACCAGTACTTTGTGGTCTCGCGCTCCACGGCCGTCAGCGGCCGCGACCTGCGCGATGCGCAGGCGACGCGCGAGGAGAACGGACGTCCGGCCGTGAGCTTCACGCTCACCCGCGACGGCGGCAACAAGTTCTTCAGTTTCACCAGCGCCCACGTAGGCGACTATCTGGCGGTGGTGCTCGACGGCAAGGTCCGTGAAGTGGCGACCATCCGCGAGCCGATCCGCGACCGCGGTTCGATCTCGGGCGGCATGGACGAGCAGGCGGCAAAGGACCTTTCGATGGTCCTGCGCTCGGGCGCGTTGCCGGCCGGCATTCGCTACCTCGAAGAGCGCACGGTCGGTCCGTCGCTCGGCGCCGATTCGATCCGGCAGGGCGTAAACGCGGCCCTGATCGGCATGATCGCCGTAATGGCTTTCATGTTGATCTACTACCGCGGCGCCGGTATCAACGCGAACCTCGGCCTGGTCCTGAACCTCGTCATCCTGCTCGGGTTCCTCGGCTTCACCGGAGCGACGCTCACGCTGCCGGGGATCGCGGGTCTGATCCTGACCGTCGGTATGGGCGTGGACTCGAACGTTCTGATCTTCGAGCGCATCCGTGAAGAACTGCGGGCCGGCAAGACAGCGCCTTCGGCCATCGAGCAGGGCTTTGCCCATGCCTGGCTGACGATCGTTGACACGCACGTCACCACGATCGTTTCGGCGGCCATCCTGTTCCTGTTCGGGACCGGTCCGGTCAAGGGCTTCGCCGTCACGCTGACGTTCGGTCTGCTGGCGAACCTCTTCACGGCCGTGTTCGTCTCGCGCGCCATCTTCGATGCGCTGCTCAACAAGCATCAGCGCGGCGAGGCATTGAGCATATAGTGGCGGGCCGGGCGCGTCCCGGCCTCCGTATCAGGCGCGGTATGCCGTGCCGCAAAGTTTTCTGAGGCATTTAACGTGGAACTGTTCCGCAACACAAACATCGATTTCCTCGGCAAGAAGTGGTACTTCCTGGGCATCACGGTCGTTCTGCTGCTGGCCGGCATGATCTCCATGGGCGTCCGTTACTCGCGCACCGGCGACCTCGTGCCGCTGGGCGTTGACTTCAAGGGCGGCACCCTGGTCTATGTGAAGTTCACCGAGACTCCGAACCTCGACCAGATCCGCGCGTCGCTCGGCAGCGCCGGCCTGCGCGACCCCCGCATCCAGAGCTACGGTCCGGCGGCCAATAACGAGGTGCTGATCGCGCTGGAGCAGCGCGAGACCAGCGAGGCCGCTCTCGACCAGGGCAAGAACAACATCGTCAAGGCGCTCGAAACCAACGCGCCGCAGGACAAGACCGACCTGAACAACGTCGGCTATTCCAGCGTGCAGCAGTACCTGATGCAGAAGGATCCGCTCCGGGCAGGCACGAACGCCGAGCAGCAGTATGGCGAGATTGCCCGCCGCATCGTCGATTTCCGCGACCGCGAGCGCGGTGGTGTTCTGAAGTCCGTGCAGGATCTCTCCGGCATCGTTCCGCAGCCGGTATTCGAGGCCATGCAGGCCGACTACTTCACCTCGAACTTCAGCGTCCGCAACGTCGAGATCGTCGGGCCGCAGGTCGGCGCGCAGCTTCGCACCCGCGCCATCATGGCCACCATCTACTCGATGATCGGAATGCTGGTTTACCTGTGGTTCCGGTTCGAGTTGATCTATGGCGTCGCCGCCGTATCGGCCGTAGTTCACGACACGCTGATCACGCTGGGCCTGTTCTCCCTGCTCAACACGGAGATCTCGCTGACGGTGATCGCGGCCATCCTGACGCTGGTCGGCTACTCGATGAACGACACCATCGTGGTGTTCGACCGCATCCGCGAAAACGTCAAGCTGCTCCGCCGCGAGAGCCTCACCGAGATCGTGAACCGCTCGATCAACCAGACGCTCAGCCGAACCGTGCTGACCTCGGGCTTGACGTTCCTGACGGTGCTCTCGTTGTTTATCTTCGGCGGCGAGGTGTTGTACGGGTTCTCTCTCGCGCTGGTTATCGGCATCTTAATCGGCACATATTCCTCGATTTTCATCGCTGCCCCCATGCTGGTCGCCTTCCAGGATTGGCAGGCGAAGCGAACCGGCCGCTCGGCCGTGGTTCCGGCGGCGAAGGAAACGAAGGGAGAAAAGGCCAAAGCGAAAGTTTAGGGAACTGCTACAATCCGGAGTTTCCGCCGGAGGGTGTAGCGCGTTCCGCTTGATCGGTCGGGCGTCCCGGGCCAGAGGTACTCAGGGTTCCGTGACGCCCGCTGTCGTCTCCAGGCCAGAAACTCGGAAGCGAGCGGGTCTGTGAAAAAAGTTGCATGCACCCCTTCGATTTTGGGAGCAAAACGCGGAACCTCGGTGTCTATGTAAGGCAGTACGACGGAGAGCAGGCTTATGTTTGAAGACAGTCTTCTAGAATCAGGCGGGCGGATCTCGAAGCGCAGCCCGTGGACGACGTTCCTGTCGTTCGCGCTACAGGCGCTGTTGATCGGCGTCCTGGTGTTGATCCCCCTGATCTATACGGAAGCACTTCCCAAGCAGCAGTTGATGACATTCCTGGTGGCTCCGCCACCGCCGCCACCGCCACCGCCGCCGCCGGCTGCGGCTCCGGAGGTTAGGGTGACCAAGCCGATCCAGTCCGAGCTGGATGACGGCCAGCTGCGTACCCCCACGGCCATTCCGAAGAAGATCGCGATGATCAAGGAAGAAGAAGCGCCTCCTCCGAGCATGGGTTCCGTGGGCGTCCTGGGCGGCGTGGCCGGCGGCATGCCGGGCGGACAGATGGGCGGCGTGATCGGCTCGATCGTGTCCAGCGTCCCCACGGCGGTTCCGAAGGTCGCGACGCCGCAGAAGGTTCGCGTGTCGCAGGGCGTGGCTCAGGGCCTGCTGGTACACCAGCAGAAGCCCGCGTATCCGCCGCTCGCCCGCCAGGCCCGCATTCAGGGCTCGGTTGTCCTGGCCGCCGTCATCGCCAAGGACGGCTCGATCCAGAACCTGCGTGTCGTGAGCGGACACCCGATGTTGACCAGCGCCGCGCTGGATGCGGTCCGCAGCTGGAAGTACAAGCCGTACTTCCTGAACGGCGAGCCGGTCGAGGTCGAGACGCAGATCACGGTTAACTTCACGCTCGCGGGAGCGTAGTTCGAAAATCGGCGGCCGGGGCGGGGGTAGCACTCGCCTCGAAGCTGCCGAGTCGCATCACATCTGAGTTGCGCTACTTCGCTCCGCCCGATGTCTGTCCGTCTTCTGGCGGGAGCGTGTGCAATCAAGTCTTGAAAGGCCGGGCGGCCGAAGCCCTGCCGGTTCGAAGTTTCTGAAAGAGTTCCGAGGAGGAAAAACGACTCATGTTTCTCGCTAACGTAGCAAGCCTTGCTTATGCCAACCTGCACACGGTGGCCCTCTGGATGTTCCAGGAAGCGGCCGTGGGTTGGGACCCGATTTCGCTCTGGAACCAGATGGGCTGGATGGCCCGCGCGGTCGTCATCATCCTGTTCATCATGTCCGGTTGGTCGATCGGCGTCATGATTGATCGCGCCCTGGCCTTCAGCGCGGCCCGCAAGCAGTCGCGTTCGTTCGCTCCCGCCGTCGCCGGCGCTCTCCGCGAAGGCAAGATCGACGAAGCCATCAAGGTTGCCGAGCGCAACAAGAAGAGCCACCTGGCGAAGGTTGTCACCGCCGGCCTGCAGGAATTCAAGGCCCACGGAGAG
This sequence comes from Clostridia bacterium, assembly GCA_035627675.1. GTDB lineage: Bacteria > Acidobacteriota > Terriglobia > Terriglobales > Acidobacteriaceae > DASPLH01. The sequence goes on from DASPLH010000035.1 coordinate 11,171, forward strand.
TCCAACGAGATCCCGGGCGAGTCGATCGAAGCCTCGCGTCGCGCCCTTGAGCGCGCCGAAGCCATCGTTCACGCCGAACTGAAGCGCGGTCTCGGCAGCCTGGCCACCATCGGTTCCACCGCCCCCTTCGTCGGATTGTTCGGAACGGTCGTCGGCATTCTGAACGCCTTCAAGGGCATCGCCGAGCAGAAGGCCACCGGTCTGGGCGCCGTCGCCGGCGGTATTTCGGAAGCTCTCGTGACGACCGCTATCGGTCTGTTCGTGGCTATCCCGGCCGTGTGGATGTTCAACTACTTCACCAACCGCGTGGAAGCTTTCGACGTGGAAATGGACAACAGCTCGAGCGAGTTGATCGACTACTTCCTGAAGCGCCGCAACATGGTGCGTCGGTAGTTTTGAGCTCTTAGGAGTTCAGAGGAGCTAGGAATGGCCAAGGAAGGCAAGAAGCGTCGAATGGCGGATGTCACGTCGGATATCAACGTGACTCCGATGGTCGACATCATGCTTGTGCTGCTGATCATCTTCATGGTGATCACGCCGATGTTGCAGAAGGGCGTCAGTGTGGACCTGGCGACGACGGACAACCCCGTGCAGATGCCGGACGCCGACAAGGAAGACTCCTTGCTGGTGGCCGTGATGCGCGACGGTACCATCTTCTTCGGGTCGGACAAAGTGTCTGCCGACCAGCTCGCAAACATGGTGAAAGACAAATTAATGAACAAGGCCGACAAGCGTGTGTTCGTGAAGGCCGACGCCCGGGCCAAGTACGGCTCGGTGGTGGAAGTCGTGGATAACGTCCGTTCGGCTGGCGTGGACCAGCTCGGCTTGTTGACCGAGCAGCGCAAGCAGGGTGGATTCGATGTGCCCGCCGGTGGCGGGGGCGCTTCCACGAAGTAGCGGAGAAACCATATGTCAATGGCAGTTGGAGGCGGGGACGGTGCCCGCGCCGATATCAACGTAACGCCGCTGATCGACATTCTGCTGGTGCTGCTGATTATCTTCATGGTGATCACGCCGCTGACGCCGAAGGGTCTGGAGGCGCTGGTTCCCCAGCCGCCGAAGGATCCGAACCAGAAGCAGACGATTCAGACGGATCGCACGATCGTCGTGCAGGTACTGCGCGGCGGCGCCGACCGTCCGGCGCTGAAGATCAACCAGGACGATGTGACCTGGGAAGATCTTCAGGGCAGGCTGACGGACATCTTCAAGACGCGCGCCGAGAAGGTCATGTTCGTGAAGGCCGACACCGAGTTGATTTTCTCGGATGTCGCCCAGGTGATCGACAAGGCGCACGCGGCAGGTGTCGATAAGGTCGGGCTCATCACGGCCAAGGTCGAGGCTGGCGAGTAGGCTTCGACAAACCTGAAAAGCAGAAACTGAGTCATTGGCGGGTCGCAACGGTGCGGCCCGCCTCCTCGCAGACGCAAGGGGCATCCGGCTCAGCGACCCGGCCCGATTCCACACGATGGAAACTCGGGTGAACAGAAGAACTCGCTCAGTCCGAGCACCCGACTTTGGCAACGGAAGGTGATATCTCATGAACAGAAGCGTACGTCTGCTGGTCGGCTTCGCGGTGCTCCTGGCCATGCTGGCCACCGCAGGCTGTACCAAGCTGAAAGCGCGTGACCAGCTCAACAAGGGCGTTCAAGCCTACAAGAACTCCCGGTACGAAGAGGCAATCGGTCATTTCAAGCAGGCGGTTGACTACGATCCAAGCCTGATTAACGCCCGTCTGTATCTTGCGACGGCATACGCCCAGCAATACATCCCTGGTGCAGAAACCGAGGAGAACAAGCGGAACGCTGTCTCGGCCATCGACGAGTTCAAGAAAGTCCTCGAGCAGAACCCGCCGCGTGAAGCGCAGGTCGCCAGCTTGAAGGGCATCGCCTCGCTGTACTTCAACATGAAGGAAATGCAGCAGGCGAAGGACTTCCACAAGAAAGTGATCGAGCTGGATCCGAACGATCCGGAAGCGTACTACTCCATCGCCGTGATCGACTGGACGCTGGCTTACCAGCCGCGCCAGGAAGAGCGCGCGAAGCTCGGCATGAAGCCCCTGGATCCCCTGACGGACAAGAAGGTCTGCGCGATGATCAAGGAGAAAAACTCCACGAACGTCGAAGAAGGCATCCAGATGCTCCAGAAGGCGCTTGAGCTTCGTCCCGACTACGACGACGCAATGGCCTACCTCAACCTTCTCTACCGCGAACGCGCAGACTATCTCTGCGACGATCCGGCAGCCCGCGCGGCCGACCTGAAGATGGCGGACGAGTGGGTGGACAAGACCATGGCCACCAAGAAGGCCAAGGCCGAGAAGGAAGGTCCCGGCGGTATCGTGCTGGAAGAGGGTAAGTAAAGCTCCACGTTGCAACGAAGAGCCTCTCGCTTGCGAGAGGCTTTTCTCTTTCAGTTTCAAGTTTCAGGTTTCGAGTTGATGGCGGCCCATCCGAGACTTGAAACACGAAACTCGAAACTCGAAACTTCCTCTGTTACGATTCCCTCCTCGGGGCCTTCGTTCACCTGCCTCCTATGCCCCGACCGGGGTCGTCTCATGTTCAAGCGGATCCTCATCGCCAACCGTGGCGAGATTGCCGTACGTGTCATTCGCGCGTGTCGCGAGATGGGTGTCGAGTCGGTGGCCGTCTTCTCCGACGTGGACCGTCGCGCTCTACATGTCAGGAAAGCCGACTATGCCTATCCCATAGGGCCTGCGGCCGCCGCCGAGTCCTACCTGAATGCCGCGAAGATCCTCGACGTCGCGCGGCGCAGCGGCGCGGAAGCGATTCACCCCGGCTACGGCTTTCTATCCGAGAACGCGGGATTTGCGCGCGCCTGCGAGGAGGCAGGCATCAAGTTCATCGGTCCGGCGGCCGCGTCCATGGAGATGATGGGCAGCAAGACCCGCGCCCGCCAGAACATGAAGAAGGCGGGAGTGCCCTTCGTTCCCGGTTCCGAGCGGGGACTGGACACGGCAGAGGCCACCGAGGAACTGGCCGCGAAGATCGGCTACCCGGTGATGCTCAAGGCTGCCGCCGGAGGCGGCGGCAAGGGCATGCGCCTCGTGCGTACCCGCGCCGAACTCCGAAGCGCGTTTGATGCCGCCAGAAGCGAGGCCCAGCGCGCCTTTGGCGACAGCGAAGTTTATATCGAGAAGTTCATCGAGAACCCGCGCCACATCGAGGTCCAGATATTTGCCGACGAGCACGGGAACACTGTCTATCTCGGAGAACGCGAGTGCTCCGTGCAGCGTCGCCACCAAAAGGTTCTGGAGGAGTCTCCCTCGCCGATCGTCTCGCCGGAGATGCGCAAGCGCATGGGCGAGGTCGCGGTCCGCGTGGCGCAGGCGGCGAGGTACACGAACGCCGGCACCGTGGAGTTCCTGGTGGACAGGGAGCGCAACTTCTACTTCCTGGAGATGAATACGCGCCTGCAGGTCGAGCACCCGGTGACAGAGATGGTCACCGGACTCGACCTTGTGCAGCTGCAACTGCGCGTCGCCGCCGGAGAGCCGCTGCCTTTCCGGCAGGAGGATGTCACCATGCGCGGGCACGCCATCGAGTGCCGCGTGTACGCCGAAGACCCCGACCACAACTTCTTCCCGTCGCCCGGACGCATCACTCGTCTCATCTCTCCTTCCGGGCCCGGCATCCGTCGCGACAGTGGGATGTACGAGGGTTGGGAGGTCCCGCTCGACTACGACCCGCTGCTGGCCAAGCTGATCGGACACGGCGAAACGCGCGAGATGGCCATCAATCGGCTTCGCCGCGCACTCGTCGAGTACTTCGTCGGCGGCATCAAGACGAACATTCCGCTCTTCCGCCGCATCTTGCTCGATCCCGATTTTCGCGCCGGGAACTTCGACACCGGTTTCCTCGACCGGCTTTTGAGCGAGCCCAGGGTTCCCGACGAGCGCACGCTCGACCGCATTCCCATCGCGGCGATTGCGGCGGCCGTCTTTGCCTCCAGCGAGCCCAAGCCCACGGCGGCCCCAATGATGACCAACACCACCGCCATCAGCGTGAACGGCGCCGACACCGCCAAGCCCAACACCGCGGGATGGAAGAGCGCAGGACGGAAGGAGGCGCTGCGATGATCTACGAAGTCTCGATTGACGGAACGCCTCACAAGGTCGAACTCGAGCGCCGGGGTGATCAGTGGATGTGCCAGGTGGACGGGCACGCCTACGAACTCGACGCCGCCTTCACCGCGCGCGACGTACTCTCCATCCTCGTTGGAGGCAAAGCCTACGAGGTCAAGCGCGAGTACTCGCTCAGGGGCGAGACACACGTCATCATCGGCTCCGAGCGCTTCGAGGCCGAAGTGCGCGACCCGCGCTCGTTGCGTTCGCGTCGCGCCGCTGCCGGCGTAGGCGAAGGGCCGCAGAAGATCACGGCGCCCATGCCGGGCAGGGTGGTTCGCATCATGGCCCCGGAAAAGACGGAAGTCGAGGCCGGACAGGGAATCCTTGTCATGGAAGCCATGAAGATGCAGAACGAAATCAAGTCTCCCAAGAATGGCGTGGTTACGAAAATCTCCGTCGCAGAGGGAGCGAACGTCAACGCCGGAGACGTGATGGCAATCGTGGAATAAGTGAGAAGTAAGAAGTGCGAAGTGTGAAGTGCGTTCTGCACCGCGCAGTTGCGAACTGCGAAATGAGGCAGAGTTCGAAGCATCGTACGGGATCGCGGGCGAGACGCCCGCGCTACACCTCGGCGCGTCGCACGGCCCACTACCTCAAAGGCCTCGTCGAGTTTCCCGGAGACGCTTTTGCACGAGCATGCTTGATTCTGATTTTCAGGTGTAGCGCGGGCGTCTCGCCCGCGAAAAGCGCCGGAGGCGCGTCCTTCACTAGCCCAGCGCTTCAGCGCTGGGTACACGTCCCGAGCCAGACAGAGTCCCGGAGGGACGACTGTATTCCGCCGAGTTCGAGCCAACTCCCCCGCACCTCAGCCGCTGCATTCAAAACAAAAACCCCGGCCGAAGCCGGGGTTTCGCGTCTTTGCTGACTTGGTTTCTACTTGCCGCCCTCGCTCTTGAGCACCTGGTCGGCGAGGTAGTTTTCGATCGAGGCGTTGTTGTGCAGCGACTCGTAGTACGCGCTCTTCAGCAACTGCTCGCGACGGTCGCGCAGCTGTTCCCGGATCGCCTGCTGCACGCGCGGATCGTTGATCTCGCGCTGGCCGGCCGGTTCCTTCGAGATCAGGCGGATGATGCGGTAGCCGAATACTTGCCGCGTGCCGGGATCGATGGCCGGGAGCGGAGGCGTGTACTGGCCGGGCTTCAGCCGCGCGATCGCATCGTAAGCCTGCTTGTCGCCCTTCAGCGAAGACTCGGGGATGAATCCGAGATCGCCGCCCGTGGCCGAAGTCTCAGGCTGCTCGCTATAATTCATCGCCACCGTGGCGAAGTCCTCGCCGCTGTCGAGACGGTTGTTGACCATCTGGACCTTCTTGCGCGCCTCGGCCTCGTTCTGCGCCTTATCGTTCTTCAGGTTGCGCACCTGCGGGTTCGGCTGCGAGGTGACGAGGATCTGCGCAAGGTGGTACTGCGGCTCGATGAGGTTGAACTCGGCCTTGTGCTGCTCGTAGTAGTCGGAGATGTCTTTGTCGCTGATGTTGATCTTCGACGTGATCTCCTTGTTGACTACCTTCTCGATGGTGATCGAGCGGCGCAAGTCCCTCTTGAAGTCTTCCAGCGTCAGATTGCGTTCTTTCAGGCGCTTGTCGAACTCTTCCTTCGTGTAGGGCGCCTTGATCTCGTTGAGCTTGCCCTCGACTTCTTCGTCCGTCGCCAGCAGCCCGAGCTTTTCGGCACGCTGCATCAGGATTTCGTTGTCGATCAGCTCGCGAAGGATGCTGAGCCGCAGGCTCTCCGCCTGCTCCTTCGACGGAGCCTGCGGTGCGCCTTCGGTCTGCGACTTGTAATACTTCTCGACTTCCGAAGCCGTGATCTTGCGGCCGTTCACGCGGGCCATAACGTCGCCGCCGCCCTTGTTGCGATTACAGCCAGGCACAACAAACAGGGCTACCACGGCGATGAACGCTGCAAGCCAGCCCAGTGTTTGATTGGTCTGTTTCAAATGAGTCCTCCCCGCCGGGCCTCGCGCCTTACTGGCCGGAGGTGGGTGGTGTGCGCATCAGCGCCTGGTATTCGAACTACTTTGCAGCAGATTGCGGGGCCGCAGCGTCCGCCTCGGCCAACGCCTGGTCCAGCACAGCGTTGAACTGCTCTTCCGGTACGGCTCCTTCGAGCTTGCGACCGTTCACGAATATGGCCGGGGTCGCCTGCACCCCGAGCGACTCGGCTTCCTTCACCGAAGCATCCAGCTTCTGCCGCGGCTGCTCCTTGATGCAGGCCTCGAGCCTGCTCAAATCAACCCCGTGCTTCCTGCCGGTTTCGGTGGTGATCCGGTCCAGTTCGGCGAACTGCCGGTCGAGCGGGCGGCGAGCTTCGCGCGGACCGCTGATCGCTTCGAGGCTGGCGTGCACGCTGTCCGTGTAATCCCAATATGCTCCGCCGCTCTGGTCCGCCAGGCACTGCGCGTTGATGGCCGCGCGTCCCGCCCACGGATGGATCTCGAACAGCGGGTAGTCCTTATAAACGACCTTCACGCGGTCGCCATACTTCTTCAGCGACGAGTTGATCGTCTGGTGCATGCGGGTGCAGAACGGGCACTGGTAGTCGTCGTACACGACGACCGTGACCTTCGCGTCCTTGTTGCCGCGCACCGGCCGCCCGCTCAGGTCCATCTTCGCCGTCACATCGGCGTACGGATCTTTCGTCAGGTCGATCTTGTTCACCGACAGCAGCGTCTTGTTGTCCTTCGAAATGTAGAAGTCAACCTTCTGCGACTTCTCCGAGCCGTCGGGAGCCTTGGCCGAGAGCGTGACGGTCAAATGGTCGTATCCCGAGAACTCCGCATCGGGTTTGCGATCCGTCACCTTGATGCTCACGTACGGCGGCGCCTGGATCATCGCGCGGACCTGCCGTTCAACGCGGCCGTTGACCTCGGGGTTCGGTTGGGGCGCCTGCGCCCGGCACCCGAGCGTCAGCAACAACATTGCAAACAGGACTTTGCGCAAAACAGACTCCGTCAGCCGCTGCAAATCTTGTGGCATGAATGGCTGATTATCTCACGCGAGAGCAGGTAGTTACAGGGGATAGATACAGGCGATAGGTGCAGGGAAGATACCGGGTGGGCGGCCGCCGCCTATCGCGACGTCCTGGTAATGTTCAGCAGGTTGTTCATGGAGCCCGAGCGGAAGCCTTCCATGTCGAGCGTGACGAACTTGAATCCCAACGCCTTCAGTTCGCTCGTCAGGTGCTCGAAGGCCTCGAGGGACAGGACCTTCGGCAATTCTTCCCGGGCGATCTCCACCCTCGCAATGTCGCCGTGGTGGCGAAGGCGGAACTGCCGCAGGCCCATTGCGCGCAGCACCTCTTCGCCGCGCTCCACCTGGTCGAGGGCTTCACGCGTCACCGCGCGTCCGTACTCGATGCGCGAAGACAGACAGGCGGACGCCGGCTTGTCCCACACTTCGAGCCCAGCGTCGGCCGCCAGCGCGCGGATCTCTGCCTTGGTCAGTTCTGCGGCCAGCAGCGGAGCCGAGACGCCGTGTGCGACGGCAGCCTTCTGTCCGGGACGCCAGTCTCCCTGGTCGTCGCTGTTTACGCCGTAGGCGACCGAGGTGAAGCCGCGTTCACGCCGTACGCGCTCCAGCACCGTGAAGAGCTCGTCCTTGCAGTGGAAGCAGCGCATCGCGTCGTTGCGCGCGTAATCGGGATTTTCCAGCTCGTCCGTGCGAATGAGTTCCACGGGTATGCCGTGATGCTCGGCAAACGCCAGCGCCTCGCTGAGCTGCGTGCGCGCGAGCGAGGGCGAGTCGGCGATGACCGCCAGCATGTTGGCCCCGATGGCCTCGTGCGCCGCCCATGCCAGGAAAGCGGAATCCACTCCGCCCGAATAGGCGACCAGGACCCGTCCCAGGGACTGTAGGTGTGCAAAAAGAGCTTCGCGCTTGGCTTCGGGCAACTGCATGTTCTCTAGTGTAAGGGATGCGCGGGGAAACCAAGCCACTGAGCTACTACGGTTACTGAGTTAGACGTCATGGGGACCGCAGCGAAGCGGAGTGGAGCCACCCTTTGTCTCCGGGCGGGCGGGACGCCCGCCCTACACCTTGTGCCACACACTCAGTAGCTCAGTAGCTTAGCAGCTTAGAAGCTTGCGGCCCGGTGCCCCACATCCGCCTTCCGTTGGCGAATGTGGGATGTGTGTAGCGCGGGCGTCCTCGCCCGCCGCAACCTCGGGTTGACCGGGTGCCCGACATCTGCCTTCCGTGGCGAATGTGGGATGTGTGTAGCGCGGGCGTCCCCGCCCGCTGCGACCCCGGGCTGGCGAATGTGGGATCGCCTCCGCGACGCTGCGCGGGCCGGCTGCTCTCCTCCCCAGCGTCTCAACAGTAGATACAATCGAGCAATGCGGCACGTGCTCCAGAGCCGACCGTTGCGGCTGCTGTTTGCGGCCAACGCTGTCTCCATGATCGGCAGCGGCATGAACTCCGCCGCCGTGATCTGGTACATCCTCCAGGCCACTCATTCGGAGAAGATCCTTGGCGCGCTCGTCGTGGCGCAGGCCATCCCTCCGCTGCTGCTCATGCCGTTCAGCGGCGTCATCATCGATCGCGAGGACCGGCGGCATCTCGTCATTGCGCTCGACGCCGTCCGCGGACTCATCATCCTCTCCGTCGCACTGCTTTGCTTCCGCCATGCCGTCCAGGTCTGGCACCTGTTCGTGATGAACGTGCTGGTCTCGACCGGCTTCTGGATGTTCTGGCCGATCATCAACGCCCTGCTCCAGGAACTCACGCCCGAGGAACACATCGCGGAGTCCAATGGCATGTTGATGGCCGGCTTCCAGGGAGGCTGGCTGATCGCCGGGGCGGTCGTTGGCTTCGTCTACAACAAGATCGGCATCGGCGGCATTCTGCTGATCGACGCGACGACCTACGTCTTCTCGATCGCCTGTTACGCGGTCGTGCGCAGCGGGCGTCACGTCGTCCGGGAGAGAGTGGTCTCGAGCGCCGGCGCGGTGCGGCAGTTCTGGATGGAGATGCGCGAGGGCTTCGCGTTTGTCGGGCGCGATCGGGCGCTCATCATGCTCGGCGTGACGTGGGCAAGCTTCGTTGCGGCGATGATGCTGACGAGCGTCGTCACCGCGCCGGTCAGCGACCGCATCCTGCACTACGGAGCCGTGGGTTACGGATGGCTCAACGCCGGGTGGGGTTTCGGCGCGTTCGCCGGTTCGTTGGTATCGGCCGCCATCGTCCAGCGCTTCGGCTGGAGGAAGGTCATCCCGCTCTCGATGCTGCTGCTCGCGGTGGCGCTGTTCTCGGTGCCGTTCTCCCGCGTGATCTACTTTGCGGCGGCACTGTACTTCCTCGGAGGCCTCGCGCGCGGAGCCGGCGGCGTGGCGCTCAGCAGCAGCATCATGGCGCTTGTCCCCAAGCACTACATGGGACGCGTGCAGAATCTCTTCTCGGTCTTCGCCATCGCGTTACAGGTTTCGCTCGGCCCGGTGGTCGGAACGCTGGCCCACAACCGCAGCCTGGTGGTGGCCATCGCGCTGATCGCGGCGCTGTACATCATCGCCACGAGTGCAGGGGTGTACGCCGGCCGCGCCCAGGAGAAGCCTGAGAGTGAGAAGTACGAAGTGAGAATTGTGGAGTGAAGTAAGAAGTGAGAAGTGAGAAGGGTGAAGTGTGAAATACGGACTTACCTTGCTACTTCACACTTCACCCTTCGCACTTCACCCTTCAAAACAATCTTTCCTGCCGTCTCAGGTTTCCGAACGTGCCCACGTTTGCCAGCGTGAAGGCGAACCGGAGCTGGTTTTCGTTTCGCACGCGTCCGAGTGCGAAGCGCCGGTATTCGACGCTCAACCCGCAGCAGTCCCAGTTGTAGCTGGTCTGGAACGCGCTGTATTGCAGGAACTCGAGCTTCGTGTCGAACCCGATGCTCGCCCCGGCGTTGAAGCCGCGCTTGCCCGGGTAGCCATAGCCGAGCAGCGCGCGGAACTGATTGAAAACGTCGTGAGTCTCGTCGTTCGGCAGGGTCTCTGACGCGCTGGTCGTCACGATCTCGCCGGGCACGTGCAACAGCGCGTGGCTGCCGCCGACGAAGAAGTTTCGAATGCGATGGTCCACGAACGCCGTACTGGAGTTGATGCGGCCCTTCTTGAAGTCGTAGTCGAGCTGCCACTGGATGTCCGTGTTGGCCGAGGTCTGGATGCGAAGGCGCGAGACTATCGGGGACCACACGCGGGGCTCGGTGAGGAACGCTATCCCGGTAAACTCCGCCGTGGTCGTCAGCACGTTGCGGCGGCCGGGGATGATGGCGTTGTCGAAATCCTGATTGAAAAAGTACCGCTGCTTGAGTTCCCAGGTGACGATTTCGCGCGTGGAACTCTCGTCTTCGCAGTGCAGCGGTTCCGCCGTGGTGCCGGGGATCGCGCCGGTCTGCTCCGGAGGATGCAACCGGTTTTCGGGGTCCGACTCCGGCTGCACGAGGTCGCACACCGGATCGCGCTTGTAGGCGCTGCGCTTCGCGTAGATGCGCTGCACGATGCCCAGCTCCACCTCGCTGGTGTTGCTCAGAACATCGCGGGCGTCGAAGCGGATGATGTTGCGGAACTGGTCCACCCCTTTGACGAAGTCGTAGATGATGCGCGGCTCGATGACGTGCTTCAACTTGCGTCCGGCGACCTCGCGGTCGAAGACGCGGGCCAGCGCCGGCGGGCGAACCTCCACCGAGGTCTCGATGGCGCGGCGGTTGATGTTCTCCGAGATCGGCGTGCCGACCGTGGTGGCGTTGGGCTCGAGGTTCGGGACCTGCTGCTGCGTGTAGTAGGTGTTGCGAAGCGCGATCTCCGGCCTCACCGACCATCCCTTCCACACCATCGGCAGCGAAGCGCGCGGGCGCACATCGAAGCGGCCCACGAGGTCGCCGGTCACGAAGTCGGGCTCGCGGCGCGACACGCCTTCGGCGGTGGCGTCAAAGGCCCACATCACCCGTGAGTCCAGGAAGCGCCGCTCGACCGTGGACATCTCGAGGGTCGGCATGTGCAGCAGCAGGATGCGGTCGCCGCGCCGCGTGCTCTGGAAGTTCTGGTAGCGCGACGCCATCACGTCGAACGAGAAACCGTCCGTGTTCTTCGAGATGAATGCCGTCGAGCGCACCTCGGAGTTGACCGCCTGCGTGAACGTCTCCGAGAACGCCAGCCGGAAGAGGAACGAGCTGAGATAGTTCACGTTCGCGACCGCGCGGAAGCCGTAGGGCAGTTCGAGTTCGGAGTCGAGCCGCACATCGTGTCCGCCCTGGTCTTCGCCCGTGCCCGGCGCGCCGCGATCGAGCACGGAGTTGTAGCGCATGTTGATGTAGGAGTTTTCGCCCGGTCGCGCGCGGAACTCGCCGGTGGGAGCCCAGCCGCGCCGCGAGTAATATTCCGCTCCGGCCGTCAGGTCCATGCTGCGGTTGATCGCCCAATAGACGGATTCGCCAGCGATGAAGCCCTTCCGAGAGGATTGCCCGAACGACGGCAGCAGGAAGCCCGACTTGCGCCCGAACTCTCCCGCCGGATGGGAAGCATAGGGGAAGTAGAAGATCGGGATGCTGCGGATGCGGAACGTCGAGTGGTAGATCTTGGCGTCCTCGCCGGCAACCACGTCGATCTTCTCGGCCTCGAAGGTCCACTTCGGGTTCGGCAACTGGCAGCTCGTGACGCTCCCGTGCAGCACGATGAAGCGGTCCCGACCGACCTTGCGAACTTCCTTTCCGGTGAAGATGAACGGATTGCTCGTCGTCAGGATGACGGTGCTGCCGCGCACGCGTGCGCCCACGCTGCCCAGCACGTCGTGGAACGTGCCGTCCTCGGTCTTGATGTTGTACGTGGCCCGCGAGGCCTCGACGTGCGAGTCGCTCGGGCCTCCGTCGAAGATGACGTTGCCCGTGGCCGTGAGCTGTCCGTCTTCCGAGTTGTAGGTCACCTCGTCGGCGCGGACCGTGTAGGTCTGGAACGTCACCTCGACGTCGCCGCGCAGGCGGTAGATCATGCCTTGCTTTTCCTGCTGGCGGGCGCGGATCGTCACCTCTTCCGAGGGCAGGATCTTCGGATCCAACGCGGAGCGTACGCCGTTGGAGCCGGCAGACGGAGCGGCACTCGCCGGGTTCTCGTTTGGCAACTGGCAAGTAACTACCGGGACGGCCAGTAACAGATGACACAGCATCGTGGCTGTGATAATGATGCGAGTGCGGGAATTCATTGGCGCGCGCGAGATATATCCGAAGCGCGAAGGTAGCATGCCGCATGCCCTCGGCGAAAGTGCGAGGGCTGGCGCTGCCGCGTCGAGAGCCCGCCGCAACGCCGATTTGTCGGTCGGCTTGCGCGCTCTGGACGACTCCACAACCCGCGTTCATGGCCTGTCCGCTCTGCGGTTCCCACTGCACGTGTATCGTGCCGGCCTCTGCGCACGCAATGAGCGCTCCAGCTCATCGCGACGCCCTCGCTACGTCTCCGTCTTTATCCTGTTACGAGCAATACAGCCGTGGCTCGCGCGATGGCGCGGGCCTCGACAGGGCCATCATGCATCCTGAGTACGCAGAGCCTTCCGAGGCTCCCGAGAACGACATATGGCGCGGCGAGGTCGCGTCGCGGGTCAACAGCTATCGCGCACGGCGCGGACGCAAGATCGGAGGCGACTTCTCCATGAAGCTCGACTTCGACGCGGCGGCGCCCCCGCCGGCCACGATGGTCTCTGCGCTGGTCGAGCGCGCGGCCGCCCCTGACGTTTGCGACACGAATTATTACCGTCGAGCCAACGCCGAAGCGATGTCGGCTGCGGCAACCGCCCCGGCTCTGCCGGCCGTGGCCGAACCGGCTTATGACCCGGACTTCGATTTCTCCGGTGTGAGCGAAGCCAGTGCTGCGAGCGCTGAAGCAATGGCCGATGAGGCCGCCGGGCCCAACATCGAGTCCAATGTCGAGTCCCCAATCGGGTCCAACATCGTGGAGGACGCCATAGCAGTCCTCTCGTCGCCCGTGGCCCCGCCCGCGCCCGCTCCTCGTCCGCTCACGAAGGTCATCGCCTTTCCGAAGCCGCTGATCGAGCCGCCGCTCGTGGCGCCGGCCCCGCGCGATCAACTGGCCGAGCCGGTCTTCGACTCGCCGCGCATACTCGACGTGCCGGAAGACAATGTCCCGACCATCCAGGGACCGCTGTTCGCCGACATCCAGCTCGACACCGAGACCGACGTTGAGGCCGCCGAGCCGCGCCCCGCGAAGTTCGACGTGCCGCTCCAGGTGGCACTGCTGCCGCAACGCATCTTCGCCGCGATGGTGGACTGGCTGGTCGTGCTTGCCGGAACCGCGGTCTTCGCCGCGGTCTCGTGGACATGGCTTGCCGAGTTCCCGCACACCAGGCCGATGATGATGGCAACGGCTGCGGTGCCGGTCCTGATCTGGGCGGTATACCAGTTCCTGTTCATCGTCTATGCCGGAAGGACCTTCGGCATGGAGGTCGCGCGGCTGCGGCTGTGCCGCTTCGACGGGCAGAGGCCCGGCTGGAGAGACCGCAAGGAGCGGGCAGTCGTGACCATACTCTCGCTGGTTTCCGTCGGCTTCGGCTTCCTCTGGGCGCTGGTGGACGAAGACACGCTCTGCTGGCACGACCGCGCCACGCGCACCTACATCACCCCGCAATAGGGATCGGCTCATCGGTTCATCGTGCCACCTTGCCGTCGAAAAACGATGGACCGGTGACCCGATGGCCAGCTGAGCCGATTGGTGAGTGCTTTTTGCGTGCTCTTTGCATCTAAGACTCCGTGGCTCTCGTGTCCAGGTTTCGGTGGATGGCTGTTGCAGTTTGTTGCGCAGCTTCGCTGCCAGTGGCGGCCACGCCTATCCGCCCCGATCTCAAGAAGTTGCTCTCGGATCCACCGACGCAGCGACAGCAGTTTGCTCCCGCGCGCGCCGGGTGGAGCGGTCCGGAAGCGATCCCGCCCTCCGAGCAACCACCCAATCCGTCGATGGAGCGATTCAGCCCGCAGGCCTCGCGCCGCGCCGTCCGCGAGCAGTTGCGCGAACTTCTGACGCCCGATTGGCGCGCCATAGGGGGTATCGCGTTAGTTATCCTATTGCTTAGATTGTTACGGGCGCGGGCAACGAAGGAAGAAGAAACGGCGTCTCAATCTCTGTCGGACGCAATGCGACCGGCAGCCTAGGCCCTTCGGACGTCAACCAGCGCCGCTGGGCCGCAAGTTTACCGCGCGGAAGAGAGGTCTCCGAGTCAGTCCGAACGGAGGCCTTTTCCTTTGTGTGCGTTACCAACCACGGATTCCCACGGATCGGAACGGATAAGGCGGAAACAGTTTCTATGTTTTTGCTTCATCCGTGTTCATCCGTGAAGATCCGTGGTTAAGTCGTCTGGACGCCTCTGCTATCGTTTCCTTGTGCCACTGGTCGAAGTCGAGCACCTCACCAAAATCTACGAAACCGGCGGCAGCGCCTTTGGCGGCCCCGCCCGCGGGCAGGTGCGCGCCGTCAACGACGTCTCGCTCGCCATCCATCCAGGCGAGACCCTTGGATTGGTAGGCGAATCAGGCTGCGGCAAGAGCACCCTGGGACGCATGATCCTGCGGCTGATCGAGCCGACGTCGGGCGCGGTGCGCTTCGATGGGCGCGACCTCACATCGCTGTCTTCGCGCGAGATGCGCCGCATGCGCCGCGACATGCAGATTGTGTTCCAGGATCCGTTCGGATCGCTCGACCCGCGCATGACGGTCGAGCAGATCGTCACCGAGCCATTGGTGATTCACGAGCGTCCGTCGCGCGACACGCGCCGCCAGCGCGCCTCGGAGTTGATGCGCGCCGTGGGACTCGACGGGTCGGCGCTCGCGCGCTTCCCGCACGAGTTCAGCGGAGGACAGCGCCAGCGCATCGGGATCGCCCGCGCACTCGCGCTCCGTCCGCGCTTCATCGTCGCCGACGAGCCGGTCTCTGCGCTCGACGTCAGCGTCGGCGCGCAGATCGTCAACCTGATGCGCGATCTCCAGCGCGAGTTCGGGCTGACCTACCTCTTCATCTCCCACTCGATGCCCGTAGTGCGATACCTCTCGACGCGCATCGCAGTCATGTATCGTGGCGAACTCGTAGAGCTGGGCACGACCGAGCAGATCACCACCGCTCCCAGGCACGAGTACACGCGTACGCTGCTGGCCTCCACACCCGAAGTCCGGTTCTCATAGGAGCTGGTGCCCGACATCCGAGCCGCAGCTGAGCTGATGTCGCGAGTCACGTAGTCACGAAGACACGAGTCGCGAGTCACGAACCGGTGCCCCACATCCGCCCGCTGTTGGCGAATGTGGGATCATCCCGATTACTCTGAAGAATGAGCGTCTGAGCGAAGCGAAGTCGCGCCTGCTTTTAGCCCAGGGCGTTGCGCGAAGCGCATAAGCCCTGG
>DASPLH010000036.1:0-5698 GCA_035627675.1 Clostridia bacterium
CTCCGTCCGTTTCGCGCCCACGGCCTTCCTCAGGCCGATCTCGCGGGTACGCTCCGTCACCGTCACCAGCATGATGTTCATGATACCCACGCCGCTGATGATCAGGGCTATGGAGCCCACCAGCAGCAGCACGGCCGTAAGCGCCATTGAGATCTTGCGGGCGGCGTCGAGGATGGAGGCAAGATTCTGGACCGAGTAGGATGCGCCCGAGCGGTGGCGGGAGTGAAGCGTCTGCCGCACCTGCGCCGTCACGCGCTCGACGTCCTCGGCCGCCGCGGCCTGCGCGTATAGCGTCTTGATCGTGCTTCGCCCGGTGAAATTCTTCATCAGGGGAAACGGCACGAGCACCGACTGCGACGCGATCTCCGATTGGCCGAAGGTCGCCACCCGCTCCCGGAAAATCGCGATCACCGTGAACGTCGATTCCCCGATCCGCAACTGCTTGCCCACCATGTTCTGGTCCGGGAACTGTTTGGCCAGGTCCTGCGTGATCAGGCAGGCCTTGCTGCCGGTCTGCATGTCAATCGGGTCGAAGAACCGGCCCTTCAGGATCAGCAGGTTCCGTATGGTCTGAAAGCCCTGGGTCACGCCGATCAGCGCCACCGGCTTCTCGACGCCGTTCACGACAATGCTGTTCGACTGGTCGTAGGTTCCGGCAACCTCGGCAACGCCGGGGATCTGCCGCACCGCTTCCATGTCGTCCGGTGTGATCTCGTCCGATTGTGAGTAGCCGGTCTCAGTGCCGCCCTGGTAGTAGGCGAACACAAGGTTGGAGCCGACGCCTTCGATCTGCGCCAGGACGTATGTCTTGCCGATGAGGGCGATCGTAACCACCAGGACGATGCATGCGCTGCCGATGACGACGCCCAGCATGGTCAGGGCGGCCTTCACCTTGTTGGCGCGGAGCGCGTCGATGGCTACAGCCCAGGTGTCGTGACTGATCCCGAACATTGTTACCAAGAGTGTAACAAGGAAGCCCGTTTCGCCGCCGAATCCAGGCCCGCCGGCGTGGTGCTTGCGCCACGAACTCACGACCGTTCCATGGCCCATCCCTGCCACCCGCATCTACTTCATAACATTCCGCTTGGTTTCAGTCGGGGCGCCGCGGAGCCGGTGTTAGTATTTCACCAGCGATTTGCTTATGCCTTTGAAGACACTCTTCCTCAACCCACCCTCGTTTGAGAACTTCGACGGCGGCGCAAGCTCCCGCTGGCCGGCCACGCGCGAAATCGAGTCGTACTGGTATCCGGTATGGCTTGCCTATCCCGCGGGCATGCTCGAAGGGTCGCGACTGCTCGATGCGAACCCGCACCACGTCAGCGCCGAAGAAACCATCGAGATTGGGAAGCAGTACGAGTTCCTGGTGCTGTTCACCAGCACCCCTGGCTTCCAGGGCGACTGCAAGCTCGCCGAACTGATGAAGGCCGCGAACCCGAACCTCAAGATCGCCTTCGTCGGACCGCACGTCACCACTCTTCCGGCCGAAACGCTGAACCAGTGTGCCGCGATTGACTTCATCGTGCGGCGCGAGTTCGACTACGCTGTCGTCGAGTACGCCAACGGCAAGCCGCTGGAAGAAATCCAGGGCGTATCGTTCCGCAAGAACGGACAGGTCATTCACAACATCGACCGCCCGGCCGTCGCCGATCTCGACGCCCTGCCCGATGTGGTTGACGTTTACAAGCGCGACCTCGACGTCACCCGCTACAACGTCCCGTTCCTGCTTCATCCCTACGTCGCGCTCTATACGACCCGCGGATGCCCCGCGCAGTGTACCTTCTGCCTCTGGCCGCAGACTCTGAGCGGCCATCCGTGGCGCAAGCGCTCCACCGATGCGGTCGCGCGCGAAATGGCGAAGGCCAAGCAACTGTGGCCCAACGTCAAGGAGTTCTTCTTCGACGACGACACCTTCAACATCCAGAAGGCGCGCACCATCGAACTTTGCGAAAAGCTGAAGCCGCTGAACCTGACCTGGTCCTGCACCTCGCGCGTAACCACCGACTACGAGACGCTCAAGGCGATGAAGGAGTCCGGCTGCCGCCTGCTGATCGTCGGCTTTGAGTCGGGCGACCCGCAGATTCTCAAGAACGTGAAAAAGGGTGCTACGGTCGAGCGCGCGCGCCAGTTTGCAAAGGACTGCAGGAAGCTCGGGCTGGCCGTCCACGGCGACTTCATCCTCGGACTGCCCGGCGAAACCAAAGAATCCATCCGCCGCACCATCGACTTCGCTAAGGAACTCAACGTCGAAACCATCCAGGTATCGGTCGCGCACGCGTATCCCGGCACCGAGTTCTACGACTTTGCCCAGTCGAACAACTTCATCATCAACACCAAGGAAATGGTGGACCTCGGCGGTCACCAGGTCGCGCACATCGAGTACCCCGGGCTGCCGGCAGACTACGTCATGGAGATGGTTCACAAGTTCTATGACGAGTACTACTTCCGCCCGAAGGTCTGGGTTCCCATCGTCTTCGGCGCGATGTTCAAGAGCGAAGAGCGCAAGCGCCTCTACAAGGAAGCCAAAGATTTCCTGAAGCTGCGCGCCGCGCGCAACAAGGCCGTCAAGGAAGCCCGCGCGAAGCAGCAGGCCCGCCAGGCCGAAACCGCAACCGCCGGCGACTGATCACCAGCAGATAACGATCAAAGCCCGCTTCTACGGCGGGCTTTGTCATTTATGAACGTCATGGCGCAGAATTGGTGGAAGCCACACTCGAAAGAGACTGCTGCGGGGGACATGACATGAGGTGGCTCCACTCCGCGCTTCGCGCTCCGGTCGCCATGACGTTCTAAGCCCTGTTATCCTGCTGACGTGACCTTTCGAAAGTATCTCGTCCTGCTCGCCATCGTTGTCTTCGGCGCGACCGGCGACGTGCTGCTCTCCCGCGGCATGAGGCAGGTGGGCGAAATCCATTTCCACGAACTCCAGCAAGCCATCCTCGCCGTCGCCAACCCGTGGGTAGCCCTCGGAGTCCTCTGCCTGATGATCTTCTTCGCCAGTTATCTCTCCGCGCTGTCATGGGCCGACCTCACCTACGTGCTGCCGGCCACGGCCATCGGCTACGTAGTGCTTGCCTTGCTCTCGCGCACATTCCTGCACGAGCAGATCAGCCTCCAGCGCTGGATCGGAATCGCGCTCATCACGGCCGGGGTAGGTTTCGTCGCCGGAGGGCCGGCGCAGACGGAACGGGAACCGCAGGCAGCCGCGCCACAACCGGAGACAGTGAGCGCCGCACCGGAGCGCACAGCATGAAGGATCTCTATACCTGGGCGGCAATCACATCGGTAGTGATCACATCCACGGCTGGGGATGTGCTGCTCGCCAACGCGATGCAGAACATCGGAGACCTTGGCGAACTCCGCGCCAGGCGCGGCCTTGTTGCCGTGGTACGCCGAGTGCTCGGCAGCGGGCGCTTCCTGCTTGGACTCGGGTTCATGAGCATGGCCTTCTTCAGCCTGCTGGTGGGACTCTCGTGGGCCGACGTGAGCCTGGTGGCACCCGCTTCGGCGTCGTTGACGTTCGTGACGAATGCGGTTGCAGCAAAGCTGTTTCTCAAGGAAAATGTGGACAGAAGGCGTTGGATCGCGGCCATCTTCGTTGCCGCCGGAGTAGCCTTCCTCGCACAATAATGGGCTTTTCTCCTTCCAAGTCGATCTGCTGTTGTTGTTGCCCCTGCTGCTGTTGCCGGTAGTCCCTTTTCGCACGAATCCCGCAATTTCAGGTTCTTTTTAGGACCCCACCACATCCATACACCATGCCATCCGGCGCTCCGGACGTCGCCGGGGAGTAAGAGGTTTCACGTGAAGATCGCAAACAATCTCACCGAACTGATCGGCCGCACGCCACTCGTGCGCCTCAACCGTGTCACCGCGGGCCTGAACGCAACCGTGGTCGCGAAGCTCGAGAGTCACAACCCTGCTTCGAGCGTGAAGGACCGCATCGCCGTAAGCATGATCGAAGAGGCAGAAGCGGCCGGCAAGATCATCCCCGGCAAGACCGTGCTCATCGAGCCCACCAGCGGCAACACCGGGATCGGCCTCGCCTGGGTCGCAGCCGTCAAAGGCTACAAGCTCATCATCACCATGCCCGACACGATGAGCATCGAACGCCGCATCCTCCTCCGCGCCTTCGGAGCCGAGGTCATCCTCACGCCCGGCCCGAAAGGCATGAAGGGCGCCATCGCCAAGGCCGAAGAGCTCGTTGCGAATACACCCGACGCGTTCATGCCTCAGCAGTTTGCCAACGCTTCCAACCCCAAGATCCACCGCGAGACGACAGGCCCTGAGATCTGGGACGACACGGACGGCAAGGTGGATATCCTCATCTCTGGCATCGGGACGGGCGGAACATTGACCGGCGTCTGCGAGTACATCAAGCCGAAGAAGCCTGAGTTCCGCGCTGTTGCCGTCGAACCGTCCGACAGCCCTGTGCTCAGCGGCGGACAACCGTCCCCTCACAAGATCCAGGGCATCGGCGCCGGCTTTGTGCCGCCGATCCTCAATACCGGGTTCATCGACGAAGTCATCACGGTGACGAACGACGAGGCAATCGATATGGCGCGCCGTTTGCCGATCGAAGAAGGACTCTTCGTGGGCATCTCGTCCGGCGCAGCCGTCCATGCCGCGCTCAAGGTGGCCGAACGCCCGGAGAGCGAAGGCAAACTCATCGTCGTGATCATCCCGAGCTTCGGCGAGCGCTATCTCAGCACAGTGCTCTTCCAACACCTTGTCGAAGAAGCGCGCTCCCTCGCAACCTCTACCGTTTCGATCTAGCCGCCGGACCCGGCGTCCTACGCTGAAACGTGCCCCACGCTGGCGAAGCTAACGTGGGGCAGTTCTTCTTGCAGGACGAACGCGGCGAAGCACCTGCTGTCCAGCCGGAGAATCCTCGTGTCAGGCAGACCTTATCGACAAATCTGAATCGTATCTCGTGGAGGATGCACACATGCCCCCTCGCGGAGCGAAGAGCCCCAAGCTCAAACGGCAATACGAACACATCAAGGACAGCTACAAGGGACGAGGCAAAGACGAAGACACCGCCGAGGAAATCGCCGCCCGCACGGTAAACAAGGAGCGGCGGGAGATGGGACAGACGAAAAGGAGCGGCAGGAAATCTTCCGCGCGCAAGTCGGCCGGTGGTGGATCGGCCGCTCGCAAGACATCCGCTGGCAAGACTCGCAAGTCAGCGGCGAAGAAGTCTTCTGCGAAGAAGTCCGGGGCCCCGGCCTCAGGACGGAGATCGACGGCGAGGAAGTCCACGGCCGCCCGTTCGTCTTCGCGCAAGAAGAGCGTCACTCGCGCTTCGTCGCGCAAGACCTCCGCGAAACGTGCGGCGCGCAAGTCCACGCGCTCTTCTCACTGACGCGCGAAGCAGCCCACTTTGACGGGCTCTAGGCAGGAAACAACTTCATCAGTCCTTGTGCCGGGAGGTCCGGCACGAGGTAGCGCTGCGGCCGGCCCGCCTGTCGCGCCAGCACTTCGGCCGTCCGGTAGCCAGCCCTGACCGCGCCTTCCATGGTTGCCGGCCAACCCGTGTCGGTCCAATCCCCCGATAGCAGGACTCGTGGCCAACGCGTCACGGGAGACAGTCGGGCCGGGTCTGAGCCGGGTGCGGGAGAGAACGTCGCGTGCACTTCCTTCACGACAGTTCCCTTCAGCAGCAGCGCCTCGCGTATCGACGGGAAGAATTCCGCCAGTTCGC
>DASPLH010000037.1:0-16579 GCA_035627675.1 Clostridia bacterium
GGATCGATCACGGATGTGAGGGTGTTGAACAGCGTAGAGGAGCGGCTCGACTCGAATGCGATTCGCGCCTTGAACAAGTGGCGCTTCCAGCCGGGATCAAAGCACGGCACAGCCGTGGACATCGAAGCCGTAGTGCAGATCCCGTTCCGGGTCCGCAAACTGGCCTTCTGATCTCTTCGTCATCCTGAGCGAGGAGGCGCAACATCATGCGGCGAAGCCGCAGATGCGCCTCCGAGCCGAAGGACCTTACGGTCTCGGGAGTCTCCTGCAGCAAGTCGATGTGGATTTCACCTAAAGCCCACTCCCCCCGAAGTGTCATGCGAGGAGGGCTTC
This sequence comes from Clostridia bacterium, assembly GCA_035627675.1. Lineage (GTDB taxonomy): Bacteria > Acidobacteriota > Terriglobia > Terriglobales > Acidobacteriaceae > DASPLH01. The sequence continues at coordinate 334 of DASPLH010000037.1, forward strand.
AGCCCGACGAAGCATCTATGCATTTGAAGTCTCCACTGCGCTCAAATCGCGCCAATGCATAGACCCATTCGCGCCAGAACGAAGGCGCTCAGGGTGACACACGAGCAAGTGGCGAGCCGCAACTTCGCGCCGCGACTCCGCACTTCACACTTCCCTAATCTTTTTCCACCAGCTCGTAGATCTCCTGCGCGGTGCAGACCTCGTAGTATTTCCGTTCAGTCCAGCGCTTCACCGTGAAGTCGGTTGCGTTGATGTGCGGGATGATGCCTTCGCGGATCACGATGCGCTTGAAAACGTCTGCTGCGACCGGCACCAGGCCGCTGTAGAGCCTGACTGGCTGCGTGCCCCACAGCATCGGCAGCTCGAGCATGTGTTCCTGCAATGAAATCTCCCGGCGCAGCTTGGTGAACGCGACCTCGTTGATATGGATTCCGCCGACGTTGTAGCGCATGAGGAACTCGTCCGGTATGCCGCCGGTATCCGAGTCCTCGACCGTCTGGAAAGAGAAAACACTGAAGGGCAGACTGCGTCCTTGCAGGTAGCGCCGCGAACCTTTTGTGCACCCGGACAGACGATCGCTCTCGTTCAGCGCCTTGCTGATCATGATGCGGTTGTTGCCGTCCATCAGGTACATCGGCGCCGAATCCTGGAAGCAGATGCCGATACCGAGTTCCAGCGCGGGCAGACCCGAGTCCAGCGACTTCTGGTTGTAAGCCCCCACGATGTCGATCATCTCGCGCGCCATCATGCAGGCCCTGGAAACGCCGAACCCCGGCTCTCCCTCGCGCTCGAACATCGCGAGGATCACCGCGTCGCCTTCGATGAAGACCTTCGTCGCCGCATACTTCGCCAGCAGCTTGTTGACCGGCTCGTAGAAGTTCAGGCTGAAATAGGACGCCGGATTCAACCCTCGCTCGAATAGAGTGCGCGTCAGCGTGGTTGAGTCGCGAATGTCAGCTTTCAGGATGATGTGGCTGACGACCTTGTCTTCCGCCGGGCGCTGTTCTTCCGGCAGCAGGAACTCGTAGAGCGTGTTGTTGATCGAAGACAGCTCGCGCAGCTTCTGGTTGCCGATGAGGTTCAGCGTGTCGACGGCGGCGTTGACGGCCTCCATGCGCCGCATGTCGCGGTGGTAGCGCATCAGGTCTGACATGAACCGCCCGGCCAGCTTCGCGCGGTCGCTGCTCCCGTAACTGTCCACTCGCTTTACGGCCTGCTGAATCTTCTCCGGCGAAATCTTGCCGTGCTCATCCAGTAGGTGCTCGACCCTCTTGCGCTCCGAGCGGGAAATCAGAGCGTTCTTGAGCTGCTGCGGGTTGATCAGGGGCGAGAACTCCGCCAGCAGCGGCACAACTTCATAAGACGCGATCACGTGCTGCATGACGCCAACGCTCTCCAGGCCATTGGTCCACGCCGCCAGCAGCGCGCGTTGCGCCTTCGTCTTCGCCGTTCCTTCCTGGGGAACACCGCCGCCGACGAGTTCCTGCGCATTCTCAGGCACACTCAGGTACTGGTCCAGCAGCGCGTCGCGCTCGTCGGAGTTCTTCGCGATTTCCAGATTGCGCAGGAAGTCGCACGCGATCTCCACCATCACGGCGAAGCGGTCGGGATCGCGGTCGAAATTCCCGAGCATGACGTAGTGCTCGGCATTCAGATAGTCGTCGCGTCCCTCTTCTGTGAATAGCAGCCTGTTCTGGAACAACTCGTACGCGGGGTTCTCCGGGTCGCCGAAGAGCGAACGGCGCATGCGCGCAACCGTTCCCTTCTCGACGTCGCGCAAGGTCGCAAACAGTTCCTGCCCCGCCTTGCGCAGCACGATCTTTTTCGTGACCTGGAACTTCAGAAAGCGGTCGCGCATTTCCAGCGAGCGGTTGCCCGCGCGCACGCCCTCGTAGCTCTTCAATCGCGCGCGGCACCGCTCCAGCACCTGGTTAAACTGCGTGCCGAGTTCGATGCGGAGAAGCTTTACCACCGCGAGCCGTTGCAGCAGATCGACGCAAACGTTCGACTCTGCCTTTGCGATATTCAGGCTCGCTACCTGGAGTTCGACCAGCGCTTTGCGGAAGTCCCCCGCGCGGTCCGCGGGCTTCGCTTCGGCGGGCTGCCCCGGCATCGGCCTGCGGACGGCGGGAGGAAACGTTGCCGGCGCTCGCCCCAGAGTTTCATCGCGGACGAAGTCTTCGACGCCGCCGTATTTCAGGATGAGGTCGGAGATGTGCGCGCGCGCCAGGTCGGCGAATTTCGGACTGAGGTGCACGTCGTGGCGGATGTTGTCGATTCCGGTGACAACACCTTCGATCACGATTTCCGGAGCGTAGGTGGATAACGCCAGGTTGCTCGCGTGTTCCGGAAGAGTCGTGCGCTCGAGAAATGACAGTGCCATGTCGCCCTGGACCGCGCTTCTGCAACTGAACGGCTGAAATGTAGCATGCGCTCAGATGCCCAGCAGATATCGAGGTGGATTCTCGTTCTGCCGTATTGTGGCACATAAGAAAAGGCGCTCCGGTGACATGCACGGAGCGCCGCATTACTTAGGTCACAACGCCTGGTTCGAAAACTATTGCGCCTGCGCCTTGCGCGCTGCTTCGAACTCATCTCCCGGCTTCCACTGCACCATGTTGGGCAGGTTCGCCGCGCGGTATCCCAGGGCCAAACCGAAGCGCACGATCTGCGCGTTGGCGCGGTAGTCCCCGTCTTCCATGAACTGGTCGCAGGGCTGGTGGTAGCACTTGCCAAGCTGCGCGGCGCGCTCCTTCACCCAGGTCTCCGGGCGGCCTTCATACCGGCCCGCGTGCAGCGAGAAGCCCGGAACGCCCACGCGAGCGAAGCTGAAGTGATCGGAGCGGTAGTAGCCTCCACTCTCCGGATGCTCCGGCGGCTTGATGTTCAGCCCGAAGTCGGCTGCCGTCTTCTCGAACACCGGACCGAAGTCCGTGCGCTCATATCCTCCGGCGCTGATCTGCCGCGGAATGCCGAGCGGCGCGAACGAATCGAAGTTGAGATTGAGCGCGATGCGGTTCACCGGAACCGGGGGATGCTGCGCGAGGTAGTTCGATCCCCACAGTCCCTGCTCTTCGGCTGTAACGGCGGCGAAAATCAGCGAACGCCCCGGGAGCCTCGGCGAAGCGGCCGCAACCCTCGCCATCTCGATGATCATCGCAGTGCCGCTGGCGTTATCATTCGCCCCGTTGTAGATGTTGTCTCCGCTCATTTCAGGACGCACGCCCAGGTGATCGTAGTGCGCGGTGTACACCACGGCTTGCTCCGCCAGCTTGGGATCGCTCCCCGGCAGCATCCCAATCACATTGTTCGACTCGAACGGCCGCACCTTGCTCAACACGTGCGCCGTGGCCGTGATCGGCAGCGGCACGGGCTTGAACCCCGGCTTGCCGGCAGCCGCCAGCAGAGCATCGAGGTTCTGTCCGGCGTCGGCGAGCATTTTGCGCGCGACATCCAGCTGTATCCAGGAGGCGAGCCGCAGCCGTGGAGCCTTGTCGCCGGCGAGGTACGAACGCTCGCCCGACCACGAACTGCGCACGACATCCCAGCCGTAGCTCGCCATTTCGGTCTTGTGGATGAGGATGACGCCCGCCGCACCCAGGCGCGCCGCGTTCTCGAACTTGTAAGTCCAGCGTCCGTAGTACGTCAGCGCGTTCGCGTTGAAGAACTTCTCGTCGTCGGAGGGCGGCTCGTTGACGAACATGAGCAGCACCTTGCCCTTGACGTCCAGTCCGGCAAAGTCGTTCCATTTGAACTCGGGCGCGGTGATTCCGTAGCCGACGAAGACTACATCGCCGGACACGTCGCTCGAGGCCTGCTGCGACTCGTCCATGATCACGGCTTCTTCCAGCGACTTCAGGTCGAGCGTCTGCTTCGGAGTCTTCAGCTTCAGGCTCGTTCCGTGCTCGGTAGTGATGCCCACCATGGCGACCTTCTGCATGAAGGTCCCGTTCCCGCCGGCCGGACGCAGGCCGGCCAGCGCAAACTGCGTGGCGATGTATTCGGCGGCAATGTCGCCGCCACGAGCGCCCGTGCCGCGGCCCTCCAGCAGATCGCTCGACAGGAAACGCACATCGGCCTTGATGCGCTCAGGGCTGACGCTCTTCATAGCTTCGGCAGCTCCGGGCGGAAGGTTGTCAGGAACCGGCGGCATCGCCGCCTGCTGTGCAACAGCCGACGACACGATCAGGAGAACAGCAACAACAAGTTGTCGCATGAAGAATCCTCGGGAAGTGGTTGAACGGAACGCATATTGTAAAGCGTGACTGCCTGGCACTGGTTAGACGCAGTTCGAGAGATTCCGGCAGCCGAGAACCAACGGCGAACGAGGCGCAGCCCTCGCCACGCTCGTCCTCGATCCGCGACCGCGGATCAGTTCTTCGACCCTCAACCCGGCCGGTAATCGGCTACCGTCTCGGTTGCCTGGAACAAGGGCGCAATCGCCACGCCGCCTTCTGCCACGTGCTTGGCGTAGAGCGCCTCAACGTCGCCCCGCGACCAGCCCACGCTTACGGCGACGATCATGCCGCTCTGATCCACCTCGAAGAGCGTCGGAACATTCGTCAGGCCATAGGCGCTCGAGACCGGGAAGCGGTTCAATTCGTCCAGCGCGATCGGGAACGTCACTCCGCAATCCTGCGCGAAGCGCGCGGTCGCGCCTTCGTTATCCTGCGAGACACCGATCACGCTGACACCACGGCCTTGCAGGAACCGCCCGAGGCGGTCGTAATAAGGAAACGCGTAGTGACAGATGGGGCACGAGACCTTGAAGAACGCCAGCACCACCGGGCCGGCCGCAAGAGCGGTTTCGAGGTTGAACCGGCCGCCTCCCGCCAGCGGCAGATCAATGGCAGGAGCGCGGGAACCTTCCATCAGCGTAGCCATGTTGCCTCACACGTTCTTACAGATGAACCGACTTTCCGGGACGCTGCAACCGCTCAGCCCAACAGGCCGAGCGACCGGAGCACCTTGCGCGCAAGACCTGTCAGCGGCAACTCCGCCAGCTCCGTCGCCGGGAACCAGTATCCGCCCTTGGCGTGGCGGCCCGCCAGTTTCACCACCGAAACGTTGTAGTCCGTGGTGGTGATCGAGTGTTTGGTTTGCAGGATCACCTCAGCATTCGATTCCGGAACGGCGGGCAATTCCCACATTGCGGGCATTAAGCGCAGCTCCGCCGCGCGCTGTACCAGGTACACCCGGCCGCCGCGCTGCGCCAGTCCGCAGGTCAGCGAACGCTTGTTGCGCGGAGCCTCTTTCGCCCGCACGTCCGCGCCGGGCTGCGCGCAGTAACGGCGCACCGGGCAGGAGTCGCATGCGGGCGACACCGGAGTGCACACCGTAGCGCCCAACTCCATCATCGCCTGGTTGAAGTCTCCGGCGCGCTCGCGCAGCAGCAGCTCCTCGGCTCTCCGCCAGACGCGTTCGCCGCGACGAAGTTCCCCGTCCACCCGCGCCAGCACTCTTTCCACGTTTCCGTCCACCACCGCCACTGGCTCGCCCAGGGCGATGCTGGCGATGGCCGCGCTCGTATAGCGGCCGATGCCGGGCAACTGCAACCAGCCCTCGCGCGAGCCCGGCAGCTTGCCGCCGCGGGAATCCACCAATTTCCGTGCTGCCGCGTGCAGGGCTCTTGCGCGACGGTAGTACCCAAGCCCGCTCCAGGCGGCGAGCACCTGTTCGATGGGAGCCGAGCCGAGCGCCTCAACGGTGGGAAACCGGTCCATGAACAGGGTGTATCGTTCGACAACAGCGGCCACGCGAGTCTGCTGTAGCATGATCTCCGAAACCCAGATTGCGTACGGATCGCGTGTGCGCCGCCAAGGCAGGTCTCGACGGTTTGCGTCGTACCAACGCAGCAACGCACGCCGGAACTGCGGAATGTTCAGAGTAGAAGCGGGTTTCGGACGTAATCGCATGGGCCAACGCCGTGCGAGGCGATTCTAGCAGCCGGGTTCGGCTTTGCTGTGCAACAAGGATTTGCTGTAACGCATCTGCCAACAACGGGAGGTGTCTGCCCTGCGCGGACCAAGCATAGTGCCTCGACTTTTACTCTCCACCGCGATTCTCGCGTCGATCACGCTCGCCGGTTGCGGCGGTTCAAGTTCCGGGCGGGAGTTAGGCGGCACAGACGATCCCGGCACCCAAACCCCAAGCCCCGGTTCAGGCCCCATCACGGTTGCCTCCGGCCAGACCATCACCGCAGCCGACATCTCCGTGCCGGTCTCGTCGAACCCGATCAACGCCACGCTGCTGGGAACCAACAGCACAAGCGCGGCTACGCTGTTCGCCTCCAATACGGGCGGAGCGGTGCAGCGCGGAACCAGCGTGATCGTGCTCATGTTCGGCACGGGATTCGATCGATCGCTGACGGTCTCGATCTCCGGACCGTCTGACCTTGCGGTCAGCAATGTTGCGAACACGACCTCAACCCAGGGCACGCCCGGCATACAGTTCACGCTGACGGCGGCTGCCAACGCGGCGGTTGGCGCACGCACCGTCACCGTCCGAGACTCGCAGGGGAACGTGACCGCGTTTACCGGCGGCCTGGAGGTCTTCTGATATGCGCAGGCACCTTCTGATCTTTGCATTGCTGATGGCGCAGGCGGTTGCTACCACGGTCAAGCCGCTGTCGGTCGAGGAGTTGACCGCCAAGTCGAGCGACGTGGTGGTCGCGCGCGCCGCATCCTCCTATTCGCAGTGGAATCCCGAGCGCACCCGCATCTACACCTACACACGCTTCCAGGTGGCCCGCGGCCTTAAGGGCGCCGCAGGCTACGAGGTCACGGTTAAGCAGCTTGGCGGGAGCGCGGACGGGTACACCCAGAAGATCGCGGGCGTGAGGCACTGGAAAGCCGGCGAGCAGGTTGTCCTGTTCCTCAAGCCGAGCGCGTCGGCTGACGGCACGATGGTCGTGACCGGACTTTTCCAGGGGAGTTTCTCCGTTCGCCGCGACCCAACCGGAGAACTCGTTGTCTCCAACGGCGTGAGTGACGCAACGCAATACGACCCGAAGCGCGGCTCGGTAGGCCCCTACAAAGGCGCCCGCCTGAAGCTCAGTGAACTGGAGGCGCGCGTTACCCGCGCGGCAGGACGGAGATAATGGCGATCGAGAACACGAAACTTTCGCGGTTGATCTGGTCTTTCGCCGCAATTGCCGCCTGTGCGGCCCTCGGTCTGGTGCTCACCAGGCCCGTGTTTTCGGCTTTGCCGCTATACACCGCGCGGCAGGCCAACCACTGGGACTTCACGGCGTTTCCGGTCACCTTCAGCGTCAACCCGAGCACGGGTTCGAACATTTCGGGTGGCTCCGCCGCGGCCCGCGCGGTCATCAACACTTCGTTTCAAACCTGGAATACCGCGCCCAACGCTGTTGTCCAAGTCACCGCCGGCAGCGATTCTTCGCTCAACCGGAGCGGGTTCGACGGTACGAATCTGATCTGCTTCGTCTGCGACGCCGATTTCAGCGAGGATTCAACCACCCTGGCCGTGACTCTGACCACGTCTTCGGATCGCGTGGGCGAAGACACGAGACACGGACAGACATCGCGTTTCGTCGGCCAGATTATCGACGCCGACATCATCTTCAATCCCTCCGTGCAATGGTCCACCACGGGCACCGCGGCCGAGGGCTCCGAAGACCTGCAAACGGTGGCCACGCACGAGATCGGACACTTCCTCGGACTGGATCACTCGGCCGTCATCCGCGCGATTATGTATCCGTTCGCACCGCCGGGGCTCGTCAGCCTCAGTTACGACGACGTGGCCGGTCTTTCGCTGCTCTATCCGAAAGGCACGCCGGACTTCCCGACTGGCTCGATCTCGGGCACAGTCAGGTTCTCGTCGGGAGGCGGCGTGTTCGGCGCTCACGTCTTCGCGGATTCGAATGACGGCGGCGGTTCCATCTCGCCGAACATCCGCAAGAGCACCATCAGCGCAATGTCCGGCACCGACGGGTCGTATGTCATCAAGGGTCTTCCTCCCGGCACATACACGGTCGGAGCTGAGCCCCTGGACGAGCCGGTCACGAACGACGACGTGGATTTCGCCAGCGCCTTCGAGCAGACCTCCGTGCAAACCAACTTCAGGACCACCTGGCACTGAGGACATCAGGGCAAAAAGCAAAGGCCGGGACAAGAGTCCGGCCTTTGCTGTTGCAACTGATCGTTAGCGCGACATGCGGCGCACGCTCAAGATCTGCATCGGTTGCGTGTCGGCCTGCGCCGGCACTGGAGGCAATCCCGTCAGCAGATTGTCGGCAAGGCAGTGGTCATACTGAACACCGTTGCCGCCGCCGCCGTCGTAGTCGATGCGCGGAGCCAACATGTCGGACGCCAGCGTGCCGTCGTCGTTCTTGATCTTGGCAACGTAGATCGATCCGTTGATCTGGCCGCTGCCGCCGCCGCTGAACACAACGTGGCCTTCACCGACGACGAGGATGATGCCGTCCCAACTGTAGTTACCGCTGATCGTCAGAGTGCCGGTCACGACCAGCACACCATGACCATGGTCACTGCCAGAGAGGGTTGCGTCGCCGTCGATATACGTAAGGCTCCCGGCATTGCCGTTGAGGGCGTTGGCAAGCGTCGTACCCGCGCCAGGCCTGCCGCTCGCCACCAGCGCGGCGATGTTGTCGGTGAACGCCTGGAGCGTCTGCGGAGTGATCGCCTGGCCGCCGATCGCTCCCCACACGTTCTGCACGTCGGCCGTGCCGTTCACTCCGATGAAGTGATCGGGCCTGGCCAGCTGGCCGAGAATCGTCTGGATCGGTGATGGATCGGCGGGCGCATTCGGGTTGTCATATACGCCGATCGACGGGCGATTGATTGCGGTCTCCCCGCAACTGTTCGCATCGTTGCCGTTCATCCCGAAGTTGTCGGAGTTGGGCGTGCCAAACACGGGTGTGGGACCCGCCAGGGTCAGCGCTCCGCCGATTGCCAGAGACCATGGATCGCGCTTCGAGGTCGCCGCTTCCATTTGCATGACCGATTGCGCCCCGCGTCGATTGCCATACGTCGGAGTCTCTGCATAGGCGGTGATCAGCGCCACCTGCCCGTAGGTCGAACCTGCGGCGACGTGCGCCGACGCGGTCGCCTGAGTGCCGCCGCCCGTAGGAGGAGCGATCGTAACCGTCGGGTTCGGAGACATCGGGTAGTTCTTGCCCGGGTTTGTCAGCGTCAGCGAAGTGACGCGTCCCGTGCTGCCGAGATTGGCAATCGCAGTGGCTTGTGTGCCGCCCGGACCTGGGGCCGTGATCGTTACCGTGGGCGGGAGCGAGTAGCCCGATCCCGGATGCGTCAGAACGATCGATACCAGCGATCCCGCCGAACCGCTGCCTCCGCCGCCGCCGAGAATCGCGGTGGCCGGCTGGCGAGTGGAGCCGCTGGCTCCGGCGCTGAACAACACGTTCGGCGCCGTCAGATAGCCGGTTCCGTGAGGATTCACCGTCACGCTGCTCACGCGGCGTCCCAGCGTGAATGTGACCTGCTGGTTGCAGCCGCCTACGCTGACTGTGCCGTTCGGGACGCTGCTGTACCCGGTCCCCGGAGATTCAACGGTCCAGGCGATCGGCTTTTCATTGTTGGAGTCAAACGTGATTCTCCCCACGAATCCGCTGCCACCACCGCCGCTGGCCGTGAACGTCTGCGACGTGCCGCCCATGCCATCGCACTGGTTATGCGAGGTGACGCTAATGGCCCCGATGCAGGAGAAGCTGTCGCTGAGAGCGGCTGTCGCCTCGGCCCCGCTGCCACTCCCGGTCGAGCCGAAAGTCACCTGAGGGGCGCCCGTCGTGTAGCAATACGAGTTGGCATCCGGCGTCCCGAGGGTGACGGAATCTACGGAACTACCGGGCAGCGTCGCCACGGCCGTCGCCTGCACTCCGCCCAACTGATCCGGCGGACTGATCGTCACCATGGGAATCCCCGTGTATCCCGTGCCGGGGTTCGTGATGGAGATGCTGGTCAACGAACCGGTGGAAACCGTCTCCACGTGAGAGACCGCGGTCGCCTGCACGCCACCCGGGGTGCCGGGAGCCGAGATCGTCACGACCGGCTCGTTTCCAACGCCGGGGTTGTACCCGCTCCCGCCTTGTGAGTTCGGGTCGAACACCAGGACAAGCGACCCGTCGGGCGCGCAATCGTTGCCGTAGCCCGCTGGGCGTGGAATCTGCGCACTGCCGTCCCAGCAAACGATCGATCCGTCCGCGCCCGTTCGCGTCGGCACGGAGGCGATCATGTTGTCGGACTTCAGGTTGATGCGAACCCACTTGTAATGCAGCGGGACGGCCTTCTGCCACTTTGCTCCGTTCGCATTGGCAGTAGTCGATCCGCCCACCGAGACCGTAGAGTTGCTGTTGTCATATACGACGCGCCACGCGGCGCCTCCCGGCGGTTGCGTGCCGTTGCAGAAGCCGGCCGGCATGTTGTACGTGCCGCCACAGAGGTCGCGGTCGTAATACCTGTTGCTGGGATCCCAGGGCGCGACTGTCTCGCCCGGAGCAGGGTTGACGATGTAGATCACGTTCGGGGCCGACGGGGACGGCAGGTCGGTTGGCCACGGAATGTCGCCCGTACCCGCGCTTTGGCGCAGACGCTCGCGAGCCTCCTGCAACCCCGACATCGCCGCGTAGGTCGCGACCTGCGAGTCGCGGAAGTTGTTATTGACCCCTGTCTCGGTATCGGATGAGTACAGCATCGTCATACCGACGGCCGCGAGCAGCATGAGGGCGAAGATGGCCAACAGCAGCGCCACTCCGCGTTCTTGCTTTCGCCTCGTTACTGATCTCATGACCCCTCCGCACATCAACAGCCTTTACTGCTGACAACTGTTTCCCTGCGAGCTCACCGCCTGCGAGCAGTTCTCCAGGTGTGCCGTGGACACCAAGGTCACAATCGGCCTGATCCCGGTTTGCAGGTCCGCGTATCTGGCCTGCACGCTCATGTTGATCTTGATCACCGCGACGCTCGCCAGTTTCTGCCGGCCCAGCGTGGTGGTGTTATCCAGCGGCAAGCTCGACGGAGCGATCTGCGCGCCCGTCGTGTCGTAATACTCGAAAATCGGATTGTCGGCCGTGCCGTTCTGGAGGTGCTGCACCTCAACGGAATAGTTGTCCGCCGTCCCGGCCGACTTCATCACTTCGCTTCGCTGGAGGCACGGGCAGTTCTCGCCGTTGGGTTCGTAGTGGTACTTGACCACCGAAACCGTTCCGCCTCCCTCAACGTCTCCTTCGAACCACACATCGGCGTTGCCAATGTGGGTAAGTCCAACCGCGTTCGTGCTGTCCGTGGGGGACACGCCCGGCCCGTAGTTGCGCCTGTTTGGATACCCCGCATTGCGCAAGTCCCGGGTGAGCTGGTCCATGAACTCGCGCGCTTCCTGGAACAGATCCAGTTTGGCCTGCTCGGCGGTCGAGCGCTTCTGTGCCGTGCTGATCTGCGTGAAGATCGCTCCCATGATGATCGACATCAGAAGCAGCACGATCAGAACTTCGATCAGCGTGAATCCGGATTGTCTGACGCGTCTACGTTTCATGCTGCACCCGATCGCTACGGTCCTGCGTAGGCTCTGACGTTAACGGGAAGCGCGAAAAACCTCTGGTCGTTGCGGTAATACTTCGGCCTGACACCCACGGTGATCAGGTACGTCGCCGTATTCGCTCCAGCCACCTGCACGTTCCAGCGCACGTCATAAGTTCTGTACTGCGCGTTTGCCGTGGTGTTCGTCGGGTCGGCGCAGACGTCGAAATCCATGTGGTATCCGGCAGGGGGCGTAGATTCGGTCCAATCGATCTGGCCGGCCAGCGCGCCCGAGGTGACCAGCGCAGCGCCGCCCACCCCGGTGTTGATGGTGTTGGGAGCGTTGTTGCTGCAGTCCCGAAGCACTGCCGTTCCCGTGCCCGTCGCCACGGCGTTCACCTGCTCGAGCACTGCCTGCGCCAGCATGGTCGATGTGCTGTCGCCGCGGTTTCGGGCATTCGCCGCTATGGCCGTAACCATGAGTCCGGCGAAGCCGATCAACCCGACCGTCAGGATGAACCCGGCGATCATCACCTCGATCAGCGTCATGCCCTTTTCGCCGCGCTTGCGGCGCGGTCGCTTTGTGGTCAATTTCGTCTGCATGGGTTAGTTACTCCACGCGGTCCCGCTCCAGTACCAGGACTTGATTCGTCCGGCCGGCGAGATGCTCAAAGCGGCCCAGCGGTTTTGGCCAAACGGCGGCTGGAAGCGGAAGTACCAGATGAAGCCAGTTCCCGTATTGCACGCGCCGGTACCGCTGACGTATTTGCATGGCAATCCGCGATTGTTGAAGGAAACGGTAGAGTGATCCGCGACCAGCGTGCTGTTCTGGAAAGCCAGTTCCGACGTCAGTTCCGCGGGCGCGTCCGCCCCCGCCGTGGACAGATCCGAAATCCACAGGGCGGAGCGTCCGATTGGCAACTGCGCTTCCGCGCTCGATATGGACGTGGCCGTTGGGTCGGCGATATAGGCGAATGGCCCACCCTGGATCTGCGTATTAAAGACCGACTTGGTGGTATTGAAGCGGACAGCGGTGCTGCGGCAGTTCTGGATGAAGCCCGACAGATTGCCCATGCTGCTGCGAATCCGCGACGTTGCAATGATGCCGATCATGTTGGGCGTCGCCACCGCCGCCACACACATCAGGATCGCCACCACAACGAGCAACTCTATGAGAGAAAAGCCTTTTTGCCGTTCGACTGCCATTGTCGCTCTCTGCAAACGCCGACTACCGCTCCTTCATGCGCCCCGCTGACTGATAACTGCGTAGCAGGGTCGGTCTCCATGAAGCGCAAGCGGTTCAATGTGTGAAGCCGGGGGAGAAAAGCAACTGGAGTATATCCCGAGACTCTGGAGGGCGTGCTAAGAGAGTGAAGCTAGAGGAGTTACGAAAGTTTAGTCCTTTAGAGTACCGGTGGACGAATGCGCCACAAGTAACCAATCGTCGCCAACTTGTTGCCATACGGTCAACATGCGCTTCGGCTCCGCGCTCCCAATCGCCACTGTGTAGGTGGTAACCAGGTCGGCGCCGTTCATGCGGGACTCCAGTTCACCGATATGCGCCGAGGGCACATGCAGAGACTTGAAGTAGGAGACGACCGCCTCGCGCCCACTATGCGAACGGGAACCGTCGGTAACGATCGCGAATTCGGCAACCCGGCGCTCGACCGAGTCCCATCGGCTGGCCGCGAGGTCGTCCCATAGCAGCCGGCCCAGGTGCTCCCCGCTGGTCGCCTGCTTCCATGACGGGTTCTTCTTCTCGGTCCACATGTTGCATCCGGAGGTAAGCACCACCAGCAGCGTCAGGACAACCAGGGCGGTCTTGCGCATGGCCGGATTCTACCGCATGGAAGCGCAACGGCTTTCCGTGACGCACCATACCAAAAACCCCGGTCCACGCGGACCGGGGTCTGGATACTCCGAAGGACTACGCTTAGCCGATCCGTACCGGCTCGGACTTGCCGCTTCCGTTGCCGCCAAGCCCGAAGCGCTCCAACTGCTTCTCGAACGGGATCGAGTACTGCTTTTCAATCTTCTCGCGGTAGGTCGGACCCGAGTTATACGTGCAGAACGGGTACAGCTTGCCGTCCGGCGCGGCGTAGTGAATGACGCAACGCTTCACGCGCTCGACGTCGTAGTTGTAGTGATCCATGAAGTGCATGCCGGCCACCAGCAGCGTGCGGTAGGTGAAGGTGCCGTCCATGCCGTCGCGGCCCAGCTTCTTGTTGGTCATGCCCTGCAGGGTGTCGAGGAACTTCTCGAAGGTAAGTCCCGGAGGCGCAAGCTCGGCCTTGAAGTGCTTCCTGAGGCTCGCCCACGCCTGCACGCCGCGGTAGTACTTCGACTTGATCCACGACTTCTCGGTCTTCTGCGCCAGCTCTTCAATGTCCTGGAGCATCGCCGGCATGTCGATGAACTTCGTGACCGGGACGGCCGTCCGCGTCTTCTCGTCCACGAACATGTAGGTGCCCAGCGAGCAGTGGGGGTGCGACGAGATCGTGGGCACGCCGCGCTGTTCGATGGCCGCGATCAGCTTGCTGAACGGCGTCACGAACGACAGCGGGAACCAGTCGTCGTACTTGTCGAACATCCCCGTCTGCTCGGAGAGTCCGTGAGCCAGGTCGGCCTGCGTGAAGCGCTTCTCTTCCAGTTCGTGGCGCGAGATGCGTCCGGTGAACGCAACCGGCTGGAAGCTGATGCCGCTGACGGTGTCCACATTCTCGATGGCAACGCGCAGGATGTCGCCGAGCTGGTGATCGTTCAGGCCCTTCACGATCGTGGGGACGAAGACGATCTTCATTCCAACCTTGCGGCAGTTCTCAATGCACTGCATCTTCTTGTCGAGCAGCGGCTCGCCGCGGGTCTTGCGGTAGATGTCGTCGCTGACGCCGTCGAACTGGAGATACAGCGTGGCCAGGCCGGCGTCCTTGCACTTCTGCGCGAACTCCAGGCTGCTGCCGATCAGGATTCCGTTGGTCGCCGCCTGGATGTGGCTGAAGCCCATCTCCTTGGCAAGCGCGAGGATCTCGATGAAATTCGGGTGGACGGTTGGCTCGCCTCCCGAGAACTGCACCACGCGGGCGTCCACCGGACGCTCATCGCGCAGGGCCTTCAACATGACCTTCACCTGGTCCATGTCGGGCTCGTAGAGGTAGCCGGCGGCATTCGCGTTGGCGAAGCACACCGGACAAGTCAGGTTGCAGCGGTTCGTCAGGTCAACATTGGCCAGCGCCGTCTGTGAGGTGTGCAGCGAGCACATGCCGCAGTCATCCGGACACTTGCTCTCCGCACCCTTGTTGATCGCCGGGTTCTGGAAGCCCTTCATGTCGCCGAACTGCCACTGCTCCATCTTCAGATAGAGCTTCACGTCGGAGAACACGCAGTCCTTGAACTCGCCGTGCTCGGCGCAGGACTTCTCCATCATCACTTTGCCGTTCTCTTCGAAGATGCGGGCATCGATGACCTTGCTGCACTCGGGGCACAGCGACTGCGTCTGCTTCGGCAGGCCTGGCTGGATAGGACGGATCGGACCGCCGGTGTAGGTCGTAGCCGGCTGGATGATCTTCAGGTCTGCTCGCTTTTCGGAGGGGGAGAGAGTCGGCGTCGCGCTCATGCACGCTCCAATCACTGGATTCACTCGCAAGCGCGCGCCGAAAACGATTCACTCGAACAGATACACGTCGGCGCACACGTCTGCGAACAAACCAGTGTGGCCGATTTGCCGCAAAACCTCAGTGCCGCGGGTCACGTATGGAGAGTGAAGCGGGTGTGCAGCGAACGGCAACCAACCGCAGTAAACAGCACGACTTACGCCCTGAGCGTAGCCTCGCAAAATGCGAATCGAAGGGGTAAACAGGAGGAGTTTGGATGGTGGCCCGTGCAAGCCCTCCGTTGGCTGCATGGGGTTACATCACAGCGTAACTGCGCCCCAAACGTCGGACACACCCGAAACGTCCGCTACTCCGAACTTCTCATTTCATCCTGAGCGAGGCGGCGAATCCCACATCTGGCTTTCAAGCAGATGTGGGGCACCCGGCGTCTAGCTTCGCCGATTCGGGTCACCAAACTAATCCTTCACGGACGGCTGGTTTGAGGCCGACGGGGAACATGTTCCTCAGCCAGACGACGCTCCTTCACATCCACTTTGTATCTGAGATCGACCGCTGGTTTCATCTGCTCGCGCTCGACGCGAATAACGGCCAATTCAGTGGAGACGATTCCACTCCTCTCGGCGGCAAGGGAGATAGCCTCTCGGAAAGAGTCCGCCTCTTGGGGAGCTTCTACTCCTGGGAGTGTGACCACCTCGTGAACATGAACGATTTTCCCGGTCTCTCGATGGTAAACGACACAAGATTCAAGCCTCGAACCGTCTGAAAAGGGGGTGACGTTCTCTTTGGTCGGACCTGACATTTTTGTACTCCTCAGAATCGCGATGTGCCGTCACCCAATCCTCAGGCGTAAGCAAAAATTAGAATCGGGCAGTCAGCGTAGACATATCCGTCGTCGTTACGTACCTGAAGCTCATAGGTGATGTTGTACGCGCCATAGATCTTCTTGGCGTAGCTGTTGGGATTGGGAGCCGGCGGGTCCTGGACTGGGCAGTAAACGACGTCGCCACTTATTGTGCAATAGCTGCGGACGGCTACTTTTGCCCAGAAGTGGTCGTCTTCGTCGGTAGTCTCGAGTTTCGAAATCGACACCGCGGTTGTGACCGTTCTCCCGCCAAGATTCAC
>DASPLH010000038.1:0-24512 GCA_035627675.1 Clostridia bacterium
TGCCGAACGAGCGCATCTCGAATGCGTACTCCGTCCAGGTTGTCGTGACCACGATGCCGATGCCGAGTATCAGTCCCAGCTTCGCTCCGGCGGCAGCGCTCACGGTCCCAACACGCGGCAACAGCCATGCGAGCGTGTAGCCGATCACCAGGCTGCAGAGGAACGAAACCAGGTACGGCGCGATCGGTTCTTTGCCGCCGGTCGCGGCCATGAGTTCTTCGGTGGTCTTGCCGATGCCGCGCAACCAGGGCTCGGACAGCGCGGTGTACCAGACGGCTCCGAAGATGAAGTGGACCAGCGCGGCAACCACGACGGGTGCCACTCGGATGCGGTTCATGCTTTTCCCCTCCCACCGTTGAAGTGGCCGGATTCTAGAACGGAAACGGAGTTCTGGCCAGCACGAATGCCTCGCACCAAACGAAACGGCCGCCTGGGGCGGCCGTTGGTCCTTCGGCTCGGAGGCGCATCGGGCGCCTGCCTCGCTCGGGATGGCGTGCGCGAGAGGCTTACTCCTCGCTCTCCTTCAGCTTCGAGATGACTGAGAAGTCTTCCAGCGTCGTCGTGTCGCCCTTCACTTCGCCGCTGCTAGCCAGTTCACGCAACAGGCGGCGCATGATCTTGCCGGAGCGCGTCTTTGGCAACTGCTCGGTGAAGCGGATGTCGTCCGGCTTCGCCATCGAGCCAATCTCCTTCGCCACCCATTGCCGCAGCTCGTCCTTCAACTTGTCGTTCGGCTTGTGTCCGGCCTCGAGGGTTACAAATGCCGAAACGGCTTGTCCCTTGATCGCGTCGGGACGGCCCACGACCGCCGCCTCCGCAACTTTGTCGTGCGCGACCAGCGCGGACTCGATCTCCATCGTTGACAGGCGGTGCCCGCTCACGTTGAGCACGTCGTCCACGCGTCCCATCACCCAGAAGTACCCGTCGGCATCCTCGCGCGCGCCGTCACCGGTGAAGTACACGCCCGGAATGTCGCTCCAGTACTGCTTCACGTACCGGTCGGGGTCTCCCCAGATCGTGCGCAGCATCGAAGGCCACGGCTGCTTGATGACGAGGTAGCCGCCGGAGCCTTCCGGCACTCTCTCGCCCGAACGCGTTACAACCTCGGCGATGATGCCGGGGAACGGACGCGTCGCGGAACCCGGCTTGGTGGCGATCGCGCCCGGGAGCGGCGAGATCATAATGGCCCCGGTTTCGGTCTGCCACCACGTGTCCACGATCGGGCAACGGTTCTTGCCGATGACTTCGCGATACCACATCCAGGCTTCCGGATTGATCGGCTCGCCGACCGAACCGAGCAGGCGCAGGCTGCTCATGTCGTGCCGGTTCGGATACTCCTCGCCCCACTTGATGAACGTGCGGATGGCCGTCGGCGCGGTGTAGAAGACGTTGACCTTGTACTTCTCGATGATCGCCCAGAAGCGGTCGAGGTCGGGATGGTTCGGAGCGCCTTCGTACATCAGCGCGGTGGCCCCGTTCTGGAGCGGCCCGTACACGATGTAGCTGTGTCCCGTGACCCAGCCGATGTCGGCCGTGCACCAGTAAACGTCCTCATCTTTCAGGTCGAAGACCCACTTTGTGGTGATGTAGGTGCCGACCGAGTATCCGCCGGTCGTGTGCACGATGCCCTTGGGCTTCCCCGTTGTACCCGAGGTGTACAGGATGTAGAGCGGGTGCTCGCTGTCGAGCGGCTCGGCCGGGCAGTTGCCGTCGGCCCTGGCCATGAGTTCGTGCCACCAGTGGTCGCGCCCATCGCGCATCTGCACGTCGGAGCCGGTGCGCTTGAAGACGACGACGTGCTTCACCGTGGGACACTTCTCCACCGCCTCGTCCACCGTTGCCTTCAGCTTGACCTCTGCGCCGCGACGGTAAGAGCCGTCCTGCGTGACGATTGCGACGGCTTCCTGGTCGTTCACGCGATCGACGATGGCATTGGCCGAGAAGCCGCCGAAGATCACCGAGTGCACGGCTCCGATGCGGGCGCAGGCGAGCATCGCCACCGCAAGTTCCGGCACCATGCCCATGTAAATCGCGACGCGGTCGCCCTTGTTCACGCCCAGGCCCTTGAGCGCGTTTGCGAACCGCTCGACTTCGCTCAGCAATTGCTGGTAGGTGAGCGTGCGGGTTTCGCCCGGCTCGCCTTCCCAGATGAGCGCCGCCTTGTTTCGCCGCCAGGTCTGAACGTGGCGATCGAGGCAGTTATACGAGAGATTGATCTGTCCGCCCACATACCACTTTGCCCATGGAGCGTTCCACTCGAAAACCTTGTCCCAAGGCTTGAACCAGTGAAGCTCTTTGGCGATGTCGCCCCAGAACTTCCCGGGATCGGCTTTGGCTTCCGCGTACAGGCGCTCGTATTCTTCCTTGCTCTTGATGTGCGCGTTCGCACTGAACTCGGGCGAGGGCTCGAATACGCGGGTTTCATGCAGGATGGAATCGATATTGACTTGTGACATAGATGGTGTGTTGGCCATCAGGCGCTCCCGTATCCAGCTTCGGCGCCAACGAGAGAAGCGATGAGCGAGGCGGCAACCTGGCCACGCTCATCGCTTCCACGCAGATGCTTATTGCTCCAGAGTCGAGATGTCCCCAATGTCCTGGCCGGTCTCCTTCGCCTTTAGCAGACGTCGCATGATTTTACCGGAACGCGTCTTCGGAAGCGCGGCCACGAACTCAATGGCCGACGGAGTCGCTACAGGACCAAGTTCCTTTCGCACGTGCTCGATCAGCTGTCTCGAGAGATCGTCGTTCCCGGCGTGGCCCTGCCGCAGCAGGACGAAGCACTTGATCGACTCGCCCTTGATCGGGTCCGGAATGCCGATGGCGGCGGCTTCGCCGACGGACGCGTGCGACACCAGCGCGCTCTCGACTTCCGCGGTGCCGATGCGATGTCCGGCGACGTTGAGCACGTCGTCGGTACGCCCCAGCACGGCGAAGTAGCCATCCTCATCCCTGGTGGCAACGTCGCCCGTCACGTAACAGCCGGGGATCTGCTGCCAGTCGTTGGCGTATCGCGCGTCTTCCTTCCACACCGTGCGCATCATGTGCGGGAAAGGCCGCTTCAGGACCAATCTTCCGCCGACGTTGGGAGGTACAGAATTGCCGTCCAGGTCCACGACGTCGGCCTCTACGCCCGCCAGCGCCAGTCCGGCCTTGCCGGGCCGCATGGGCATCGTGACGGGCGTGCCGAGCGTGGGACCGCCAAGTTCGGTCTGCCACCAGTTATCGACCACGTATCCCCACTTGCCATCGCCGCCAAGATAGGTCTGCGCCCAGCGCCAGGCCTCGGGGTTGAGAGGCTCCCCGGCGCAGGAGATCACCCGCAGGGTCGTGAGTTCGTACTTCGAAGGGATGTGCTCGCCGTAGCGCATGAACATCCGCAGCGCGGTCGGAGCGGTGAACATCTTCGTCACCCCGTAGCGCTGCACGATGCGCCACGCGGTTCCGGGTTTCGGGTGGTCGATAGCGCCTTCGCGGATCAGCGTCGTGCACCCGGCACAGAGCGGGGCATACACGATGTAGCTGTGGCCGACGATCCAGCCGATGTCCGACGTGCACCAGAAGATGTCGCGCGGACCCACGTCGAGAAAATTGCGGAGATGATAGGTCGTGCCAACCATGTACCCGCCGTGCACGTGGACGACGCCCTTCGGCTTGCCGGTCGTCCCCGACGTGTAGAGGATGAACAGCGGATCCTCGGAATCCATGTCCTCGGCAGGACACTCGGCGACGTGCTTCATCAGGTCGGTATAGCTGATCTCTTTCGGCGTCGCCGGCCCGAAGGGAGTGCTGCTGCGCTTGATCACGATGACGTTCTGCACGAAATCGAGCCCGGCAACCGCTTCGTCAACGATGGTCTTGAGCGGAACCGGCTTACCGCGGCGGTATCCGAGTTCGCCGGCGATGACGATCTTCGCCTCCGCATCCACGATCCGGTCGCGCAACGCCTGGTGCCCAAGCCCGGCGTAAACGACGGAGTGAATGGCTCCGATGCGCGCGCAGGCAAGCATCGAGACGATGCCTTCGATCGTGAGTGGCGCGTAGATGATGACGCGGTCGCCCTTGCGCACGTCGAGCGACTTCAGTCCGTTCGCGAACCGGCAGACCATCCTGTAGAGCTGTCCGTAGGTGACGACGCGCTCGGAGCCGTCTTCGCCAAGCCAGATGTACGCGACATGATTGAAGCGGTCGCTCTTGGCGTGCCTGTCCAGCGCATTCACCGTAATGTTCGTCCGCGCACCGAGGAACCACTTGTGGTGAACGCCGTCGAATTCGCTGACCTTCTCCCACCGCTTGCTCCACACGAACTGCTCGGCGGTCTCGGCCCAGAACTTGTCAGGGTCCGAGATCGAGCGTTCATATTCCGACTTGAAATCTTGCAGGAGGGCCTGGTGGCGGACGACATCCGGCGCGGCGTATTGCTCTGCGCTACTGGACAGGTGATCGATCTGTGCCGGCAATTTCGAGGTTGTGACCATATTCGCTCCGTGTCAGCTGGATGCAGACAAACCGGGTGTACTGGACACACCTGGCGCGCGATACGCCTGAAGTCGAAAGCTCGAAATCAAGCATCTCGCGCCGGTGCAAACGACGCCGACGTATGCGAACAGTCCACTTGCAACGAAGAATGCGAATAAGGGTCGGGCGCGGCAGCTGGATTTCCACCGCGTGCGAGGCCCATGTTCGACGGCGTTCCAGTGCGGGTTCCGGAGAGCAGTGCTCGGCGGGCCCTCACCCCAAGCGCACGTTGGTGTGCGTGCGCGGAATAGTATTCCTTTTCCCGCCTCGCCGCGACAAAAATACAGCACTCCGAAACCGGTGAGGGGCGCGCACCCGGCGACCCGAAGGGTCGCACGCAACCACCCGCTGCGCCTCGATCGCACGCGGCGTTTTGTCGCTCGATCACCGGAGCGCTGCGTAGCCCGCGCGATTCAGTAGTTAAGGGATAAAACTGGGAATGAAACGATAGGAAATATTCAGGGGCGAATGCGCTTATGGGGATGGGGATGGTCTCAACGTTTGCGCTGGACGATCGAATCGCATCGTCCGCGGGCAGCAAGGTGGGTGGTGTGGAGGGTAGGTCCTTGCTTCCCGACCAGCGCGTCACGCTGTAATACGATCAGCGCCACTCGCCCCTGTTTGTTTAAGTTGGATCGATTGTGAACGAAGACAAAACTGAGGTCTGTAATTCTCGTCACACCGCGGATGTGATATAAATCACCCAAAGTACCGGACCTAAACTGGAACCAAATGAGCTCCCCGGCCATCGATATAACAGGGCTGTAGAGCCGAGTTGCCGAGCACGTCCGCAGCCGGAAGTCCCCTGGCCTGCCTTAAGGCCGCGCACCAGCGGTGTCAAGGCAGCACCGCGGGGGCGGGGCGACCAAACCCGGATGGCACATAGGCAGTGCTGAACGGCGTATAATCAAGGTAAGTGGAGGAGCACAGGTGGGTTCACCATACGGCCTGGAGTTAGTCGAAAACTGTTTGATCTGCAAGCTGCGGTCGGACAGTTTCTTCTGTGGACTCCCAAAAACATCCCTCGAAGCGTTCGAGAAGGTCAAGTTTACCGCAGCATATCCAGCCGGAGCCGTCCTTTTTGTCGAAGGCCAGTCTCCCCGCGGTATTTATATGCTGTGCAAGGGCCGTGTAAAGCTCTCCACCACTTCGAGCGATGGCAAGACCCTTATCTTGAAGATTGCTCAACCTGGCGAAGTTCTCGGGTTGCACGCAACCGTGTCCGGCACTCCTTACGAAATCACCGCAGAAACCGGCCAGCCCTGCCAGCTCAATTTCATCAAGCGCGAAGATTTCTTGCGATTCCTGCAACAACATGGCGATGCCTGCCTCAAGGCCGCTCAGCATCTCAGTCGCGACTGCCAATCGGCATACCAGCAGATCCGGTCGCTGGGCCTGTCACACTCGGCTCCCGAGCGGCTGGCGCGTCTGCTGCTGGAGTGGTCGCACGGAGACACGGCCGACGATAATGGCATGCGAGTGAAGGTGGCGCTGACGCACGAAGAGATCGCCCAAATCATAGGAACCTCGCGCGAGACCGTTACGCGCACGCTCGCCGACTTCCGCAAGAAGCAGATCGCGGTGCTCAAGGGTTCTACCCTGCTCATCAAGAACAAGCCCGCTCTGGAGCGACTCGTGGGCGCATAATTCAGTATCGATTTAGAAGACGTCCGCATCGCTGCGGACGTTTTCTTTTTGGAACAAAAGAGCGTCGTTCGATGCTGTAGCGATTCCATGTAAGTCCCGAATGGGGTCCGCTGGGCGTTGAGAAGCACTACACTTCGGTCTCGCAGTCGCGTTCCAACGTCGCGAAATTCAACAGTGCAAGATTTTTCAGCAGAATTTGTCCGTTGTGGAACGCAACAGTCACCCCGCCTTGTTTCGTTCGAAACGCCCGTCCAGCGGCCTTCTTCGTCGTTTGCGAACATTCATACACGTTTTGTCTCACGATCCGGCGTGACCCAAGTCACCGTTTCAAAATGGTAACGGGAACATAGTCGGGCTGACCGGTGGTCTGACCCCAACAGATCCAAGTCAAATCCGGGTTCGGCGCAAGCCGGACGCGGGCTGGAACGCAGACCCGGCTTCGAAACGTTCCAGTGCTGTAGCAGAGCCGTAAGTCCCCAGCGGGACGGAGATGATTATGGAATTCTCCAAGGCCAGGATGGCCGTTCCAGCTGTGGGTTTGGTGATGCTGCTTGCACTGCCAAACCTCTCCTGGGCGGCTGACGATACCGCCAGTCTCTACAGGACCCGGTGCGCCGCGTGTCATGGCGCCGACGGTCTTGCCGCGACTCCCATAGCCAAGAAAGCACCGATCCGTTCGTTTGCTTCGGAGCAGGTGCGGAACCGCACGCGGGCGGAACTGGAAGACGCCATTCTCAATGGCGGAGTTCAGCGTCGCCCATCGCATGCGTTTGCCTACCGTGGGATGACAAAGGAGGAAGCAACGAGATTGGCTGCCTTGGTGAAGGAACTCGGAGCGAAGAAGTAGCGCCCCGTTGCCGTAAACTGCCGGGCCGCGTGCCGGCGGAGCAACGAGGCAACGGTTGCGATCCTGCAACCGATGATCCGTTGCCCAGCCGACTCGGGTCCGTTAACCGGAGGCGACAAACGCTGACCGAAAACCCCGCGTTGGTCGTGGAGAGCGTATGAGCAAGGCCATCCTTTTTGACGCCACAATGTGCGTCAATTGCAAAGAGTGCGAGCGAGCATGCGCGCAGAAGAACAATCTGCCGTATGACGATAAAGTCGCCGCTGAAACGGTACAGTCCGACCACAAGTTCACGGTCGTCCTCGAGAAGGGCGACAAGTACTTCCGCCGCCTGTGCCAACACTGTGAAGATCCTGCATGCGCATCGGTATGCCCGGTCGGCGCCTTCCGCAAGACGGCGGACGGTCCCGTGGTGTACGACGTGTACAAGTGCATCGGTTGCCGCTACTGCATGGCGGCATGCGCGTTTGGCGTTCCCAAGTACGAGTGGGGCAAGCTCAACCCGCGGGTGCAGAAGTGCATCATGTGTCCGGACGATGTTGCAGCGGGCCGGCCAACCGCCTGTGCCTCCGCGTGTCCGACCGGCGCCACGAAATTCGGCGACCGCGAAGAACTGCTGGTGGAAGCGCGCGAAAGAATCCGCACCAACCCCTCGCAATACATCGACAAGATTTACGGCGAGCATGAAGTTGGCGGCACTGACGTTCTGATGCTCTCCGGGGTCGACTTCGCCGAGTTCGGCATGCCGATCAACCTCCCGACGGACCCGCTACCGGAGCGGACCATGAAGGTCCTCTCGAAGATTCCTGACTTCGTGCCGGTGTGGGGCCTGGTTCTCGGCGGCGTGTACTTCATCACCCACCGCCGCGAGGAAGTTGCCGCCGCTGAAGCGGAAGAGAAGCACGGGGGTGCGCGGTGAAGATCAAACTGACCTTCTGGCGAGTCGTCTTCGTTCTCATCATGATGGCGGGACTGTACTCCACGTATGTCCGGTTCTTCAAAGGATTGGGCGCGGTTTCCAACATGTCTGACCAGTTCCCATGGGGCATCTGGATCGGATTCGACATCCTCTGCGGCGTCATGCTGGCCGCCGGCGGATTCTGCGTTACCGGCGCCGTTCACCTGTTGAACATCAAGCGTCTGCATTCCATCGTTCGCCCCACCGTACTGACTGCATTCATGGGCTACTGCCTGGTGATCTTTGGACTTTGCTACGACCTTGGCCGGCCGTGGTTCATCTGGCACCAGCTCATCTACATGAATCCACACTCGGTGATGTTCGAGGTGGGCTTCTGCGTCATGCTGTACACCACGGTGCTTGCGCTGGAGTTCTCGCCGGTCGTCCTGGAGCGCTTCAACCTCCAGTTCCCGTTGAAGATCGTCCGCGCCATGCTCATCCCGCTGGTCATCGCAGGCGTGATTCTCTCCACGCTTCACCAGTCGTCACTCGGCACTCTGTACCTGATCATGCCCAGCAAGCTGCATGCATTCTGGTACACGCCTGCACTGCCGTTCTTCTTCTTCATTTCGGCGATAGCCGTCGGACTTGCGATGACGATCTTCGAGTCAACGCTCAGTTCGCGGGCCTTCGGACGTCAGCTTGAGCTGCCCGTGCTCCAGGAGTTGGGCCGCGCTCTCCTGGTGGTCCTCTGCGTCCTCGTTCTGTTGCGGTTTGAAGACTTCCTGCATCGCGGACAACTGGCCGCGATCGTGAAGCCGAGTTACGAAGCGTACTTCTTGTGGGCCGAGCTGGCGCTCTCGATGGTGTTACCGATCCTCATACTCTCTTTTAAGAATCTGCGCCAATCGCCGCAAGGCCTGTACTTATCCGCCGTACTGACGCTGCTCGGGTTCATTACGAACCGCCTCAACGTCAGCATCACCGGAATAGAGACCTCGGTCGGCCAGCATTATCTGCCGAAGTGGACCGAGTTCTCCATTACGGCAATGATCATCGCTCTCGGCTTCTTCCTCTTCGCGATGGCAGTGAAGTACCTGCCCATCTTCCCGGATGAAGAAGGACACGAACCGAGCCCTGCCGTTGGCGGATATCGCCAGCCTGCGCTTGCGATGGCGACGGCCGACGAACCCGAACTGGTGGGTCATGCCCGCCGTTGATCGAACAAAGCTGTCCTCCTCGGGCCCGCAAGGGCCCGCTGGAGGCAGTGCGCGGAGCCAGGGAGCCACATCCCTTCCCGGCGCCCTGGTCCGCTTCTGTTCCGGGTGGCGCTCGTTGCTGCCGAACCAGTCGATTGCGACCAAGCTCCTCATCGTGCTGGTTGCCTCGATGGTGGCCACGTTCGGAGGACTCGGACTGATGAACATGCGACTGGCGCGCAGGAACGTGGAGGCTAACACCTTCCGGTCTGCGTCACGCATGAGTGAAGTCGTCGTTCGCAGCGGTTCGCACTACATGCTGCGCGACGACCGCACGGCTCTCTACGAAATGATGGGGACGATCGCCTCCGAGCCCGGCGTCGAGCGTTTGCGTATCGTCAAGGCCGATGGCCGCATCAGCTATTCGACCGATCCCGAGGAAGTGGGCAAGCTCATCGACAAGGGGCACGAACTGTGCAGCGGCTGTCACGAAGACGAGGCCAAGCTGACGCTGGACAAGCCGCGCGAGCGCTTCCGGATCTACAACGAGAAGAACCACCGCGTTCTCGCCGTCATCACGCCCATCAACAATGAACCCGCATGCAGCAACGCGGCGTGCCACGCGCATCCCGCCGAACAGAAGGTGCTCGGGGTGCTGGACGCGCACATGTCGCTGGCCGAAGCCGACGCGAACCTCGCGTCCATTCATCGCCGCATGTTCACCTACACTTTCTTCGCCGTAGTGGCGATCCTGGCGATGACCTGGATGGTGATCTGGTGGCTGGTGCATAGACCGATGCGCGCGCTTCAGTCCGGAACCGAGCGTCTCGCCGCCGGCGCTCTCGGATACCAGATCGACGTCGCCACCAGTGATGAAACCGGCCAGCTGGCGGATTCGTTCAACACCATGAGCCAGCAGCTGCTGGAAGCGCGCAACGAGATCACAGCCTGGACGCGGACCCTCGAGGGGCGCGTCGAGGAGAAGACGCGCGAACTCAAGCGCGCCCACGAGCAGATGATGACGGTTGAAAAGATGCTCACCATCGGCGAGATGGCGGCCGTCGTCGCGCACGAAATCAACAACCCGCTCGCCGGCATTCTGACCTACGCGAAGCTGGTCAAGAAATGGATACTGCGCGGGTTCACCACGGCGGAAGAGAAAAAGGAGGCGACAGAGTGCCTTGACCTGATCGCCAACGAGAGCCGCCGGTGCGGCGATCTCGTCAAAAACCTCCTGATGTTCTCGCGCAGGGCACCCATCCACATGGAAAGCACGGACCTGAACGAGATCACCACGCGCGCCGTTCGCCTCGTGCAGCACAAAATCGATCTCCAGAACGTCCATGTTGAGGTTTCACTTCAGAAGGCGCTCCCCAGCGCGTACTGCGACGGATCGCAGATCGAGCAGGTTCTGCTGGCGTTAATCATGAATGCCATTGACGCCATGCCGCACGGGGGAAACCTGTGGGTCAGCACTACCCTGCTCGAACACAACGAGATCGAATTGAAGGTGCGCGACGACGGCATGGGAATCCCTCCGGAACTCCACACCAAGATCTTCGAGCCCTTCACCACGACCAAGGAAGTCGGCAAGGGCGTCGGCCTTGGTTGTGCGATCAGCAAAGGAATCGTCGAGCGGCATGGCGGCCGCATCGATCTGCAATCGGAACTGGGCGTTGGAACGACATTCCGGGTGATCCTGCCGCTGGATTCCCGCGTCTCCGAACAAGCCCAATCGGCACTGGCCGGCGCCGGCGCGTAGTCCTGCCGGCGCGCGTGAGATAGGAGCAATACCGTGAACGAGAACAAGGGACGCCTGCTGATCGTGGACGATGAACTCAGCGTACGCGATTCCCTGGGTAAGTGGTTCCGGGAAGAAGGATACGAAGTTGTCACGTCGGAGAACGCGAATGACGCGCTGTTGCGACTCGCCGAGCAGCGATTCGACCTTGCCCTGCTCGACATCAAGATGCGCGGCACCGACGGGATCGAACTCCAGAAGCGCATCCACGAACTCGACCCCGAGCTCGTCGTCATCATGATGACCGGGTATGCATCGGTCGAGACCGCGGTCACGGCGCTGAAGAACGGGGCGTATGACTACGTCACCAAGCCGCTCGACCCGGATGAAATCGCGCACCTCATCGAGAATGCGCTTTCGCACCGTCGGGCTCGAGAGGAAAGCGCGCGACTGCGGGACCACGTGAGCGAAGTGACGCGGCCCAGCGAACTCATCGGCCAGAGCGCCGCCATGGCGCGCGTATTCGAGGCCATACAGACGGTCGGCCCCACCGACGCAACCGTGCTCATCACCGGAGAGAGCGGAACCGGAAAAGAGCTGGTCGCCCGCGCCGTGCACTACGCGAGCGCCCGCCGCTTCCATCCGCTGGTTGCGATCCATTGCGGAGCGTTGACGGAGACCCTGCTGGAGAGTGAGCTCTTCGGGCACGAGAAGGGCGCATTCACCGGCGCGCAATACCGCAAGAAGGGAAAATTCGAAGTTGCCGAGGGTGGCACGGTTTTCCTCGACGAGATCGGGGATATCAGCCTGAAGACGCAGACGGACCTGTTGCGCGTCCTGCAGGAGCGGGAGATCGTGCGCGTCGGAGGCAATCAGTCCGTCAAGGTGGACTTCCGCTGCGTGGCGGCCACCAACAAGCCGCTCGAGCGCCTGATCGACGAAGGCAAGTTCAGGCCGGACCTCTTCTATCGCCTGAACGTATTCCGGGTCGAACTGCCGGCCCTGCGCGAGCGGAAGGAGGACATCCCGCTGCTCGTCACGCACTTCGTCCGCAAGTTCTCGCGCGAGATGAACAAGCGCATCACGCGGGTCTCGCCGCGCGCCATGGACCAGCTACAGCAGCACTCCTGGCCCGGCAATGTGCGCGAGTTGGAGAACGCCGTGGAGCGCGCCATGGTGGTCGCACAGGAACCCGAGCTTCGCGAGTGCGACTTCACGGTCGGCGGACGTACCAACCTGGCGGCTGCGACGGCCATCGACGGCCGCTCGCTCGAGGAGATCGAGCGCGCCCACATCCTCCGGGTGCTGGACGAGTGTGGCGGAAACCAGACCCGCGCAGCCGAGGTACTCGACATTGACCGGGTAACGCTGCACCATAAGTTGAAGAAGTACGGTTGGTCGAAGTCTGCCATGGGGGCCGCTGTCGAAAAATGAGGAAGTCTCTCCAGCTACTACCGATCGGGGCGCCCGACCCGGATCTGCTGGAATGGCTCCGCTACGAGTTGAGCGACGGGTTCCGCGTGGATTGCGACCTGATGGAACCCATCGATCCCGGCTTCGCCTTCCAACCCGAGCGCAAGCAGTACCATTCGACGGAACTGCTTCACGCCATGGCTCGCCACGTCGGCCGGAACACGTGGCGCGTGCTCGGCGTCACCTCGCTGGACCTCTACATACCGATTCTTACGTTCGTGTTCGGCGAGGCACAGTTGGGAGGGCGCTGCGCCGTCGTGTCCTACCATCGTTTGCGCCAGGAGTTCTACGGTCTGCCGAACGATCGCGACCTGCTCGCCCAGCGCCTGCTGGTCGAGTCCGTGCACGAGCTTGGACACACGATGCACCTCACCCACTGCCCCGACCATTTCTGCGTCATGTCCTCTTCGCACGCGGTGGAGTGGATCGACATCAAGCAGCACACGTTCTGTCGCGAGTGCGCGAACCGCGCCGTGATGTCCGGTGGAGCCCGGTAACACCGCACTTCAAACCGAAGCGCGCCGGTTGCTACAATCTCTGGCTATGAGCAAAGTCCTGGTAACTGGCATAGCCGGATTCATCGGCTCGAGCATCGCGCGCGCGCTGCTTCACGAAGGCGCGCAGGTTTGCGGCATCGACAATCTTTGCACGGGAAACATGGAGAACCTGGCGGAGATCCTCGACCGGATCGAATTCATCCAGGGCGACATCAACGACCCCGACACCGTCGCTCGTGCATGCGGCGGCGCCCAGTATGTCTTCCACCAGGCCGCGATTCCCTCCGTGCCGAAGTCGGTCAAAGACCCCGTTGGGAGCAACCTTGCCAACATCGACGGAACATTGTCGGTCCTGGTGGCTGCCCGCGACGCGAAGGTGAAGCGCGTGATCTACGCGGCTTCGTCGTCGGCCTATGGCGACCAGCCCACGCTGCCGAAGCGCGAAGATATGCCGCCCGCGCCGATCTCGCCATACGCTGTTCAGAAACTCGCGGGCGAGTACTATATGGGCTCGTTCTGGAAGGTGTACGGCCTCGAGACGGTTTCCCTGCGCTACTTCAACATCTTCGGTCCGCGACAGGACCCTACCTCGCCGTACTCCGGCGTGCTGGCCAAGTTCACGACCCAGATGTTGCAAGGCGAGACGCCCACGATTTTCGGCGATGGCGAGACGAGCCGCGACTTCACGTACATCGATAATGCGGTGCAGGCAAATCTCAAGGCGGCAAAGGCCAACTCGTCTGTTGCGGGAGGAATGTTCAACGTCGCCACGGGAGTCCGCGTCACATTGAACCAGGCGTTCGAGGCGCTCCGGAAGGTGACCGGATACAGCGGTGGCGTGAACTATGCGCCCGAGCGCGAAGGCGATGTGAAGCACTCGCTGGCAGACATCTCCGCCGCTGCCGCCGCCCTGGGATACTCTCCGACTGTTTCGTTCGAGGACGGACTGGGTCACACGGTCGCATGGTACCGGGAAGCGGGTGTCGGGGCGCGGTAGCTTCAGGCGGGCACCAAGCGGCGTATCGGTTTGGCTGCATCATTTTTCCGCAACTGTGCAAATGTTTGCACGTTCTGAATGCAAGACCCGCAGTTTTCGTGTGTTTTTTCAGACCGCGTCTAGGCCACGAAAGTGCAAGTAGATCCATCGGGGTAGGCCCCAGGTATTCCACCAACACGGTCGACTGAGCGGTTTTGAGGGTCGTTCCGTTTAGAAAACGGAGTGTAGTCCAAACACATGGATGAACGTCGCGCAGCCCAGCGGTTCCCGATGCGGATTCCGTTGCGAGTCAGATTCCAGAGTGGCGAAGCCCCTGGGTTCACACGCGATATAAGCACACGCGGGGTATTCTTTCTCGTCGAAGACGAAACCCAACCCAAGATCAACGAGGACGTGGAATTCATCATCACGTTTCCGCCAGAAATCACGCTGACAACCAGTTTGCGTGTCCGCTGCAACGCGAGAGTAGTCCGGTCACTGAAAGCCTGGCCAGACCAGGTCGGGATTGCCGCCGAGATCCACCATTACCAGTTCCTGCACGCCGCCACCGACGCATAGACCGGGCGGTTAGAAGAGCAAAAAGCCAGACGCGGAGTCTGGCTCTCTTTTGGCCTGAATTGCCGTCTTACCGTATGCCGCGCCGCCTGGAGCGGCTAGATCGCGCGCACCCCGAGAACGCGGAAGTCTTTGATGGAGGTCTTCGGGACGTAAACCAGCTGGTTATTCCCTCCGGGGTCTGTGGGCAGAAGCAGGAGGGCGGATTCCCGCAGGTAATCCACGGAGTTTCGCAGGATTCCCTCCATGATCTCGCCATCCACAAACTCCACCTGCACCCAGACGCCGTCATGAACCGGCGAGTCCTGATGGAACCGCAGGTCCTTCCGGTCTCTCTCTCCTTCGAAGCTGGACACGAAAAACACGGCCTTGGCGGCTTCTGTCGATATCTCCTCGTACGAGCCGGATCCAAGCGGGCGCAACCTGAGGGTGCTCAGGCACAGGCCGTTGCGATGACGCTGCAGATCCTGGACGGTAATCCCCTTCTCGAGTTGGACGAAGCCTTTCACGAGCCCGCCGGCACCGTTGATGACGACGCGTTGCTCATCGGACCTGACTTCGAGATTCGGGTCGTTCGAGTTATGCATGAACCGGAGCCACCAGGTTGTACTGCTTGATCTTGTACAGAAGAGCCTTGTAACTGATCTGGAGATCTACGGCAGCCTTCTTGCGGTTCCAGCCGTTTGCGTCGAGGGCGCGCGCGATGGCAATCGCCTCGGCATCGTCCTTGAGGCTTCTGACCAGCATCTTCAGACCGCGCCCGTTGCTGTCCACGACCATCGGCGATTCGGGATAGGACCCCACCGCGGGGGCCAGTTCGGACAACATGACGGACTCGTCGCCGAGCACCAGGAAGCGCTTTGCGAAGTTCTCGAGTTCGCGCAGGTTTCCGGGCCAGTTGTGGTTGCAGCACGCCTGCATCAGCACCGGTGAGATATCGAGCGGCTGACGACCGTACTTCTCCGCGATTTTGCGCATGAAGTACTTCAGCAGGATCGGGATCTCTTCCTTGCGTTCGCGCAGCGGCGGCAGGTTGAGCGTGAATCCGTTCAAGCGGTAGAACAGGTCTTCGCGGAACTTGCGCTGCGCGATCGCCGCCTTGATATCGATGTTCGTCGCGGCGATGACTCGCACGTCCACCTTCACCGTCGTGCGGCTGCCGAGGCGCGAGAAGCTGCCGTCCTGGAGCACCTGGAGAAGCTTTGCCTGGAGCGAAGGAGGCATCTCGCCGATTTCGTCGAGGAGGATGGTCCCGTTGTTGCAGATCTCGAACTTGCCGGGCTTTGCCTTGGTCGCGCCCGTGAAGGCTCCCTGCTCGTAACCGAACAGTTCGCTCTCCAGCAGGTCCGCCGGCATGGCCGCGCAGTTGACCTTGAGGAACGTCCGGTGTGCGCGAGGCGACACCTTGTGGATGTAGTGGGCAAGAATCTCCTTGCCTGTACCGCTCTCGCCGAGTATCAGCACCGGCAAATCCACACGCGCCACGAGCGAGCACTGCGAGCGGATTTCCTTCATCCGCTGATTGCAATGCACGAAGGACACATCGCCGTCGAGCGGGATTTCATGGGCTGCTTCGGCGCCGGACGTGTCCCCACGTCCCAGGCACGCCTGGAGAGCGTTGCGAAGCTCCGGTCTTCCAAAGGGCTTCTGCACCACGTCACGCGCACCCATCTGCATCGCCCGCACTACGTCGCGAGCATCGCCGGAAGAAGACAGCAGGACGATGCGAAGCCACGGCGCCGCAAGCCGCATTTCCGACAGGGTCATCAAGCCTTCGGAGTCGAACCGGTGGGTATTGAACAGAACGATGTCGGGCTTCACTCCGCTGGCGAGCTGGCGCACGGCGTCTTCGCCGTCGGGACTCACCGACACGGAGTACTCATCCGCCAACAGTCTGCGGACATACTCCCACATGGCGGGATCGGCATTGACGACAAGCACGTGCGGAACGCGATTGGCGGCGAGAGCGGGAGTGCGGTTTACGTAGGCGATGGAAGTGGCTGCCATATTTCCCCACATTCGGTAAAGGGCGCTGTGCGCGCGATATCACTGGGGCCGTTTACTTGCCCGGCTGGGGCCAACAAGAATCCGGCACGCGTTGCGTAACGCGTGGAATGGGTCAGATAGGGCCCTTAAAGGCACATGGGCCAGTATCGACACACATCACTGAATCCAAGTTGGATCCGTCGGGACGACTACTCGGGGGGAGCTGGAAAAGGACAACCTTCGTCCTGAGTGTCTGCATAGTAGGAAAACAAGTTCCATCTGTCAACAAACAAATGTAAATCCATTCGCCTTGCATGCAACACTTTGCAGATTGTAAAACCGGCCTCCAAGGCAAGGTCATGAGCAGCAGAGACTTACGCTGTGGCGGCTATTCCGTTGCTTGTCTCCGTACCGTAATCTACGGTTACCGATTTGCTACAACCCAGGAGAAACGCGCACCTCGGCGGGAGCCGCAGGCTTCTGCCTGCACGGGAACAGCAGTGCCATGGATTCAGATTGGTCAAACTTCGACGTAGAGAGTGCCCTGGACCTTGTCCTCGGGGACAGCGCTACACGGCTACAGGACGTCTGTGAAAACGTCTTTCGGCTGCTATCCGCGTCTGGCGCAGCCGTGGCGCTGCGTGAGGGCGAGCAGTATGTTTGCCGGGCATCCTGCGGCGAAGCGCCGGAGATTGGCACGGTCGTGAATCTGGACACCGGCGTGAGCGCAGAGTGTATCAAGCAGGCATCGACCGTCATTCACAACCAACAGCAAGGCGGGGTCGGCTCGATCATCGCTGCCGCGGTGGTGTGCGGAGATGGTGTGGCAGGGATGATCGCCGCCTTCGCCTCCCATTCGGGAGCCTTCACTGCTTCGCATGCGAAGCTGCTGGAAGGCGCGGCCGAATCGCTCGCCAGGACCATTTCCCTCCCGCGCACCCAGTCGGCCTCGGAGGCAGGACACCGAATCTCCCCGGATGAGTTGGAGGACGCTCTCGTCGGGATCCTTGCGCTGGCGAGCGAACCACCTCAACCAATCGTTGAGCAGCCCCAACCGGAGCTGACCGACTTTTTGCCGGATACGCCGGTGGA
This sequence comes from Clostridia bacterium, assembly GCA_035627675.1. Taxonomy (GTDB): domain Bacteria; phylum Acidobacteriota; class Terriglobia; order Terriglobales; family Acidobacteriaceae; genus DASPLH01. The sequence goes on from DASPLH010000038.1 coordinate 17,451, forward strand.
AGCCGTCGCCACACCGGTTTCGCCCCCCAGAGCCCCAGAGCCGCACGAGCAGAGTCCGGCCGCGGCACTCGTCTCGACGCCACACAACACACAGGGAGCCGCGCGGCAATCGTTCCCTGTACCGCAGTTCGACACCCAGGTATCTCAGCGCGGGTCACGAAGGACTATATGGATAGCACTTGCATCGATGACGGTGATGCTCGTTCTTGCAGCGGTGCTCGTATTTTGGGGTAGCCGCACGACGCCGGCCCCCCCGGCCGCACCGTCCGTAACAGCAACCGGAGAGAGGGCGCCCGTAAAGGCCTCGCCCGAAGCTGCGAATGGCGCCGAAGCGGCAGTGCGTCCAGCAACGGAACCCGTGGCAACGAAGCGTGCAGAGTCCCAACCGGAGCCATCCGCGAGTATGACCGAGGCAGCCGGCACTTACGGTGACGCTATTCCTATCGCTGCGGGTACAACGAGGATGAGGAGTGCGCCTGACACCGAGCCGGACGCTCCTCGGATCAGCATGACGGCCGCCGCGTCTCCGGCCTTGGAGTCTTTCATCCCAGCACAGCGCTCCAGCCTGCCTAAGCTTGCCGAGAGTCCTGCCGCGCCTGCGCCCGAACCGCCACGCCTCATCGCTCGCGTGAATCCCGTGTACCCCGCCGGACTTGCGGTTGTGCACAGGAACACGCCCGTCGTGTTGACGGTGACAATCAAGCCTGACGGCAGGGTCGCGAGCGTAGTCCCGAAGAGCGGGCACCCGGCGATGGTCGGAAGCGCAGTCGCCGCGGTACACCGGTGGCGTTACGATGCGCTCCCCCCAGGCGCTCCGAAGATCAACCGGACGGTCGAGCTGACGATTCGCTTCAAGGCCCGTTAGAGCGAACCTGCCGGCCATCCTTATATATGGTTGACCAGGATCCGGGCGATGCGCTCGGATGCGTGACCGTCCCAGAGCGGCGGAATCCTCTTACGTCCGCCTCCCTGCCGCAGTGCAACTTCGATCGCCGCAGGAAGCTTGTCGAGATCCGTACCAACCAGGATATTCGTGCCGAAATCGACGGTGATCGGCCGCTCGGTGTTGTCGCGCAGCGTAAGGCAGGGCACCCCGAGGTAGGTTGTCTCTTCCTGTATCCCGCCGGAATCCGTGATGACGAGGGTCGCTCCCTTTTGCAGTGCAAGAAACTCGAGGTAAGGCGCGGGATCCATCAGTCGCAGATTGGGAGTATTGGCGACATCGACTCCCCCCAATGCAAGCTGCTTGCGTGTGCGAGGGTGCAAGGGGAAAACGACCGGCAGTTGCTCGCCGAGACGGCTCAGATATGAGAACAGCCGCGCCAGCCACTCGGGGTTGTCCACATTCGCCGGACGGTGCATCGTGACCAGCGCGTAGCGAGCCGGCAAATCGGACGGCTTCGCATTCTCCGCCTGCGGAAGCATGCGGATGAGCGTGTCAATCATCACATTGCCGACGAAGTGAATCTTCTCGCGCGCGACGCCTTCCCGCAGCAGATTCTCATCTCCGTCGGTCGAAGGCGTGAACAACAGGTCGGCCAGTTGGTCGGTAAGCAATCGGTTGATCTCTTCCGGCATGCTGCGGTCGCGAGAGCGGAGACCCGCTTCGACGTGCGCGACACGCCGTCCGAGCTTGCTGCACACGAGTGCCGTGGCTACCGTGGAATTCACATCGCCGTACACCACCACCCAGTCGGGATTGCTCTCAAGCAACACCGGTTCGAACCGGGTCATGATCTCCGCTGTCTGCTGCGCATGCGAGCCCGGTCCCACGGCAAGATTGATGTCGGGTTCGGGAATCCCCAACTGTTCGAAGAACACGTCGGACATCTGCTTGTCGTAATGCTGGCCGGTGTGAACGATCAGCTGCGACACACCATCCATGGCCTGGAGCGCTCGCACAACGGGCGCGAGCTTCATGAAGTTGGGCCGGGCACCTGCGATGTGAAGGATCTTCATAGTGAGAACGACATCATAGCAACTCGCCTTTTCTACAACAGCCGGTTCAGTACCTCTACCGCCAACAGCCACTTCTGACGTCGATCACGTCCCGATTTCCTGGCCTTCTTCACACTTCACGACGGCATCTCCTTCCGCACTCGCGATCGCACCCCTTCGGCGTGCGACGCGGAGGACGTCGTCGCCGCGCCCGCTCGTTGCTGCTCTCCGAACGCAAGTACGTGTACCTGTACTTGCGCCGGCAGAGCATACGTAATCTTTCGACGAGTTGCCGAACAACGTATGAAAGAGAGCAGACACACGGGGCCCCTAGTGCATTTACCTCAACACCCGTTGAGATAACTAAGGCGATCTGCCCATGAAAAGACAGCACATATCGGGCGTTTCCTACACGATACATCCACTTATGCAGATCACGAAACGCTGCAAGCATTGGGGTTACAGAGCGGCACGTTACTTGCAGTTCGAGGCCACAATCCCACAATTCACAGGTGCAAGTTTGACCAATACGATCTCCCCCACCCAAAGGCCCGTAGTATTCATATTCACATTGGCTTTTGTTCTTCTAAGCTTCCTCTCTCCGCTGGCGAATGCACAGACGGGAACGCCCAGGATTCTGGCTTCCGACCTCACGAGCGGCCCGGCCACTGGTGGCCCCAATGGTGGCGGCGCTTTCGTCACGATCTACGGAGAAGGCTTCGGGACCTCTCGAGCGACCTCCAGGGTAACGATCGGCGGCGTGGCTGCGACCACATATCCTCTGTGGACAGACACCAAGATCAGCTTTCAACTCCCGGCAACTGCGAAGACCGGGAACATCGTCGCCACCGTAAACGGCGTTGCAAGTAACGGCGTACGCTTCACCGTGCGTGCCGGCAGGATCTACTTCGTATCTCCGCAGGGCGCGGACAGCGCTGCCGGCTCGGTCGACCAACCCTGGCGGACGCTGGAGTCGGCGGTTTCGACGATGGCGCCCGGCGACATTGTTTACGTTCGCGACGGCTATGTTGATACATCTGCCGATGTTAATGCGTCGGCGCTCAGCATCACACGGGCCGGCACTTCCGCAATGCCATTCGCGGTCGTTGCTTATCCCGGCGCGAGAGCAACCATCGGCTCCACGTCATCGACGGCGTGGGGCATTCGCGGCATGAAGTACGCCCACCACTGGGTCTTTGCCGGACTCCAGGTGCGCGGGTTGACCGCAGCCTTCGACCTCGCCCGGAACGACAATTGGCGGCTGGCCGGCAACGATCTCTCGTGCCCGAACGGAAGCAACAAGGGTGGATGTCTCTGGGCATACGCCTCCAACAGCTTGAAGGTTCTGGCCAACACGATCCACGATACGGGCTCTACGTCGGCCAGCTCGCTCCTCGACTACCAGTCGGTCTGGATCGAATCCAGCAACAATCTGGAATTTTCCTGGAACACCGTCCGGAACACCCGTGGCTGCAACGCCATCTTCCTCGACGGCAACGGCTGGAACTACGGCATCACGCTGGACGGCAACAGAATCAGCGACGCGCGCTGCGACGGCGTCAAGATCACCGGATACGACACGACGAGAGCCGCTACCAGGCTCCAGAACAACATTCTCATTCGCGTGGGAACCGGCCCGGCACCCGCCGGCGGTGAAGGCACGTACGCCTGCTTCAACGTGGCTGGCACGGGTTCCACCGCGGTCTCGATCCTGCACAACACGCTGTACGATTGCGGCCGCCGCGCGGACAGCAAATCGGGCGCGCTGAAGACGAGCCGCCTGGTCCGTTTTGACAACAACATCGTGGCGCTCGCCTCTGGAGAGTCGTACGTCGCATCAAGCAGTACAAGCGGAACGATCAGCGGGAACAGGAACTTATTTTGGGGCGCCGGAGCGCCTCCGCAGGCGTTGACCGGCAGCCTGAATGCGGATCCGAGGTTTGCCTCGGCCAGCACGGACGATTTGCGTCTTTCGCAGTCCAGCCCGGCGATCGACGCCGCAAGTGCAGTCGCTGTTGCGTGGGACGCCCTGCGCATGTCGCGTCCGTTTGGCGCGGCTCCCGATCTCGGCGCGTTCGAGTACACGGGCACCACCGACCCGGCTGCGACGCGGGTCCTCGCTCAGCAGCCTACATCCCTGAACTTCGGATCGGTGGCGACATACTCCACGACGACGAAGCAGGTTACCTTGTCGAACACCGGCACCGAAGCGGTGTCCGTTACGAGCGTCACTTCCACCAACAGCTCATTCCAGATCTCCTCTTCCGCTCCTCTTACCTTGCAACCTGGCCAGAGCACAACGTACTCGGTCACGTTTGCGCCGACCAGCGCAGCCTCGTACTCCGGCACAATCTCCGTCTACGGCGACGCCGACAACTCACCCCTGATCCTGGCGGTTGCGGGAACGGCCGCGACGCAGGGCACGGCAACGCTCTCGGCGAACCCCGCCGCACTTGCATTCGGAGAAGTCGCCACGGGCACGACGCTCGCCAAGACCGTCACCATCAGCAATATGGGAAATCTTGCGGCCAGCATCTCGGACGTGAACGTTACAGGCAGCGGGTTCAGCGGCAGCTCGTCCACGTTGCCGATCACTCTTGCGGCAGGCGCGAGCACGACCGTGACGGTACGCTTCTCCCCGACCTCAACGTCGGCTTACGGCAACCTTGAAGTGGTGAGCAATGCCACCAACTCGCCCCTGAACATTCAATTGACCGGCACGCTCGCCACGGGAAGCACCGGTGGCCGGACGTTCTACGTTGACTCCAGACTTACGACGGCCTCGTGCGCAACGTACTCCGCGAGCGCGCGCAGCTGCGGCGCAGGCACGGCGCTGGCCTACCGCGATCTGAACTCGGCCTCCGGCGCGGCCTTGCCGGGCGACACCGTCCTGGTTCGCGGCGGAAGCTTCAGCACGCAGTTCACGCCTCAGCAGTCCGGAACCCAGAGCGCGCCTATCACGTTCAAGGCATATCCGAACGAGACGGTGACGATCACCGGTGTTTCGGCCCCTGCCCTGTACATCCTCAACAAGTCGCACATCGTAATCGACGGATTCACCATCTCGAACGTGACCGCCTGGGGGCGCATCGAGACTTCCAACAACATCACCATCAAGAACAGCAGGCTGACGGTTGCAACCTCCAGCGGCACGACCGGCTCCATCAAGTTCGTCAGCAGCCATTACAACCGCCTGCTGAACAACTGGATTGAAAACGGCAACGACAACGTCTACCTCCAGGATTCGAACTACAACCTGGTCCAGGGGAACACGATCCGGACCGGCCGCCACACTCTGCTCAACATAAGCTGCGGCAACTACAACGTTGTGCGCGGAAACACCTTCCACAACGCCAGCCAGAAGGCGGGCGAGGTGTACGACTGCGAAGGCATGGTCACCAACCAGCCGGTGAAACTGAATGCAACCAAGCGCAACGTTTGGGAGAACAACAGGTTCACCTACACGCGCACCTCGACGTCTCCGAACGACTACAACGGTATTCAGTTCGCCGGGCAAGACGGCATTGTTCGCCGCAATGTGTTCTATGACAACCAGGGCGGCGGCCTGCGCGTGGCGCACTATTCCGACGAAGCGCTGTACGTGTATGGCAACCGCATCTACAACAACACCTTCTACGGCAACCATTGCTACGGATTGTCAACGGATGGAGACAGTGACTCGGCCCGTTACTACAACAACGATCTGAGGAACAATCTCCACTACCGGAACACGGACTGCTCCGGCGGCCCGACCCAGATGGCGAACAGCAATGCGACGGCGAATGCAAGCACGAAGAACATCCTGTTCACCAGCAGCCCTGGTTTCGTCAACGAGACGGAGCGCGACTTCCGGCTGGCGGCAGGTTCCGCGGCGATCGACGCGGGCGCGTTCCTGACGACGACGGCTGCTGCTGGATCGGGCACCTCGCTGCGGGTCGCCGATGCCCGCTACTTTTTCGACGGCTTCGGTATCGCCGGCGAGGTTGGCGATACGATCCAGTTGCAGGGCTCCGGTGCCCGTGCGCGGGTCGTGAGAATCGACTACGCGACGAACACCCTCACGCTCAATGCGTCGCTAACCTGGTCGAGCGGACAGGGCGTGGCGCTGGCGTTCGGCGGAAACGCTCCCGACGTGGGCGCTCAGGAGGCCGACGGTACAACGGCTCAACCGGATGCGGCTCCGGCCGGCAGCGTCACCGCCAATCCGACTGCGGTGGCGTTCGGGTCCGTGTTGCTGAACTCGAGCAGTTCGAAGGCTCTCATCCTCACCAATGGCGGTGGAAGCTCCGTAACGGTGTCCCAGTTGAGCGTTTCGAATGGGGCGTACTCGATAACGGGCGCTACCCTTCCGCTGACGATCCCCGCGGGTGGAAGCGCCGCCGTCACCGTGAACTTCAGGCCCACCGCGGTTGGCACTTACACAGGCACGCTCACGGCTGTGAACAACGGATCGCCCAGCACCGTCAGCATCCCGCTGAGCGGGTCCGGATTCGAGGCGACGGCGGGCAGGCTTACACCTGGTGCGTCGAGCATCAACTTCGGAACCATCAACACCGGTACGGGCGCCAGCAGCACGCTGAGGCTGACGAACACAGGAGGCTCCAACCTCTCGATCTCCCAGCTCGCCTTCTCCAGTACGGCGTTTTCGGCCAGCGGAGTCAGCCTGCCGGTCACGCTCGCGCCGTCGCAGAGCATCAACGTCACCGTGACATTCAGGCCGCCGTCCGCTGCTACCTATCAAGCGACCTTGACCATATACAACACCGGCTCGCCCTCCGCAGTTGCCGTTGGGCTGTCGGGAACAGCCGCGGCTGCGGAAGCGGTCACGCCACCGCCAGCACCTACGGGATGGCAGGCGCCGATCGGAATTCCAAACCCTGGCTGGGGCATCACCGATGCGTCGCCAAATCCTGCGACAAAGTGTGCCAATTGGCCCTCTGCGGCATCGCCGGGATGCTTCTACGTGAATCCTCAAGCTGCCGGCGCGACTGATTCCAGCAATCCGAATGGGTATCCGGGCAAGCCTCGGCTGACGATTCCGGTGAGCAGTTTGGGATGTGGTTCGTATGTTGAGATCCACGGGACGCTTTCGCAATCGGTGGCGAACTCCGGGCGGGTCGATCT
>DASPLH010000039.1:0-7747 GCA_035627675.1 Clostridia bacterium
CCTTGGACGAACTGCGGCGGATCGCGCCTGAGTTCGGCGAGGACTTCTACGCAGCCGTGTCGCTCCGGGCTGTTCTCGATTGCCATGATGTGGTGGGCGGAACGGCGACTGCGCGAGTCCGCGAGGCCGTGATCGCGATGCGGAGGAGAGCGAACGCGTTGAAGGAGGGCTCGCATGTTTGCGCGTAAGGCCGCCCTTCCGGACGTGGACGCGATCTACGGGCTGATCTACGACTATTCGCAATCCGGCACGCTGTTGCCGCGCTCCATCGCGGAGTTATGTGAGAACATACGCGACTTCGTCGTGGTTGAGGATGAGACCGGAATCGTGGGCTGCGGTGCGCTGCACCTGTACGGCACGCACCTGGCCGAGATCCGTTCCATCGTCGTCCGCCGCACCGAACAGGGACGTGGCGGAGGCCGCGTTCTGATCGATGCCCTGATGGACGAGGCCGCGCATCACGGCGTGACGTGCGTGTGCCTGTTCACGCGCATACCGGAGTTCTTCGCGCACATGGGTTTCTCGGCCGCGCATCGCGAAGAGCTGCCGGACAAAATCTACAAGGACTGCATGAACTGTCCGAAGCTTCACGCGTGCGACGAAGTGGCGATGGTACGCGGCGAACTGCCGAGCTTCGCGATCCTCGCGCAGCCTGAGCAGGCACTGGTGAAGCTGAGGATATGAGCAAGCAGGGCACGACCCATCTACACATTCCGGGCGGGTTCACGTGGTCGTCGGCGACCGCGGGAATCAAGGCGAGCGGCCGTCCCGACGTGGCGTTCGCCGAAGCGCGCCTGGGCGCGTCGGCGGCAGCGGTCTTCACGCGCAACCGCGTGGTCGCTGCGCCGGTCGAAGTCGGGCGCGAACACCTTGCGGCAACCGAAGGGCGAGTACGGGCGGTCCTCGTGAATGCCGGCAACGCGAACTGCGCCACCGGCAAGCCCGGCCTGAAAGCCGCGCGCGACACCTGCGCCGCGCTGGGCAAGGCGCTCGAGGCGGCTCCGGAGTTTGTCGTCCCGTCGTCAACGGGCATCATCGGAGTGGCTCTGCCGGTAAAGAAGCTGATCGGCGCGATCCCCGAGGTCGTCACGGAGCGTAGCAGTGGCGAGGGCGCCGTTCGGGCGTTCGCCGACGCGATCATGACGACCGACACCGTACCGAAGATTGCGTCAGCGGCGATTACCGCGGATGGCGAGAAGGTCGCGGTACTTGGGATCGCAAAAGGGTCGGGGATGATCCACCCGAATCTGGCGACGATGCTCGTCTATATCTTCACCGACGTGGACGCGTCTCCGCGCGAGCTGCAAGAGCACTTGGACGCGGCGGTCGCGACTTCGTTCAACGCGATGTCCGTCGATGGAGATACCTCGACGAATGACACGGTGCTGTTGCTGGCCAGCGGCACGAGCCGGGTGAAGCTGAAGCCTGGGAAGGCGGCCAAGGCCTTCGGGGAAGCTCTTCAGAGCGTGTGTCAATCGCTGGCTGAACAGATCGTGCGCGACGGTGAAGGCGCAAGACATCTCATCCGATTGAAGATCGAGCAGGCGCGGGACGTGGATGAGGCGCGCGTGATCGCCCGTTCGATCGCGAACTCGCCACTGGTGAAGACCGCGTGGGCGGGTTGCGACCCGAACTGGGGTCGCATTCTCTCGTCGGTGGGGAAGTCGGGCGTCGATGTCGATGCGTCGAAGGTCCACATCTTTTTCGGAAGGCAGCAGGTTTGCCGGAAGGGAATGGCGCACCCCTTCAACGAGCGCGAAGCACACAAGTTCCTGCAACAGCCCGAGTACGAGATACGTGTGCAGTTGGGACGCGGCAGGTCGGCCCTCACGTTCCTCACCTGCGATCTCACGGCGGACTATGTCCGGATCAATGCGGATTACTCGACGTAGGAATTTCGCGATAGGAAGAGCAGGTCCCACGTTCGCCAACGGAAGGCGGACGTGGGGCACCCAGCAGATCATTCGACTTAAGGAACGCGAGGTCTTTCGACTCGAACTCGCACCTGCGACGCTTTCGCGTCGCATTCTGTTGCGAGTTCTCGCTCAAGATGACGTGGGTATAAAAGGGAAGCCCGGACGATGTCCGGGCTTTGGTTTTCCAAGGAACGGTTACAGCTTCACGTTATCCAGACCCGCGGCTTTCTTGACGGCGCCCATTGGATCCTTCACAGCGTTCACTGCGTCCAGCGGCTCCTTTAGGCCACCGATCGCGCCCTTGAACTGACGGAGACCCTCGCCGAGTCCTTTGCCGAGTTCGCCAATCTTGCGCGGGCCGAAGATCAACATTGCGATGCCGAAGACGATGAGAAGTTCCGGGACTCCGATTTTGCCGAACATCTGTGCTCCTATTTGAATGCGAAAGTCCGGCTACTCCCGGACGGTGACAGCTTCCTCGGCGCGCAGATCGAGCGCGCCGCTTTCCAGGTGCTTGAGGCCGTAGTCGTACCCCTGGTCGAAAGCCTTTCCGTTCAACGCACGGAACGCCTCGGGGACCGAGTCCTCGACGGCCTTGCGCAGCGCCTCGCGGCTGAGCAGTCCTGTGATGGCGCCGAAGAAGCCGACCATCACGATATTCAGCACCATCTTCTTGCCGAGTTCCTCGGCCAGCCGCGTTGCCGGAATACCGTAAACCTTGGTGTTGGCCGGAATGTCCTGCACGCGCACGAGTTCCTGCTCGATCAGCATGAGGCCGCCAGGCTTTAACTCGGGCGCGAACTTGTTGTAGGCCTCCTGCGACATGACGACCAGCACGTCGGGATGCGTCACATAGGGGTAGAGCACCGGTTCATCGGAGAGGATGACCTGCGCGCTGCATGCTCCGCCGCGGGCCTCGGGGCCGAAGTTCTGCGTCATCGTCGAGTAGCCGCCTTCGACGATCGAGGCTGCCTTGCCGACGACGATGGCCGACAGGATCACGCCCTGCCCGCCAAAGCCTGCGATTCGGATTTCGGTGAGTTTCGGCATTAGAGCACCTCCTCGCAGTTCCCGCACTCGGAGCCGCAACCGCCATCGAGCGTTGGCTGTATGTATTCGTCTCCGAGCCGCTGGGAAAGGTGGGCGTTCATCATGTCCATGAACTCGGGCCGCTCGCGGTCAACGAACTTTCCGACGATGATCTCACCGGACTTGGTCAGCCCGACCTCGCTGGTGGGAGCGCCGTGCTTGATCTTGCTCGCCTGCTTGTAATACTTCAGCGCGTCGAGTCCGTCGCCCATCTTGTTGCGGCGCTGGTAGAGCGTGGGGCAGGGAGAAAGCACTTCGATGAATCCGAAGCCCTTCTTCTTGAACATCTCGCCCATGGACTTGGCCAGCTGGCGCACGTGGAAGACCGTCCAGCGCGCGACATAGACGGCGCCCGCGGCTTCGACCAGGTAGGGCAGGTTGAAAGCCGGGTCGTAGGTTCCGTAGGGAGACGTTGAAGTGATCACGTCGCCCGGCGTGGTCGGAGCCGTCTGTCCGCCGGTCATGGCGTAGATGAGGTTATTCACGCAGATCACCTTCAGATCGACGTTGCGGCGGGCGGCGTGGATCAGGTGGTTGCCGCCGATGGCGAACAGGTCACCGTCTCCGCTGTAAACCACGACGTTGAGCTTCGGGTTCGCCAGCTTCAGGCCGGTGGCAAAAGGAATCGCGCGTCCGTGCGTGGTATGGAACGAGTCGAGGTTCACGTACCCGGCGACGCGGCCAGTGCAGCCGATGCCGGACACCACGGCGAGATTCGACAGTTCCACGCCGGTCTCGATCAGCGCGCGGGTGAAGCAGTTTACCGTCGTGCCGATACCGCATCCGGGACACCAGATGTGCGGCATGCGTTCCGAGCGCAGGAACTGTTCCACCGGGTTTGCGGGAAGCGTATTCAGTGTCGTTGTGCTCATCGGGCTGCCTCGCGGATTGCGGCCAGGATGTCTTCCGGGCGATGTACGCTGCCGCCGGCGTGCGGCACATGGATGGTGCGAGCCTGGCCGCCGGCAACGCGTTCCACCTCGCGAACCATCTGGCCCAGGTTTAGCTCGGGGACGACGAAGGCTTTTACCTTCGCCGCAATCTCTCGCAGCGGCTTGTCGGGGAACGGCCACGCGGTGATCAGGCGGAACTTGCCGACCTTGATGCCCTCGGCCTTTGCCAGATCGATGGCTCGCTGCGCCACGCGGGAGGTAATGCCGTAGCTGACCACGACGACTTCAGCCTCGTCGATGTCGCGCGACTCGTACATCCATATCTTCCCGGCGTTGTCGCGGATCTTCGAACGCAAGCGTTTCACCAGCTTGTCCTGCACCGGAGGCGTCATGTTGGGATAGCCGCGTTCGTCGTGGGTCAGTCCGGTGACGTGCACGTTGTAGCCGTCTCCGGCCTTCGCCATCTCCGGAACCTGGTCTTCCAGGGGTTCGAAGAGGCGGAACGACTTGGGATCCTTGCGGGTAAAGCGGCGCGGTTCGACTTCGATCTTGTCGGGCTGAGGGATGACGACCTTTTCCGTCATGTGCCCGACGACCTCGTCCAGCATCACGAATACCGGAACCCTGTACCGCTCAGAGAGGTTAAAGGCCGTGACCGTCAGGTCGAAGCACTCCTGCGGCGAGTTCGGACAGAGGGCGATGGTGTCGTAGTCTCCATGCGACCCCCATCGCACCTGCATCATGTCGCCCTGCGCGGGAAGCGTCGGCAGGCCGGTGGACGGGCCACCGCGCTGTACGTCCACGAACACGCACGGCGTCTCGGTCATGGCGGCGTAACCGATGTGCTCCATCATCAGCGAGAAGCCCGGGCCGGAGGTGACGGTAAAGGCTTTCGCGCCACCCCAGACGGCGCCCTGGATGGCAATCGAGGCCGCCAGTTCGTCTTCCATCTGGATGAAGGTGCCGCCGACGGTGGGAGCGCGCATCGCAAAGCGCTCAACGACCTCCGTAGAGGGGGTGATGGGATATCCGGCGGCAAATCGCGCACCGGCAGCGATGGCGCCCTCGCAACAGGCGTGGTCGCCGTCGAGGAAATGTGCGCCGGTCAGCACTCCGATAGGATCAGCCTGCATCTTCCGCCTCCTTGGCGCCTTTGGTTTTGTCCGTCCGATACCCGTGAATGGCGAAATCAGGGCAGAACATCCCACACAGGTCGCACCCCGAACACTTATCGGGAGCAACGGCGTGAGGCGGGTGGTACCCCTTGGAGTTATAGGCGGAGGAGAGTGCCAGAACTTTCGTGGGACAAAACTCCACGCAGAAGCCGCAAGCCTTACATCGTTCGACGACGATCGTTACAGCGCCACGGGCCATGCAACCCTCTTAGTCCGCGGCTGCGGCGCGATTGGGGAGCGCCGGTCGCGGGTGAATGTGCGGGCTGGAACGGAACCGAGACCACCCCATCCCGCCTTGGCATTCTCTTTCCGTATGTACCCGCCGCGAAGTGATACAGGTCACAGGCCGATGTGAGTCCTGCCGCTCGCGCCCCGCAGGCGCCCGCGGCGGGGCGCATCTGCCGCGCATCCGGAGTTCTGCCGGGTTTCAGCCAATCCGGCGGGCTCCGGGAGCGTCATTCCACCGCTGCTTCGTTCAGCTCCAAAACGGTAGTGCCCTCGGGGCGCCTGGGGGGGATTCGCCAGCTTGGAACGTGCTAAACTGCCACAAATCTCTATCCGGGTGCACTTCATGTCTACTGGTACATCTGTTCACGTCGATCCGTCTCCGGCTGCCATGCTCGCGCGGATCAAAGACCGCACGGCGAAAGTGGGAGTCATCGGGCTCGGTTATGTCGGCCTGCCTCTCGGATTGTTGTTCTCCGAACAGAAGTTTTCGCTCACCGGGTTTGATATCGACCGCAGGAAGGTGGACACGCTGAACAGCGGCGGCTCGTACATCGTCCGGATCCTTCCGTCCGAGATCGAGGCGGCGCGGAAGAACGGGATGACCGCCACCGCGGATTTCAGCAGGCTGACGGAGATGGACGCCGTCATCATTGCCGTTCCGACTCCGCTCGACGATTACCACCAGCCCGACATGAGCTACATCATCAAGACGGCTGAGGCGATCGCGCCGCACGTCCGTCCGGGACAGCTCATCGTGCTCGAGAGCACGACGTATCCGGGCACGACCGAGGAAGTGCTGATCCCGTTGCTGGAGAAGAACCCCGCCGGCCTGAAGGTGAGCCGTGGCGGCGAATTCACCGGCAAACAGTTCTATGTCACGTTCTCGCCCGAGCGCGAGGATCCCGGCAACGAGACGGTCGCGCGCCACGACATCCCCAAGGTGATCGGCGGCGTGGACAAGACCGCCACCGAGCTGGCTTCGGCGCTGTACGGCTCGATTTTCCGGCGGACGGTCCCGGTGTCGTCGCCCGCTGCGGCCGAGATGACCAAGCTGCTTGAGAACATCTACCGCTGCGTGAACATCGCCATGGTCAACGAGCTGAAACAGCTCACGATGCGTATGGGCATCGACATCTGGGAAGTGATCGAGGCGGCGAAGACCAAGCCCTTCGGCTTCCATGCGTTCTACCCGGGACCGGGCCTTGGCGGCCACTGCATCCCGATCGATCCGTTCTACCTGTCATGGAAGGCGAAACAGTTCGACTTCCACACGAAGTTCATCGAGCTTGCCGGTGAGGTCAACGTCGGCATGCCGTACTTCGTCGTCGATCAGGTTGCCGAAGCCCTCAGCCGGCAGCGCAAGGCGCTGAACGGCTCGAAGATCCTCGTTCTCGGCATGTCCTATAAGAAGGACATCGACGATCTGCGCGAGTCGCCTTCGCTCACCATCATCGAGGTGCTCCAGAAGCGCGGAGCCGAGGTCGCTTACAACGATCCCTTCTTCCCGACAGTCGGACACGGCCGCAAGTACGCGCTCAACATGTCGTGCACCCCGCTGGAGAGAGTGCCGGAGTTCGACGCGGTGGTGGTCATCACCGATCACTCTTCCTACGATATGAAGAAGATCGTCAACGACGCGAAGCTCGTGGTGGATACTCGCAATGCCACCAAGGGCATCATGTCGGAGAAGATCTTCCGCTGCTAGCCGCCAGACGGACGTGAAGCCCGGCGCGCCAGCCGGGCTTTTTCTTTGCCCCGAAATTGCCTGCCGGGGCAATCGGCAGTGCAAACATTTGCCACAGTTCCAGAGAATTACCTTTCAGGGAACGAGGGTTCGGTCGTGATTTCTCGCCCGGCGATCCAAGTGGCAGAACTGCAATAGGTTACAAGCGAATGGCAAAAGCCGTTTTGGTCGCCGATGTGCATGAACCTACGGTGACGAATGGCGACCTCGGGATACAGAACGGCACGGAATGGCCCGCTAGCCCACGCGATCGGTGAATTGCCGCCGGAATCGGTAATCTTCGGCACGACCCCGGGAATGCAGGCGGTTCGGGAAAAGCTGGCGCGCATAGCGGTTGCCGAAATCCCCGTGCTCATTACCGGTGAAAGCGGCACCGGTAAAGAGGTTGTCGCCAAGTACATCCACAAGGTATCGCCGTGGAACAGCGGTCCATTCGTAAAGGTCAATTGCGCGGCGATTCCGGGCTCGCTCTTCGAGAGCGAGCTGTTCGGATATGAACAGGGCTCGTTTACCGGCGCGGTTGCAATGAAGCGCGGCCGGGTCGAACTTGCGCAACACGGCACGCTGTTCATGGACGAAATTTCGGAACTCGATGTCGGCCTGCAGACGAAACTTCTGCACCTGCTTCAAGACGGACAGTTCTGCCGCATAGGAGCGCAGGCCAACTCTGCCGTCGAAGCCCGGGTGGTGTGCGCAACAAAC
>DASPLH010000040.1:0-10261 GCA_035627675.1 Clostridia bacterium
CGGGCGCTACAGGCAAACCAGCTCGCGGGCTATCCCGACCTCATGGACCTCGGACAGGCACCGATCCCAGCCGGGCAGTCGAAGGCGGTGCGCATCACGCTCGAACACGTTTCCAGCGAATGGAACCAGGCCGCCCCGAACCTGCGCTTTCTGAATCTGCGGCTGCGATAGCTACTTGCGGAGCCCGCTCCACTCCTCGGAGATCACGACGGAGTTTCCGGGGTTATGCGGGTCGTACTTGATGCTGGTTGGCAGTCCGAGGCGGCACGAGTGCAAGTCGATGAAGGGCCGCAGATGCGTGACGTCCTGCGAGCACTCGTATTGCACGCCCGCGACATCGTAGGTGTAGATCAGCAGTTGCGTGGGGATCTTCCCTTCGCCGTTGGTCATCTCCTGCACGTCGATGACGGTGCCGGTGGTCAGGCGTCCGCCGACGCTCAGGCGCATCCGCCGCTGACGCTCTTTGTCGTCAACTTTGGACTTGCCACGCCGGCGCAACTTCAGGGTGATCGCGCCACCCACGACGACACCAGCCCCGATAACTAACGATGTAAGACGAAGCGAGAACATAGAAAGGTCAGACCAGTCCACCGAACGCGGAACTGTTCTACTACAGAGTAGAAGGTAAGTAGCTGGCTGTGCAAAGTCGATAGGTTGAAACGCTCACCTGGCCGGCTACTTACCTCCTACACGAACCTTCTACTTGTTCGCGATCTTCTCCAGCTCCGCGTTCGCGACCTTCTCCCAGTCCTTGAGGAACGCCGCGAGGCCCTTGTCGGTCAGCGGGTGGTTGAACATCGCGTCCAAAACCTTCCACGGGATCGTCGCCACGTGCGCGCCGGCCAGCGCCGACTCAACCACGTGCAGCGGGTGACGAATGGAAGCCGCCAGCACCTGCGTGTCGTAGCCGTAAATTTCGTAGATTTCGACGATCTGCCGGATCAGGTCCATGCCGCTGTGGCTGATGTCATCCAGGCGCCCGACGAACGGGCTGACGTACGTCGCGCCCGCCTTGGCAACCAGCAACGCCTGCGTCGGAGAGAAGCAGAGCGTCAGGTTGGTCTTGATGCCCTCGTCCGACAGCGCCTTGCAGGCCTTCACGCCGTCGCGCGTGGTGGGCAGCTTGATGACGACGTTCTTGTGCCACTTGGCGAACTCATGCGCCTCGCGCAGCATGCCGTCTTTCTCGGTGGCGACGACTTCCACGCTGACAGGACCGTCGACGATCGAGAGGATCTCAAGGATGGTCTCCTTGAACGGCTTGCCCTCCTTGGAGATGAGCGAGGGGTTGGTGGTTACGCCGTCCAGGATGCCGAGCGATTCGGCTTCGCGGATCTCTGCGACGCTTGCGGTATCGATAAAGAATTTCATAGCTGACTCACTTTGTGTGTTGGAGCGCATCGCCTCCGTGCGCCCGGCAGACTATTCGTCCGCCACTTTATTTCTCAAGGTCCCGATGCCTTCGATGGCGACTTCGACAACATCTCCGGCTGCGAGCGGTCCTACGCCCGACGGCGTGCCCGTAGCGATGACGTCTCCGGGAAGCAGTGTGCAAAAGCGCGAGATGTACCGGAGCACAACTTCCAGCGGAAAGATGAAGTCCTGCGTCGATCCCTGCTGCCGAACTTCGCCGTTTACTCGGGTCTCGACCTTGACGCCGGCCCAGGGATCGAGCTCGGTCTGGATCACAGGGCCCAAGGGACAGAACGTATCGAAGCCCTTCGCGCGCGTCCACTGATTATCCTTCTTCTGAATGTCGCGGGCGGTGACATCGTTCAGGCACGTATAGCCTAGGATGTAATCGCGCACGTCCGCGCGCTCATCCAGGTTGCGACAGGTGCGCCCGATCACCACGGCCAGCTCGCCTTCGTGGTCCACGCGCTGCGAAATCGCCGGGCGAATGATGGTTCCGCCCGCCGAAAGCATCGAGGACGGCGGCTTGGAAAAGATCAGCGGCTCCGCCGGGACTTCGTTCTTCAACTCCTGCACATGCTCCGCGTAGTTGCGGCCCACGCAGAGCACTTTGCTGACGATCGGCATGGGAAGCAGCAGCATCGCCTCGTCGAGCGCGACGGGAACTTCGAGCTTGCGTGCCGAATCGGGTTCCGGCAGGACAATGCTTTGGGGCACTCCGGCTTCGTTGACTCCGAGCTGCGGCCCGGGGATGTCGGCGGTGATCACGTCTTGCCCGGCAACGTTCTCGACCAGCCCGTACCGAGTCCCTTCTTTTGTCACATAGCGGCAGAAGCGCATGGTTCCAAGATAAATGGTTGAGGGGCGGATGAGCTACTAAGGTGCTCGGACAGAGACCCTGGACGTGCTATGCTCCAGTGCGAATCCTGCCGAGGCCTACGATCATGAGAATCGGCCTTCTACTCTGCCTTCTGACGCTCTCATCCACGATGCTGGCGCAACGTGGAGTCGCACCGAACGGATACTACCCGGCGTCGTACCGTGGCGATACCTTTACCGGCACCGTCGTCGCACACGACCCCGTGTCTGACACAGTCAGCCTGGAGTACGAGAAGGGCTCACAATCTGAGGTTCTCCCGGTCAAACTTGAGGGCGGGTGTGCTGTCCCAAGCAGGACAGGGGAGCCGATGCACGCCAAGGATATCCCGAATGGGACCGTGCTCACGGCGTTCTACACGTCGCAGACCGAGACGAACAAAGGCGGGAAGAAGAGGTCGAACGTGGCGATCGCGATTGGCTTCTTGGTGTGGAACGGCAAACCGGTCTCGGAAGAGAACCGCAACAAGTTTTACAGCTGCGGCAACTTCGCAGGTTGGAAGTACTTCAAGGCCTTCGCTGGCAGTCAGGGCTCTGCCTCCCTGAGTCGGATGGAGATAGTCGTACCGGCTTCGAAGTGATAGCGAATTGACCGGTTGGCACCGAAGTAGCTCAGTACCTGTCGAGCAAACCCCGCGTGAGCTCCCGAATTCCAACTCTGCACGCCTGCCGTGCAGGTAGAGGTTGGGGCTATGTGGTTTGTTTGTTCGGTTTTCGTGGTCCTTTGGGTGATTGGGATTGAGTTCTATTTCCCGGTTGCTCTGCTGATCGCGCTGTTCGCCGCCGCTGTCGCGTCGGCGGGCGTGGCGCTGTTTCCGGTGGCACAGCAGGCTTCGCGCAGATGAGCTACGCCGCCTGCTTCACCGCAAACGGCGTCTCCTCGTAGTGGGCAAGGATGTCGCTGGGATCGCGGTAGATCTCGATGCATCCGGCTTCGATCAGGTCCTGCTCCGGGAAGCCGCCGCAGAGCACTCCTATAATGCTGATTCCGGCGCGTCCGGCTGCGATTGCGTCGTAGTGCGTGTCTCCGATTACAATCGCCTGCTCGAGAGCCACGCCCTCGCACTGATCCAGCGCTGCCTCGAAGATGTCAGGGTGGGGCTTGCTGCGCTCGGCGTCGTCGGCCGATGTGCGGCCGTCGAGCAGGTCCGCGACGTTCAACAGCTTCTTGTAGAACGAAACCTCGTCGGACTTGGCAGATGACGCGAGCACGATCTGTTTGCCGTCGGACTTGAGTCGCTCGAATAACTCTCGCACGCCCGGGAACGGACGCACCTGGGGCATGTACTCACGTTTGTAGAGCTCGCCGCGATAGTGCTCCAGTTCTCCGCCGTACTCGGCCAGTTGCTGCTCGTTGAGGAACACGGGCATGAGCTGGTCGCCGCCTTTTCCGATCTGGTAGCGCACGGTCTCGAAGTCAACCCTGTGTCCGAAGTGTTCCAGCGCCTGCTGCCACGCCCGGGCATGGAAGTCCACGGAGTCGATGAGGGTGCCATCAACGTCGAAAATAGCCGCTTTGATCATCCCAGTAGGATGCTTCGGGCTACCGCTTCAGAGCCGACCGGGCTAACTTTGGCTGCGACTCTGGGCGGCGATTCGTGAGACATGCAACGACTGCTACAGACCGCAGCGGACGAGCGTAGTGCCGGAGTCTGTGCCGTGGCCGCCGTCTTCGCCTTAACCGCGATGGGCGCGGCGGCATACGCTGCGCTGCTCGCGACCGGACGCATTCCTTTCATCAGTGCGGCATGGCTGGTCAGCGGCGACGTCGCTCGCATGGGCCCGGCGGCAATGCTGGCGTTTGCCGCCGTACACACGATTGCCGCGTGGGGACTGTTCAGGTTCCGCCGATGGGGACGCTGGTTCGCGCTCGCGCTGCTGGGCTGGGGATTCGTACAGGAGATTCCAACGATCTCGATGGCCGTCGCCGACGGACGGATTGTCGGAACGATGCGAAGCGGAGCGCTGATCATCGCACGCGTGGTACTCGTGTGGTACCTATCGCAAGACGAGGTGCGCGAGAGTTTCTCGAAGTAACAAACCACCAGCCAGGGATCCGACGGATGACCACCGACCGGGTCTGATCCGTGATCGTCCGTCCGAATCCGTGGCTAAAGTGTTGTTATTCCGCCTCGACCGGCTCTTGCGCGTGGCGCTCGACTTTGAAGGTCAGTCCTGAACTACCGGCGGCCGCGTCGGCCACCACATGGTCGCCGTGCAGCACCTCGCCGTCCAAGATCTTCAACGCCAGCGGGTCCTGCACCAGCCGCTGGATTGCCCGCTTCAGCGGACGCGCGCCGTACGCCGGGTCGTATCCCGCCTCGAACAGCGCACGCTTGGCGGCGTCCGTGAGTTCGAGCGATATCTTGCGGTCGGCCAGCAGGCGCCGCAGGTCTTCCAGTCGCAGCTCAACGATCTTGCTCAACTGCTCGTTGCCGAGCGGGTTGAACATCACGACGTCGTCCACGCGATTGAGGAACTCCGGCTTGAAGTGCGCTTGCAGAGCCTGCATTACGTGCTTGCTGGCCTCGGCAAAACCCTGCTGCGTCGAAATGTTGTCCGCCTGGAGATAGCTGGCGCCGATGTTCGACGTCATGATCAGGATCGTGTTCTTGAAGTCCACGACACGGCCCTTGCCGTCCGTCAGACGCCCGTCGTCCATGATCTGGAGGAAGACGTTGAACACGTCCGCATGCGCCTTCTCCACCTCGTCGAAGAGCACAACCGAGTACGGACGCCGGCGCACGGCTTCCGTCAGTTGGCCGCCTTCCTCGTAGCCGACGTATCCCGGGGGCGCGCCGATCAGGCGCGAGACCGCGTGCTTCTCCATGTATTCGCTCATGTCGATGCGAATCATGGCATGCTCGTCGTCGAACAGAAATTCCGCCAGGGCACGCGCCAGCTCGGTCTTGCCTACGCCGGTCGGCCCCAGGAACAGGAACGAACCTATCGGGCGCCGGGGATCGCTGAGCCCGGCGCGCGAGCGGCGGATCGCGTTCGCCACCTTCTCCAAGGCGACGTCCTGTCCGATCACACGCTGTCGCAGGCGCGACTCCATCTCGACCAGCTTCTTGACCTCGCCCTCGAGCATCTTCGACACCGGGATGCCGGTCCACTTGCTCACGATGTGGGCGATATCTTCGTCGTCCACTTCTTCTTTTAACATGCGCCCGGCGCTACGGTCGGCCTTGGCGCTGAGCTGTTGCAGCTCACGCTCGTGCATCGGCAGGTCGTGGTATTGAACGCGCGAAGCACGCTCGTAGTCGCCTTTGCGGACAGCGTTCTGCTGTTCGAGACGCAACTGCTCGATCTTCTCCTTCAGTTCCCGGATGCGCGCAATCTCGTCTTTCTCCTGCTTCCACCGGGCCTTCAGCGTGTTGGCCTGCTCGCGGATTTGCGCGAGTTCGCGCTCCGCCGCTTCGAGCCGCTCACGCGAGTTCGGATCGTTCTCCTTTTTCAGGGCCTGGCGCTCGATCTCGAGATTGGTTGCGCGCCGCTCGAGCTGGTCGATCTCCGTGGGAAGGGAATCGATCTGGATGCGCAGCGAAGCCGCGGCCTCGTCCACGAGGTCGATTGCCTTGTCGGGCAGGAAGCGGTCACTGATGTAGCGGTGCGACAGAGTTGCCGCCGCGATAATCGCCGAGTCCTTGATGCGGACCCCGTGATGCACTTCGTAACGTTCCTTGAGTCCGCGAAGGATCGCGATCGTGTCTTCGACGTTCGGCTCGCCGACGAACACCACCTGGAAGCGGCGCTCCAGTGCCGGGTCTTTCTCGATGTGCTTGCGGTACTCGTTGAGCGTCGTCGCGCCGATGGCGCGCAGTTCGCCACGCGCCAGCGCGGGCTTCAGCATGTTCGAGGCGTCAATCGCGCCTTCGGCCGCGCCGGCCCCAACCAGTGTGTGCAACTCGTCGATGAAGAGGATGATCTGGCCCGCGGACTCCTCGATCTCCTTGAGCACCGCCTTGAGCCGGTCTTCGAACTCGCCGCGATATTTCGCGCCCGCCAGCATCGCGCCCAGATCGAGGGAGACCACGCGCTTGTTGCGCAACTGCTCCGTCACATCGCCGGAGATGATTCGCTGCGCGAGCCCTTCGACGATTGCCGTCTTACCCACGCCCGGCTCTCCGATCAGGACGGGGTTGTTCTTCGTGCGGCGGGACAGCACCTGCACGGTGCGGCGGATCTCTTCATCGCGCCCGATCACCGGGTCGAGTTTGCCGCGCCGGGCCAGGTCCGTCAGGTCGCGCGCGTAGCGTTCCAGCGCCTGGTACTTCGCCTCGGGATTCTGGTCGGTGACGGTCTGGGTGCCGCGAACGCTGCTGAGCGCCTTGAGGATCGCGTCGTAGCTGGCTCCCAAGCCGGCCAGCAACTGCTGCGCCCCGTCGCGCTTCATGTGCGCGATGGCCAAAAGCAGGTGTTCGGTCGATACGTATTCGTCCTTGAAGTTCTCCGCCTGCTTGAACGCCGCGTCCAACATCTCGGCCGTCGCATCCGACAGGTGCGGCTGGGCGGCGCGGTTCTGCAGCTTCGGCAGGCGCTCGACTTCGCGCGCGGCGGCCTGCTGCACAAGCTGCGGCTGCACGCCGAGCTTGCTGAGGACCGGCGGCACGATGCCTTCACGATCCTCGACCAGGGCCGCCAGCACGTGCACCGGCAGTACCTCCGAGTTCCCGTGCTCCGAGGCCAGTTCGCTGGCGCGTTGCATCGCTTCCTGCGCCTTCACCGTCAACTTGTCCCAGCGGATTGCCATTTCACCTACCCTCAAAACTGCTGTTCATAAAAGAAAGGGGCCGGAGCCCCTGTAGTTGTGTCGAAATCGAACTCTGCACGAATCGCGGCCCGCGAGGGCGGATCACTTGCCGCCCTTCGCCTCCAAAGCCTGCGCCCCGCTCTGGACGTTCACCTTGATTTGCTTGGGCTTCGCCTCGGCGCGCTTCGCCAGCCGGATGGTCAGCACACCCTTGTCATAGGCGGCCTGCGCGTTCTCGGTTTCCACCGTGTTCGGCAAGGTGAAGGAGCGCATGAAGGTGCCATAGCGGCGCTCGATTCGGTGATAGTTCTCTTCCTTGGTTTCCTTCTCGAAGTTCCGCTCGCCCCTGACGGTCAGCAGGTTGTTCTCGAGGCGGATGTCGATGTCCTTCTCGTCGATTCCGGGGACTTCCATCTTCAACTGGATAGCGTTTTCGTCCTCATAGACGTCCACCGGAGGAACGAAGGAGCCACCGAGCAACGACTCCTCGCGGCCTACCGTGCCGATCTGCTCATTGAACAGACGGTTCATGCGGTCCTGCAGAGTCGCAAGTTCACGGAACGGTTCCCAACGGGTCATGAGAGTCATGGTCGATACCTCCACATGTGATTTCTTGCGCAAGGCCTGTCGGCCCCGCTTTGACTTTTCACGGCCGGTTAGATGCCGACCTTGAGCAAGAGGAAGCATAAAATGTGAGTGTAGTGTTGTCAAGTACTATCGCGAGCTGGTGCCGTTCATCTAAGTTGTTGAGTCCAAGGTTGAAACGACACTGTTTGCCTTGGTTCTACCTAAG
Organism: Clostridia bacterium; assembly: GCA_035627675.1. Classification (GTDB taxonomy): domain Bacteria; phylum Acidobacteriota; class Terriglobia; order Terriglobales; family Acidobacteriaceae; genus DASPLH01. The sequence goes on from DASPLH010000040.1 coordinate 7,836, forward strand.
AGGAATGGTCGTGGATGACACGCCAGCCATCGGGCATGCGCCGCATCACCAGCGTAAACACCCCGTGAGGGTTGGCGCCGTCCGGCATGGCGAGGCTCCACGCGCCCGCACGAAGGCTGCGTCTCGCGACAGCATCTCGACCCTGATCTGATCGAACGTCAGAGTTCCCATGGTGCGACCGCCTGACTGGTAACGGACGCGGTAGCGCTCGAGGGTTTCGCGCCAGCCACGGGTCTCGCCTGAGCCGCCGAAGAACGTCAGGTGCGCGGAACGCCAATAACCGGCCATGTAGCCGTCGAGGTCTCCGCGGTTCCACGCCTCCCGCTGAGCTTCCAGCACGGCCCGGATCTGCGCCTCGGCAAGCTCGTCCTTCCCGAGGGTATGGACCTCGGCCCCTACGGCGGCATCGATTCGCTCGACAACCGACGTAATATCCTGCGAGAAACACGGCGCCACCGGGAACGTCTCATGTCCGGCAATGCGCAGGTAAACGTGCGAGCGGGGAACGGAGTGGGGGTGTTTCGCACACTCGCCGCCGGAGGTCAAAAACTTCGCTGGGTTCGCCGGGTCCGGCATGAGCTGCGAGCGCTCGATTTCGGCGAAGATGTTTGCGGCCTGCGTCTCCGGAATCGTCCAGGCGGTTTCTCCGAAGACCTTCACCATGCCCTTGCCCCTGTACTTCACGCGCCCGTCCGGACGCAGCTCGATCTCATAGACGGGGCAGGCTTCAGGACAGTCGTCGTGCGTGACGATCACGGCCTCGACGCGTGATTCGCTCGCGGCTAGATCGGGCTGGGCCATAACCGGCGCACAGACGAAAGGAAAGAGGGCGGCAACGAGAGCAAGGTTTCGCATAAGGAAGTTCATGTCGTTCGTCGTTCCTACTACACAGGAACGAATTGTACTTTCCGCGGTTGCGGCTACGTCGCAACCCGCGTGGCACGGGACATCGCTTTAGGACCCGGGTGCCACTTAGCCGGACAGAAGCTCCGCTCAGCCCTTGCCAACGTTCGCTTGATGTAGAATTCGACCATTCAAGCCACATAGGTTGGAATACTTAGTATCCCTCCCGTAGCTTGGCCCGCAGCGGTAACCGAAATCCATCCCTTGGGGTGAGGAATGGAACAAAACACATTCGTTCAGGACCTGAACGCGCGCATCGCGAAGTACGATCTGCTGTGCCATCCGTTCTACCGCGACTGGAGCGAAGGCAAGCTCACACGCGAAGACCTTCGCCAGTATGCCTCCGAGTATTTCCACCACGTCGCTGCCTTCCCGACCTATTTGAGCGCCTTCCATTCGCGGCTTGAAGACGGGGAATTGCGCCGCGCCGTTCTGCGCAACCTTGCCGACGAAGAGGTGGAGGGACGCGCGCATACCGATCTGTGGCTGGACTTCGCCGAGGGCATGGGCGCGTCCGGCGCCGAGGTGCGGTCGCACCGGCCCTGCGATGCGATCTCCACGCTGATCGGGAACTATCGCGATCTTGCCGCGACAGGGTCTGTGGCGGAAGTGCTCGCTTCGCTGTACGCCTACGAGTCCCAGGTGCCGCGAGTCGCCACCGAGAAGGCACGTGGCCTGATGCAGCGCTACGCAGCGGACGCGAAGACCTGCGGATATTTCGCCCTGCACGCTTATGCCGATGTGCAGCACTCCCGTGTCTGGGCCGAGGAACTCGTCGAGCACCTCACGACACATCTCTCGGAAGCCGAAGCTGCGCTCAACGCGGCCGAGACTGCCGCGCGGTGGCTGTGGGAGGCGCTTGACGGCATCCAGGAACTGCGTCAGAAGACTGCCGCCGCCTGCGCCTGAACTCCTCGGAACGCCGCCTGCGAAAAGGAGATCCACCGCGGATTCGCACGGATTGGAACGGAATATCCGGCCTCAATCCCTGTGCATCCGCGCAGATCGGTGGCTGCGGGCTTCGGCCCTGCGCCTTGCTCCAACCCGCAACTCTCGGCTAAAATCAGGTGTTTGCAGTTGGAGTAACAGACAATCATGAAAGCAGCAACCCACCCCTCGTACAACGAAGTCCGCGTTCAGTGCGCGTGCGGGAGCTCGTTCCTGACCCGCAGCACCAACAAGGGCGACATCCACGTTGAAATCTGCTCGGCTTGCCACCCGTTCTTTACGGGCAAGCAGAAGGTTCTCGATACGGCAGGCCGCATCGAGCGCTTCCGCCGCAAGTACGCGAAGAACGAGCAGAAATAGCCCGTTGGGTGGTCGGGGTCTCCAGCAAGCGATCCTTGCAGGGGTGAAGACGCTCTCCGGCAGATTTGAAAAGCCTCCGCTTCGGCGGGGGCTTTTCTGTTGTTTGGTGCTTCGCCTGAACTCCTGACCCGCGACTAACGACTACCGGCTGACGGCCGCATCAATGCATCAGAGTCTCTGACGACGACTGGCTCTCGTCCACGATGATCGTCACA
>DASPLH010000041.1:0-11080 GCA_035627675.1 Clostridia bacterium
AACCAGATTCGTCAAAGTGTTGCGCCTGTGCGTCGATTGCGCCGAGAACTGCAGAGAGGATAAGAGGGACCGCGAAAAGTAAGTTCCGCATTATGGAGGAAGTGTAACTCGGGTGGTCAGCATTCCGTTGCTAATCGTCAGATGTCGCGCTCAGGCGTTAGCCTCAGCAATCAGGTTTCAAGTGTGATCGAGCAACGTAGGCGCGCAGCGTTTACCAGCTCAGCGCTTCAGCGCTGGGTAGAGGCGGGTGGCCCATGCAAGCCCGCCGTTGGCTTGCGTGGGGCAGTTCGAGATATCGGGAAGATGTTTTCGTGCGAGGGGATCGACAAACAAAAAGCCGCCTTATTGGGCGGCTTCCTTTATAAGTGCGGTTGGTAGCGCTACCGGGAATCGAACCCGGGTTTGAAGATTGAGAATCTTCCGTCCTAACCCCTAGACGATAGCGCCACGCTCGGTAGGAACACTTCGAATATAGCAAAAATGCGGCTGCTCGCCAAACACGGGGCTGCCAGATGTCCGGCCCGCGCTATAGCTCCTCCCCGCCCCGCGTTTCGGTCTCGTCGCGCTCCTGCTCCAGCAGCGAAACCGTTTCGTCGTCCACGTCCCACTTCCTCAGGATCGAGGTGATCGTGCGCGTGGTGAAGCCTGCGCGGGCCATGGTGCGGAAGATGCGCGCAGCCTGTTTCTGGTCTTCGGGCTTCCGCAGGCGCTTCCGTTGCAGGAACTCGCGCGCCAACTTCTCTTCGCTCACGCCGCTGTAGGCCGCCGTCACCGCCTTGTCGATCACGTCTCCGTGGACGCCCTTGGCTTTGAGGTCCTGCACGACGCGAATGCGTCCGAACTTCTCGTTCTGCTGGCGGTAGCTCGAGTAGGTCGCGGCGTAGCTGGTGTCGTTGAGGTAGCGCTGGTCCTTCAGGCGCGCGACGACAGTCTCGATAAGTTCGTCGCCGTTCGGTTGCCGCATGACCCTGGTGCGCATGAGGCGCTTGAGCTCGGCAACCGTGCGCATTTTGCGTCCGAGAGCGCCTACGGCGTACTCGTACAGCGACTCCTGATCGTAGATCTTCTCGGAACGCTTCTTGAAAGCCATGGGCCCAGTTTCGAGTTTCGCGTTTCGAGTTTCAAGGGAAAAGGTGCTGAGGTACCGAGGCTCTGAGGTGCTGAGCGGAGGAAAAAATGCATAGACCCTGAGCCGCTATGCGGCTCAGGGTGACACTTCGAAGAGGGTAACTCTGCGATGGCGGTGACGCTTTGAAAAGAATCAGCTCGAAACTCGAAACCTGAAACTCGAAACTGCCTAGTGTCCGAACGTCGAGAGTTCGTCTCTTGTGCTCTCGGCAGTGCCGCCGATGCCCTGCACCCGCAGTTTGAAGTCGTCGGGGTTCGACGCGTTCTCGAGCGCGGTTGCGTAGTCGATCAATCCCTGCTGCATGAGGTTGTAGATCGACTGGTCAAAGGTCTGCATGCCGTACTGCGAGGTTCCGGCCGAGATGGCTTCGCGGATGTTGCGGGTCTTCTCGGGCGTCATGATGCACTCGCGCACGAAGGCCGTGGAGATCAGGATCTCGACGGCCGGCACGCGGCCCGGTCCGTCGCAGCGGCGCACTAGCCGCTGGCTGACCACGGCCTTGAGCGTGGCTGCCAACTGCATGCGCACCTGCTTCTGCTCCGGTGGAGGGAAGACGGAGATGATGCGGTTGATCGTCTCGACCGCGTCAAGCGTGTGCAAGGTAGAGAAGACCATGTGGCCGGTTTCGGCCGCGTGCAGGGCGGTCGAGATCGTCTCGAGGTCACGCATTTCGCCGACGAGAATGACGTCGGGGTCCTGGCGCAGACTGGCCCTGAGCGCGGAACCGAACGAAGGCGTATCCACCTCGACTTCGCGCTGGTTGACGTAGCCCTTCTTGTCGCGGTGCAGGAATTCGATCGGGTCTTCGATGGTGATGATGTGCTCGGGGCGGGTGGAGTTGATGCGGTCCACCATCGCGGCGAGCGTCGTCGATTTACCGGAGCCGGTGACGCCGGTGACGAGCACGAGTCCGCGGTTCTCCTCGCAGATCTTCTCGATGATCGGCGGCAGGAAGAGTTCGTCGATGGCGCGGATCTTGGTCGGGATGACGCGGAGGACGATGCCGACGTTGCCGCGCTGCTGGAAGACATTGACGCGGAAGCGGCCGAGTCCGGCGACGCCGTAGGCCATATCCAGTTCGGCCGTCTCTTTGAACTTCTGCTTCTGCCGGTTCGACATCATGCTGAAGGCCATGTTCAGCATGTCTTCGGCAGTGACGCGGGGCTGCTCGGTCAGGGGCACAAGCTCGCCGTCCACGCGGACGTGCGGGTAGTTGCCGACCTTGAGGTGAAGATCGCTGGCCTTGCGGTCCATCGCGATGCGCAACAAATCATCGATATGCATGTTGAATCCAGGTACTGGAGCAGTTCCAAGTCACGCGTGCCGATAACCGTATGGCATTACCTTCCGCGAACCAGGTACTCAGCTCCGCCAACGTAGCATGTCCCCGTTGGCGAAGCAATCGAGCTGGAGACCGAGGCCGCAAGGTTTGAAACTCCCCGTTGCAGCTTTTCATCTCTAGCTTGTGGCCACCGAACCTTATATCCCCCAGACTCCAGAGCAGCCGGCAAGCCGCAACCCGCATGCCTTTCCGCCCGGGCCGGGTGAAAACGTCTTATGGCGCGGAGTGCGCAAGCGCGGCCCCGTGAACCCGCTCGAGTACTTTGCCGAGCTCACTGTGCGCTTCGGAGACATCGCGCACTACAAGCTCGGGCTCAAGCACGTCATCTTTGTAAACAATCCCGAGTACATTCGCGACATCCTGATAGTCCAGCACCAAAAGTTTGTGAAGGAGCGCACGCAGCAGAGGGCCAAGATGCTGCTGCTCGGCGAGGGCATGATTACCTCCGAGCGCGCGTCGCACCGCGGACAGCGGCAGGTCGCGCAGCCGGCGTTCCACCGCCAGCGCATACCGGGCTATGCAGCCGAAATCGTGCGCCGGACGAGCGCCATGCGGGACACCTGGCACGACGGCCAGAAGCTCGACGCATACGGCGAGATGATGCACCTCGCGTTGGGCGTGGTCGGGAAGACGCTGTTCGGCACCGAGCTGGGCGAAGAAGTGCGCGCGGTGAATCGGGCGGTGGGCAACATCATGGACGTCTACAACGCAGTCGTCCTGCTGCCGGCCATCAACTTCCTGCTGAGGATTCCGTTCACTCCCCTGCGCAAGTTCGTGCACGCGCGGCAGACGCTGGACGACATGGTGTACCGGCTCATCCGGGAGCATCGGGAGGGGCTGCATGGGGATGACGACCTGCTCTCGATGATGCTGGCTTCCCAGCAACAGATGGGGTGGAGCGACCGCGACCTGCGCGACCAGGTGGTGACCGTATTCCTCGCCGGATACGAGACTACGGCGATTGCACTGACCTGGACCTGGTACCTGCTGGCGCAGAACCCCGAGGCGGAACGGCGCTTGCATGAAGAGGTGGACGCTGTGCTCGGCGGCCGCTTGCCGTCCTACGACGACCTGCCGAAGCTCAAGTACACGGAGATGGTGATGGCCGAAGCGTTGCGGCTGTATCCGCCCGCCTGGGGCATGGGCCGGCTCGCAACCGAAGATTTCGAGATCGGACGCTGGCAGATGCCGGCCGGGACGACCGTCGTCATGTCGCAATTCATCACCCACCGCGACGCGCGCTACTTCCCGGACCCGCTGCGCTTCGATCCGGAGCGTTTCACGCCGGAAGCGAAGGCGCAGCGCGCACGGTTCACGTACTACCCCTTCGGGATGGGTCCGAGACAGTGCATCGGCGAGGCATTTGCGTGGATGGAGGGTGTGCTGATCATCGCCACCGTGGCTCAGCGCTGGCGGTTGAGGCTCGTGCCGGGACAACAGATCAAACCACAACCGCTGTTCACGCTGAGGCCGAAGTTTGGGATGAAGATGGTGGCGGAAAAGCGAAAAGAAGTTTCGGGTTTCTAGTTTCGAGTTTCAAGCAGGTTTTCACCACCAGGGGCAGCACCCGCAGTGTCTCCGGGCTACCAGGGCTTTGCGCGTAAAGCCGGCAGGTCTTTCGACTCGAACTCGCCTCCGCGCCGCTTTGGCAGCGCGTTCTGCTGCGAGTTCTCGCTCAAGATGACGTTCAGGGTATGAGTGCTGTGTGCCGGATTCTCACCACGTCATCCTGAGGGAGGAAGCGCGAAAGAACGCGGCGAAGCCGCGGATGCGCCTCCGAGTCGAAGGACCTTAAAGGTCCCGCACAGGTTCAGCACAATCGGATTGTGGAGCGCACTGCTGCTGCCTTCTCAATCCGAAAATCCCTCAATCCGAAAATATTCTCCTCAGCCCTGCCAGGGCTCGTCGGCGCTGCCGCCGTAGATGTCGGGACAAGTGCTGCCGAGCGCGCGCAGGTACGTGGACAGCTGTCCGCGATGATGCACCGTGTGCACGAGCGCGAAGTTCAGGTACACGTAGAGCGGCATCTTCATTCCGAAGAAATCGGTGATCTGAAGCAGTTGCTCGCCCGTCAGCGCGCGAATTTTCGGCAGCGCCTGCTGGAAACCCTCATCCAGCTTCTTCACCATTTCGTCCGTCGTCGGCGGCGGGGGAGCTTCGCCGGGATCGTCGAACTTGCCTTGCCCGATGCTCGTGAGAAACCAGGTCTGGCTGCTTGCGATGTGCCACGCGAGTTCCTTGGCCGAGCGGGATTTCGGATCGGGCTTCCAATCGCCTTCGCGGACGTTGGAGATCACGCGGCGAATGGATCTCTGCTCCTGCTCCAGCGATTGGAGCATGAAGTCCCGAAATGCGGCGGCGAACTCAGGGGTCGGTGATGTCTGTGGAGTGGACGACATAGTTGCTCCTTTCGATTTCTGTGCGGGAGGAGACTAAATCCTAAGCGCTGTCGTTCGCAAGAGGATTGGGGGATTGTCAGATTTTCGAATTGTCGAATTGCCGGATTCAAGGCAAGAGTTCACGGGAGCAAAAGAACTGGGATTTTCGGATTCATCTATTTGTGCCAAATCCGAAAATCCCGGAATTCTGCAATCGGAAAATCTTCTATGCTCCGACCGGTTGCTTGCTTCGTACCGGTACGGGCGTGAACCAGTTGAAGCGGTCTTCCTTGCGGCCTTCGACGATGTTGAAGAACTCGGTCTTGATCGCTTTCGTGACCTTGCCGATCTTGCCGTTCGCGACCTGGATCTTGTCCACCGAGCGGATCGGGGTGACTTCGGCGGCGGTACCGGTGAAGAACACTTCGTCTGCGAGATACAGCATCTCGCGCGGAATGATCTGTTCGACGACTTCGATGTCCATGTCGCGCGCCAGCTGGATCACCGAGTCGCGCGTGATGCCCGGCAGCACGGAGTTGCCCAGCGGAGCCGTCAGCAGCTTGCCGTTGCGCACGAGGAAGAGGTTCTCGCCCGAACCCTCGCTGACGTAGCCATTGGCGTCCAGCGCGATGCCCTCGACGTAGCCGTTGACGATGGCCTCCATCTTGATGAGCTGCGAGTTCATGTAATTGGCGCCGGCCTTGGCCATGGCGGGCATCGTGTTCGGCGCGTTGCGAGTCCAGGAACTGACGCAGACGTCCACGCCTTCGTCGGGATCGCCGTGTCCGAGATACTTGCCCCACGGATAGTTGGCGATGTACACCTCGGTGGGCGAGTTGAAGGGATTGACGCCGATCTCGCCGTAGCCGCGCAGGATGATGGGGCGCACGTAGCACGGCCAGACGCCGTTGCCGCCAACCAGTTCAACCATGCCGTCCACCAACTGCTCGCGCGTGAAGGTCACCGGGATGCGGTAGATCTTCGCCGAGTCGAGCAGCCGTTGCATGTGTTCATGGGCGCGGAAAATGGCGGGGCCGGAGGGCAGGTTGTAACAGCGAATGCCCTCGAACACGGACGAGCCGTAGTTGATGACGTGCGCCATGATGTGCACTTTGGCATCGTTCCAGTCGATGAACTTGCCGTTGTGCCAGATCTTTTCGGTTGGTTGAACGGGCATTGGAGCTCCTTGGAGCGAGCGATGGTCGAGCGCCTACCCACCCTCACCTCATGAGCCATGCTCGTGAGGACCCCGGAGTGCCCGCTGCTGGGAGCCTCTCGCGGCAAACATTCGCCGGCGAGACGCCAGCCTCGGATGGGGATTCGCTTGACGTTTGATTATAAGCGATAGGGAGGGGCCAGGCGCCAGGTCCTGGATGCGAGGCGCCGAAACGCGCGGGCCGGGCGCGTATCCGAGGACAAGTCGCGGAGCCGCGAGTCGCTAATGCGAAGCCCCGTTTGCGCCGCGCAAACGCCATGGCTTGAAGCAAGCTCGCTTCGCTCGGGCGCAACACAAGGTGTCTCGACTCGGGCTGAAGCCCTCGCTCGACATGACGTTCTCTTATTCTTCACTTCTCACTTTGTACTTCTTAGTTTGGCCTTTCACTTCGCCCTTCACACTTCAAACTTCACACTTCATTTCGGTTCCGCCTTGGCCACCGTCTTGCCTGCGAAGTCCTTCACTTCGTCTCCCCGGAAGTACTTCTCTTTCGCGGCCTTCATCATCGGCATGGCGTCGAATGGCTTGGAGTAGTCGTTGCGCGCGTTCCAGAACAAGAAGCCCACTCCGCCCTTCTCTTTCGACACGCGCACCTGTTTCACGATGTATTCCGGCGAATAGGTCTTCGTCTTCCATCCGAACGCCTGGAGCCACGGGCGCAGCACGACGCCGCTGCCGGCCGTGATCTTCTGGAACTTCGCCATCGACTCGCCGATGAAGTGCTCGGGGGCGTCGCCCGGAAGTTCGTAGCCGTCCATGCCGAAGAAGTGCGAGGGATAGATCATCGGTGACAGGACGTCGCAATGCCTCGCCATCTGCGGGATGTCCTGCCCGGTGTGCGCCAGGTCCACCGGACGCTGCCACGCCATGACGCCGAAGACGTCGAGCGAGAAGAGCACGCCCATCGGCTTCAGCTCGGCGTGCGCGCGCTCGAGGAAGCTGGTGATCACCTCGGGACGCTTCCAGCCGGGGTGTGTCTTCTCGAACACGAACTGTGCGTCCTTCTGATCTCCCTCGGCCGGGAAGCGAACGTAGTCGAACTGGATCTCGTCGGCGCCGTTGGCGGCGGCGAACCTGGCCAGGGCGATGTTGTAGTCCTGCACGTCTTTGTTGGACGGATCGGCCCAGACCAGCTTTCCGTTCTCCTGCCATGCGTCGCCGCCCCGTCGCGAGCGGATGGCGAGTTCCGGATGCTGCACGGCCAGGCGCTCATCGCGGAAGATCGCGATCCGGGCGATGGCGTGCATGCCCAGCGAGTGCAGGAACCGCGTGTACTTGGCCAGGTTGCGCAACGGCACGTTCTGCGCCTTGGGAGCCAACGGGTGGTCGAAGACGACGCTCAGCGATCCGTCGCTGTCTTTAATGTCGAACACCACGGCATTCCCGCCCGCCTCGCGCCAGCGGCGCACGATCTGCTGTCCGCGCTCGCTCCCGGCCATGGCGCCGGTGAGGTAAATCGCGCGGGCCTCGAAGTCCCTGGGAAGTGCAACGGGCTTCTCCGTCCAGGGCATGGGGGCGTACTCGGGGATGATGAGTTCGGCGCCGGGCTTCGGGAAAACGCCTTTCAAGCCGGGGTTAGCGCTGCGAAGCGCCGCCTCGAACTCGCGCGCGGTCAGGTACGTCGTGTTCGGCAGGTAGCGCCGGACGATTCCCGGAACGCTCTCGCCCTTCGCAACCGTGTGGACTCCGGCAGGACTGGCCTGCTGCGGCGAGGCCGGTGTTCGGCTCGGCAGTGAAGCAGTGGTTACTAATGGTGACTGTTGCGCAGCAGCCGGCGAGGCCGCGCGCTGACATCCAGCGCATACGGTGAAGAGAAGAGCGAGCGACGCACATAACGAGAGGAAACGAGTTTGCATGGCCAAGGCAAAATCCAGCTCCGGATTTGCCCGGATAGTACCACGCAGCTTCGCAGCCTTCTCTTCAGGTGTTTACTCGACAAGCACTGGAAAACTTGCATGAAGGACGGAAATCAATGCGAGGCGCGTTCTCTGACGCGTATGCCGCATCTAACGGTCTTCTGACTGACGTGGCGTCTTTAGTCGCCGGTGTTTTAGCGGTAGCAGAAAACCATCGGAACTACGCCGTCCATCTCAGTTAAGGTCTTCGGCAGCGAAGGCCCGGCCCTATCAGCAAGTGAGTGGCCAGCCATTATGAAAACCGGACTCAACGCGACGCTAGATCCCTCACGCCGCAGCAGCGACGCGCAGGATTTCGATAACCTCCTTCGCAGGAAGATCGTCGGTCAAGACCAGGCGGTCGAGAAAGTAACGGAGATCTACCAGATGTTCCTGGCGGGCCTGAACCCGCCCGGACGGCCGGTTGGCAATCTTCTGTTCCTTGGACCCACGGGATCGGGCAAGACCCGCGTGGTCGAAGCCATGGCGGAATCGCTGTTTGGCGATCCTCGCGCCGTGATCAAGATCGACTGTGCGGAATTCCAGCACTCGCACGAGATTGCAAAGCTGATCGGTTCGCCTCCGGGATATCTCGGACACCGCGAAACGCACCCGCTGCTTACCCAGGAAGCGCTGAACCAGTGGCACACCGACAAATTGAAGCTCTCGCTGCTCCTCTTCGACGAAATCGAGAAGGCCAGCGACGCGCTATGGCAGTTGCTGCTCGGCATTCTCGACAAAGCTACGCTGACCCTTGGCGACAACCGCCGCGTCGATCTCTCCTCGTGCCTGATCGTGATGACCTCGAACCTCGGCGCCGGCGAGATGAACGAACTCATCAACGGTGCGATGGGGTTCGCCAAGCGACCGGACCATATCGACAACAAGCTCGACGAGAAGATGGACCGGACCGCCGTCGAGGCGGCACGGCGGAAGTTCTCGCCCGAGTTCATGAACCGCATCGACAAGATCGTCGTCTTCAAAACGCTGCGGGCGGAGCACCTCGAGAAGATCCTCGAGATCGAACTCGGGATGGTGCAGCAGCGAATCCTGCAAGCGACGGGAAACAACCAGTTCGTATTCACCTGCACGCCAAAGGTGAAGGAATTCCTGCTCAAGGAAGGCACAGACCCGAAGTACGGCGCGCGTCACCTGAAGAGGGCGATTGAGAAGAACGTCGTTTTCCCGCTCGCAAATCTCGTGGCCACCGGACAGGTGAAGCTCGGAGACTTCATCAAGATCGACATCTCGGGCGAAGGCGGGATGACCTTCGTGAAAGAGGCCGAGGGAGCGCTGGTGCCCGTGCTGCTGGAGAAGTACGGACCGGAGTTCGCGTCGCAGCACGCCGCCAAAGCGGGCCGTGGCGTAGGACGCCGCGAAGCATCGGCTTCTCCGCTGCTGGACAAGTAAGCTTGCAGGTAAGCCGGAGGGGTGCCGCGTCCAAGCGGCACCCTTTTCTTGTGCTGAGGCGGGGGCGCAAAATTGCAGAGTGCATGGACATCGAAAACTGCGGTAGCGTAACCCGGCAGTGCTAGGGTGAATCCAAGTTCTCAGGGCCTTCCAGTGGCAACATCACGGGTGGCCCAGGGTTAGCATGTCCAACGCCGTAAAACAGAGCAGCTCCTGGGAGATGAACCGATGACTCTCCGACCGCCTTTTGTGCGCACTGTGGTACTCACGCTAGTCCTCTCTCTGGGGATTCTGCCCGGCTGCGCCGGCTCGGCATCCGCGCAACACGTCCGGCAGGACCCGCAGAGCGGGCGAGTGGTTCCCGATCCAGGGAACGTCTCGATGTCGCCGGAGCAGCAGATCGAGCTCGGGCGCAAAGCCGCGGCCGAGGTCGCGCAGCAATTGCCGGTGCTCCCGGAGAACGATCCTGTCACGCGCTACGTGCAGCAACTTGGACAGCGCCTCGCCTCGAAGGCTCCGGGATACAAGTGGCCCTATACCTTCCGCGTGGTGAACCAGAAGGAGATCAACGCGTTTGCTCTTCCCGGCGGCCCCATCTTCATCAACGTGGGCACGATCCAGCGAGCGGATGAGGCGGAGCTTGCGGGCGTGATGGCGCACGAGATCTCGCACGTGGTCATGCAGCACTCCGCGCGCCAGGCGGGAAAATCGCAGGGGATCCAAATGCTCGGCGCGCTGGGCACCGTACTGGCCGGTGCCGTGCTGGGCCAGGGAATGGCCGGACAGCTCGCGCAGCTCGGCATTCAGATTGGCGCGGCCGGTGTCGTGACCAAGTACTCACGCGAGGCCGAGACCGAAGCGGACCTGGTGGGCGCGCAGATCATGTACGACGCGGGACTGGACCCGTACTCGATGGTCGAGTTCTTCAACGTCCTGGCGCAGGAGGGCGGTGGCGGAGGCCCACAGTTCCTGTCGTCGCACCCTAACCCCGGCAACCGCGCTCAGAACGTAGCCAAGGCGGTTCAAAAGTTCCCGAAGAAGCAGTTCCCTCGCTCGGACAGCCGCGAGTTCGCGGCCATCAAGCCGAAGGTGGACGCGATGCGCCCGCCCTCAGCCGAGGAGATCGCCAAGCGGCAGAAGCAGTCCGGCGGAGCACAGATTCCGGTCAGCCGGGACGGCGTGGGCGACGTCATGCCCGCCGGCGGCATGCGCGAACTGAACCAGGGCGGATTCCGCATCAGCTACCCGTCCAACTGGGAGGCGATGGGCGACCGCAGCGGAGGTTCCATCGTCATCGCTCCCCCGGCAGGCGTCTCGCAGAACGCCATTGCCTATGGCGTCTCGATCGACGCCGCACAAGCGGCGAGTGGCCGCGCAAATCTCGACTCGCTGACGAGCCAGATCGTGCAACAGCTCCAGCAGACCAATCCCGACATGCGTCCGGTTTCGAATCCGCAGCGCATCCGGGTGAACGGAAGGGATGGACGCTCTCTGGACCTGATCTCGAGTTCGCCGCTCCAGAGCCGGGATGGCGCATCGGTCAGGGAACGCGACTGGCTGGTAACGGTGAAGCGCGACAATGCGTCGGCGCTCGTGCTGGTGTTCATCGCTCCGGAACCCGATTTCGACCGGCTGCGCCCGACATTCGAGGAGATGTTGCGAAGCCTGCAAATGCAGTGAGGCAGTTTCGAGTTTCCAGTTTCCAGTTTC
>DASPLH010000042.1:0-6730 GCA_035627675.1 Clostridia bacterium
CCGGCACGCGCAGCCGCCTGAGGTCGTCGAGCGTGAGCCGGTGGTAGCGACGGATTCCCAGGATGCGCGACACCGTGCGATATCCCAGGCCCGGCACGCGCAACAGTGCTTCGCGGCTCCCATGGTTCACGTCCACGGGGAAAAACTCGCGGTGCCGGAGCGCCCAATGCATCTTCGGGTCGAGCTCCGCGTCGAGGTTGGGATTGTCGGGGGTGGTCAGCTCGCCCGCCTGAAAGCCGTAGAACCGCATCAGCCAGTCGGCCTGGTACAGGCGATGTTCGCGCACGAGCGGCGGAGCCTGGAGCGGCAGGCGCGCATCGGCCCTCGGGAACGGACTGAACGCCGAGTAGTACACGCGCTTCAACTCGTAATTGGAATAGAGGCGGCTGGACGTGAGCAGTATCTGCGCGTCGGTGCTGGGAGTCGCCCCGACGACCAGCTGCGTGCTCTGGCCGGCCGGAGCGTATCGCGCCGCCTTCCGGCTCTGCTTCCGCTCGGCTTTTGCTTCGTCCGCCGCCGTTCGAATCTCCGACATCGTGCCCTCGATGTGCACCAGCTTCTTCTCGGGCGCGAGTCGGTCGAGGTCGCCCTGGTTGGGCAGCTCGATGTTGGCCGAGAGCCGGTCGGCCCAGAGTCCGGCAACACGCAGCAACGCAGGAGAGCAACCCGCAATCGCCTTCAGGTGGATGTACCCGCCGAAACGGTGCTCCGTCCGCAGCGTGCGCGCAACGGCGATGAGCTGTTCCATGGTGTAGTCGGGACTCTGGATGATGCCCGAACTCAGGAACAGTCCTTCGATGTAGTTGCGCCGGTAAAAGTCGAGCGTGAGCTTCACGACCTCCTCCGGGCTGAAGCGCGCCCGTTCAATGTCGCTGGAGGCGCGGTTCACGCAGAAGACGCAGTCGTACACGCAATAGTTCGTCAGCAGGATCTTCAGCAGCGAAATGCAGCGGCCGTCCGGCGTGTAACTGTGGCAGATGCCGCACGAGGCCGTGTTGCCGAGACCTCCGGGGGTTGCCGCCCGTCTCGAACCGCTGGAGGCGCAGCTTACGTCGTACTTGGCGGCGTCGCTCAGGATGCGCAGCTTGGAGGAGAGGTCCACACGGTTATTGTATCGGGGACGGCGAAGAAAAGGTGAAGACGTGAGTTGCTGAAAGCGCAGAATTACGCGGCTTTTTCGCTGTCCATCAATTCTTTTTCTTCCGTTTCAAGCCGCGCGGAATCGTCGGCCCGCAGGCCGAATCGCTGGGCCACATCCGGCGCGTAGCGCACGAGATCGCGGCGCAACCGGATCAGCGCGAGGTCTTTCGACTTCGCTTCGAGCATCACGTCGAACTCGAGGTCGGCGCAGGTCCGCATGAAGGTGCAGAACTCGAACGGATTGATGAAATCGGCGTGTCCGGTCCAGATGGGCGCCACGGGCCGCACCTCCTGCTTGCCGGTCTTCCTGTTCTTGCGCTTGGCCTCGCGCATCTCCGTCCGCGGGGAAGAGAAGTGAATTTTCGGGCGCGCGCTGCCGTTCCAACTCCGCAGCATGGGTTCGATCGCATCGCGCACGCTCATGCCCTCCGGGTTGAAGCACCACAGATGCTGGTAGTCGAACACCATCCGCACGCCCGTGCGCTGGTGAATCCAGATCACGTCGGAGGCGCTGAAGCGGAGGTCGTCGTTCTCGAGCACCAAACGCCGTCGAACGGGTTCGGGCAGCCCCTCCCACGTGCGCACCCAGCGCTCCAGTCCCGCGCGCCGGTCGCCGTAGGTCCCGCCCACGTGGACCACCAGCACCGCTTCCTGCCCGGTTCCCATGCGGTCGAGCATCTCCGCCTGGCTCTCCAGGTCCCACGTGGACTTGCGCACCAGTTCGGGGTTCTCGCTGTTCAGGACAATGAATTGCGACGGGTGAAAGGAGAGGCGGACGTCCTGCCGGCGGGCACGCTCGCCCATGCGGGCAAGCTCGCCGTCGCACTCCTGGACCATCGTGTGGAACTGCGGCAGGTCGGGATGCGTGCAGTAGGGAGCCAGATCGGACGACATGCGGTACATCGTGATCTGGTGCTTCTGGAGGTAGTCGAAGAGGCCGTTCAGATAACGCAACGAAACGCGCAGGTGGGGATTGTTCTTCCACCGGCGCGAATCGTTGCTCTTTACTTCGGGATCACCCAGGACCTTGACGGGAAATCCGAGCCGCAGCGGGCATGCCGTTTCCGCCATGCGGTTTTCGATGCCGCAGGATCAGGCGGTGCCGGTTCTACGGGCGCGTCGCGAGAACACTGCCACGCTGATTGCCGCCAGCAGTGTCATCAGCACGATCAATCCCAGCGAAATAACGCAGTAAATGCAGTACACACCGAGAACCCTGGCCTCGATATAGGTCAGGTAGAGCGAGAACGCGAGTGCCCCAAGGCAGGCCAGCGTCAGCAACCGGTACCAGCGGAGCCCTCCGAGCACCCCAAGCAGCAGGTACCCGGCAATCCCCAGCGCCGCCACCGGGATCTTCCAGATGACCGCGTATTCACTCTTATTGACGATCCCGCAGTCCCACCGGTCGTTGATGCTGCAAGGCGCCTGACCTTCTTCCCGGTAATGCTCCTCCAGCGCGAGTCCCGACACGACGACACCGACGATAGCTATGAGTATGAAGACGTAACGCATAGGAAGATTGTAGCGGACTGTTTGAGCGTTCCTGCGGTTCGTGGTGGATGAATTCAGGCTTGACAACAATTGTGACCAGTGGTCATATATGTCCCATGGTCAGGAATGCAGCGCCCGGAAACGCCTCCCGCCCCGCCGGTCCCCTCGAGGGCCGCCGGGAGCGCAAGCGCGCCGAGACGCGCGAGAGGATCTTCGGCGCGGCTCTCTCGCTCTTCGCCGACAAAGGCTTTGCCGCGACCACCGTGGAGGACATCACGCAGCTCGCGGATGTCGGCAAGGGAACATTCTTCAACTATTTTCCGACCAAGGAGCACGTGCTCGCATTCCTGGCGGAGACGCAGGTCTCCAAGGTGCACCAGGCGTTGGAGCAGGTGCGTTCTGCGAGTCGGCCGCCCGAGGCCTTGATTCGTGAGCTGGCGTATGAACTCGTGAAGAATCCGTCGCGGAGCCCGCAGTTCGTCCGCAGCCTGATCCTGACTTTCCTGGGGACCTCCGAAGCCAGGTATGCCATGCAGCGCCAGATGGAGATTGGGCGCGGCAAGCTGGCGGAGATTTTCGAAATGCTGCAGCAACGCGGCGAGATCCGTCCCGATGCGGTTCCGCTCGTGCTGGCCCGCACCTTCCAGCAGTCGGTTCTTGGCACCCTGCTGCTGTGGAGCCTCAATCCGCAAGGCCCGGTCAGAGAGATGCTCGATCCCGCGCTCGATGTGTTCTGGCGCGGTGTGCGAACCGGAGGGAACTCAAGCGAACGCTCTCCCAAGGTCCGCAGTACGCGGTAAGAAGGAAGAATGATGCTCGTTCGATTCGTCAAGCTCGTAACAGTGCTGGTTGCGTTGTGCGGCACATCGGCCGCGCAGGCGCCCGGCGGGCCGCTGCGCCTCAGCTTGCAGGACGCGATTGTCCGGGGACTCAAGGCCAACCTGGGCGTGCTGCTGGCCGATACGCGCGTGGCCGAAGCCCGCGGGACGGCCCAGCGCCGGCAGTCCGCGCTGTTTCCGCGCGTGCGCTTCGACGCTCCGGCGGCCGTGCAGAGCCGGAGCCTTCAAGCCATGGGGATCACCGTTCCCGGACTGCCCGATGTCGTCGGACCGTTCTCGACCTATGAGGCGCGAGTCAGTGCGGAGCAGCCGGTTTTCGACCTGGCGGCCGTGCACAGCGTTCGGGCGGCGAGGCAGTCGCAGTCGGCCGCGCAGTTCGACTACCAGGACGCGCGCGACTCCGTCGTCCGTCAGATCGCCGCACTCTACCTCTCGGCTCAATCCGCGCACGCGCAGGCCGTCGCGGCTGCCGTGCGGGTCGAGAGCGCACAGGCGCTCTATCAACTCGCTTCCGATCAGCGCGAGGCCGGCGTCGCCACCGGTATCGACGTGTTGCGTTCCCAGGTGCGGCTCGCCGGCGAACGCCAAGGCCTTGTGCAGGCGCGCAACGCCGCATCCGACGCCTTGCTGGCGCTGGCCCGCAACATCGGCCTGAGTCCCGGGACCGCAATCGAACTCGCCGACCCGCTGAGCGCCGCTCCGGTCGCCGTGCCGACCGCCGAAGCTGCGCTGGCGTCCGCGCTCAACGGCCGGCAGGATTATCAATCACTGCTGAAGCAGCGCGATGCCCTCGCCGAGCAGTTGCGAGCTTCCAGGGCGCGCTTGCTTCCGCGACTCGCCGCCAGCGGAAACTACGGCGCGATCGGACGCACGCTCTCGAACATGAATGGCACCGGGGCGGCGCAACTATCCTTGTCGTTCACTGTGTTCGACCGTGACCGGCAGGGCGAGCA
The DNA here is from genome assembly GCA_035627675.1 of Clostridia bacterium. GTDB lineage: Bacteria > Acidobacteriota > Terriglobia > Terriglobales > Acidobacteriaceae > DASPLH01. Next base: position 4,424 of record DASPLH010000042.1, read on the forward strand.
GCAGGAGATCTCCGCCAGAATCCAGCGAGTGGAACGCCAGGCGGCAGACCTGAAACTCGGGATCGAGCAAGACATCCGGCAGGCGCTGCTGAGGCTCGAGTCTGCGACAGAAGAAGTGACCGTGGCGGTCGCGGGACTCGACCTCGCCCGGCAGGAACTGGATCTTGCCAGGTTGAGGTTCCAATCGGGCGTGACGAACAATATCGAAGTGGTCAACGCGCAGGATTCGGTGGCGCGCGCGCAGCAGAACCATATCCTCGCGCTCACGCGACACGCCGACGCGCGCATCGTGCTGGCGCGGGCCCTGGGCAACACCGAAGCGACGTATTCCCAATATCTGGGCGTCCACTGACGAAGGTGCAACGATGAAGAAGGTTGTCATTCCAATTGTCTTGATCGCCGTGATCGCCGGCTCCCTGTTCTGGTACCGGCGCACGCAAGCGCAAAGCGGCGAAACGAACCGGATCATGCTGTCGGGCAACATCGAGGCGCACGAGAGCGTGGTCGGGTTCCGCACGCAGGGCCGGATCGTCGATCTGCCTGTCGAAGAGGGGCAGACCGTCGCGGAGGGCGACATCCTCGCGCGTCTCGACGACGCCGACTACCGGCAGCAGGTGAACATCGATCAGGCGATGTTGCACACACGTTCGGCTGAGTTGAATCTTGCTCTGGCCGGCAGCCGCGAGCAGGACATTCGTGCCGCCGAGCAAGCCGTTGCCGAAGCAAAAGCCGATCTCGAACTGAAGCGCGCAGACTTCCAGCGCTACCAGGCTCTCTACTCACGCGACGCGGTGTCGGCGCAAACGCGGGATGCCGCCGAGACGGCGCTCAAGCGCTCCCAGGCCAACTTCGAGCGCGCGCAGCAGACCTACTCGCAAGTGCGCGAAGGAAGCCGCAAAGAGCAGATCGCGATCAACCGCGCCACCGTCAACACCGCCCGGCAGAATCTCGAGATGTCGAAGGTGCGGCTCGGCTTCACCGTGCTCGAAGCGCCGACCTCGGGTGTCGTGCTGGTGCGTCAGGCCGAAGTAGGAGAGGTCGTCTCCCCCGGAACTCCCGTGGTAAGCATCGCCGATCTCGACCGCGTGTGGGTGCGCGCCTACGTGAGCGAGACCGACCTCGGACGCATCAAGCACGGACAGCCGGTCGCCGTGCACACGGACACCTTCCCCGGAAAGAATTATCCCGGGCGCATCTCGTTCATCTCATCGCAGGCTGAGTTCACGCCGAAGACCATCGAGACGCACAAGGAGCGGGTCGCGCTCGTCTATCGGGTCAAGGTGGACGTCGATAACAGGAACCACGAACTGAAGCCGGGCATGCCGGCCGATGTGACCATCGATCTCGCGACGAAGTAGGTTTTCATGCCGGAGAACGGAATCGCAATCGATTCGCAAGGCCTCACGCGCAGCTTCCCGGGCGTGAAAGCCGTCGATGACCTCAGCTTCCAGGTTCGTTATGGCGAGATCTTCGGACTCGTCGGACCCGACGGCGCGGGGAAAACGACGACCATGCGGATGCTCGCCGGTGTGCTTGCGCCCGATACCGGTTCGGCGCGGGTCGCCGGCTTCGACGTGGTGCGCGATCCGGAGAAGGTGAAGCACGACATCAGTTACATGTCGCAGCGCTTCGGCCTTTACGAGGACCTTACGGTGGACGAGAACATACGCTTCTACGCCGGGATCTTTGGGGTCCGCGCGGCTGAGCGCGAGGAGCGGTCGGCACGCCTGTTGCAGGCGGCAGACATGCAGCGCTTCCGAAGCCGCCTGGCGGGCAAGCTCTCCGGCGGCATGAAGCAAAAGCTCGGACTGGTTTGCGCCCTGATCCACACGCCCAAGGTCATTCTGCTCGACGAGCCGACGAACGGCGTCGATCCGGTTTCGCGGCGCGACTTCTGGAAGATTCTTTATTCGCTGCTGAGCGAGGGTGTCGCGATCCTGACCTCGACGGCGTATCTCGACGAGGCCGAGCGCTGCCATCGTGTCGCGCTCCTGCACCAGGGACGCCTGCTGTTCTGCGACACGCCCGCCGCCTTGAAAGCGCGCCTTCGCAATTCCGTCGTGGCCGTCCATACGCCCGAGGCGCGCCGCGTCCGCGACGTGGTGCAGACAGCCGCCGGGGTCAACAGCGCCGTGCTCGTGGGAGACGGAGTCCACCTGCTCCTCGACGATGCGCGGAAACGCATCCCGGAACTCCAGTCGCTTCTGAACTCCGCCTCCGTTCCGTTCGTAAACGTCGAGCAGATTTCGGCCACCGTCGAAGATGTATTCGTCTCGGCCGTCGAGTCGAGCGACCGAGGTGCGCGAT
>DASPLH010000043.1:0-9046 GCA_035627675.1 Clostridia bacterium
CAGCTTCTGCTTCGAAACTTCGCGCTCGAGGTTCTTGCCGATCGTCTGCAACCCGCGATTGAGATACCCCTCGGCGACATCAACGAGCACCACTTCGTAGCCGCTCTTGGCGAAAACGTGAGCGATGCCGTTGCCCATCGTTCCCGCACCGATCACCCCAACGGTTTTGATATCCATACGGACCCGCACCCCTACAGGAATTTTCAACTGCGTGGAATGAAACGGATGAGTGTAACAGAACGGTTTCGGAGGTTTCAGAAGTTTCGCGGGTTTCGGAGGTTCAAGGCTGCGACGCCGCGGAATGACAAATTTGCAGAAGGCCCGAGCCACGCGAGGGCGATGGCTCCAGTGAGCCCAGAGCGTGGGGCAAAGCGCGAGAGCTCTGGGTCTGCGAGGCCTGCGGCTCCCGAAAGTTTCTCGCTAACCCTTTTTCCCCGTCAGTGCCCAATGCGTGTGCACGATGCGCCAGCCCTGTGGGTCGCGACGGTAAACCTCTGTGGTGTTCCACTTCATCGTGCCTTCGCTGCCACGCGAGACGAACTGGAAGGTCAGCACCGCCATGCTTCCGCATAACTGCACCGACGGCGTCACCATTTCGCTGGAGTCGATCGCGATCTTGCCGCGGAGATCGTCATACAGTTTCCTGAGCGCATCGATCCCGTCGAGACGGCGCTCGACGAACGGATCGAAGTACGTCACATCGGGTGCCGAGACTTCGAGGAACCCGTCCGGGTCTCCTTTGCCCCACCGCTCCAGCGCCTTACGCTCGAGCTGGATGATTTCCTCCACTGCGTCCACCGGCTGCGTTGCGGTCGGCATGGTCTTTCCTTTCGCAAAAACAAAAAAGCCCCGGATCACTCCGGGACTTCAGTCCTGAATTGTGCTACGCACTGGTCACGCCTGCCTTGCGTGCCACTTCGATGCGCGTCTCGGCGCGGTGCAGTGCGTTGAGAGCGTCGTCGAAGTCGGCTTCGGAGTCGCCTGCGCGCAGGCTCTCTTCGGCGCGTGTGCGGGCCTGCTCGGCGCGGCGCACGTCGATCTCTTCGGCGCGCTCGGCCGTTTCTGCCAGCACAGTCACCTTGTTCGGCAGCACTTCGGCAAATCCCCAGGCCACGGCGATATGGGTAGTCTGGCCGTTGCGCGTGTAGGAGATGTCGCCCACCGCCAACTCGGTGATGAGCGGCGCATGCCCCGGAAGGATGCCGAGATAGCCGTTCTTGCCGGGAATTTGTATCTCCTCGGCGCGGTCGCGGACGACCTGCCGCTCCGGCGTTACGATTTCGAGTTCGATGATGTCAGCCATGTTTTCGTCGTCGGCCGCCGGTCGTCCGTCGTCGGCTCAGCATTGCTGACGGCCAACGACGAACGACTGACGACAGTTCTTATGCCGTCGCGCCAACGGCCTTCATCTTCTCGGCCGCTTCGAGCACTTCCTCGATGCTGCCCTTCATGTAGAAGGCCTGCTCCGGAACGTCGTCGTGCTTGCCTTCCGCGATCTCGCGGAAGCTGCGGACGGTGTCTTCGACCTTGACGTACTTGCCGGCGAAGCCCGTGAACTGCTCGGCCACGTGGAACGGCTGCGACAGGAACTTCTGGATCTTGCGGGCGCGCGCCACCGTGAGCTTCTGGTCTTCGCTGAGTTCGTCGATGCCGAGAATGGCGATGATGTCCTGAAGGTCCTTGTAGGTCTGGAGGATTCGCTTCACCTTCTGGGCGACTTCGTAGTGCTCCTGGCCGACGATGCGCGGATCGAGAATGCGCGAGGTCGAGGCCAGGGGATCGACGGCCGGGTAGATGCCGATCTCCGTCAGCGCGCGCGAGAGCACCGTGGTGGCGTCCAGGTGAGCGAAGGTCGTCGCCGGAGCCGGGTCCGTAAGGTCGTCGGCGGGCACGTAAATGGCCTGCACCGAGGTGACCGAACCCTTCTTCGTCGAGGTGATGCGCTCCTGGAGCTCGCCCATTTCGGTGGCGAGGTTCGGCTGGTAACCCACGGCCGAAGGCATACGGCCGAGCAGCGTCGAGACCTCGGAACCCGCCTGCGTGAAGCGGAAGATATTGTCGATGAACAGAAGCGTGTCCGCGCCCTCGGCGTCGCGGAAGTGCTCGGCCACGGTGAGGCCGGTCAGCGCCACGCGCAGACGCGCTCCGGGCGGCTCCGTCATCTGTCCGTAGATCAGCGAGGCCTTGGAGTTCGCCGGATCGCCCGGCTTGATCACGCCCGACTCGCTCATTTCGAGCCAGAGATCGTTTCCTTCACGGGTGCGCTCACCCACGCCGGCGAACACGGAGTATCCACCGTGCTGCTTGGCGACGTTGTTGATGAGCTCCATGATGACGACCGTCTTGCCGACGCCGGCGCCGCCGAACAGGCCGATCTTGCCGCCCCTCAAGAACGGCTGGATCAGGTCGATGACCTTGATGCCGGTCTCGAACATCTCCGCCCGGGTCGACTGCTCGTCGAACGCGGGGGCCTGGCGGTGAATCGGCAGCCTCGTTTCGGTTGCGATCGGCCCGAGCTGGTCCACCGGCTCGCCAATCACGTTCATCACGCGGCCCAGCGTGCCCCGGCCCACCGGAACGCTGATCGGACCGCCAAGATCGATGGCCTTCATGCCGCGCACCATACCGTCGGTGGGCTGCATGGCGACGCAGCGCACGCGGCCTTCGCCAAGGTGCTGCTGCACTTCGAGGATGACATCGATCGGCTGCGGCGTAGTGAAACCGTCGCCGATGACGCGAATAGCGGTATAAATCTGCGGCAGCGCCGTCTCGCTGTACTGAACGTCAACGGCAGGGCCGGAGATCTGGATGACGTGTCCGATGTTTTCAGCCATATGAGCTTCTAAGCTTCTCAGCTGCTGAGCTACTCAGCAGGTATTTGGGGTTGTGCTTGCCGCTGGCTTAGTGGCTCAGCAGCTCAGCAGCTCAGCGCCTCTTACAGAGCCGCCGCTCCGCTGACAATCTCGATGATTTCTTTCGTGATCGCCGCCTGGCGCGCACGGTTCATCGTGAGCGTCAGCGAATCGATCATGTCGGTTGCGTTGTTCGTCGCCGAATCCATGGCCGTCATGCGCGCGGCATGTTCGGCGGCAACGGACTCCAGCACGGCCCGATACATCTGCACGGCAACGTACTTCGGCAGCAGCGTGGCGAACAGTTCAGCCGCGGGCTGCTCGTAAATGTAGTCCACCTGCTCGGTGCCGAAGCGCGCGGCGCGCTCGTCGATGTCACTGGTGTCGTGCTCTCCCACCGAGACACCCGACTTCGCGGCAGCCTCGGCGAGGCGATCGCGCTCGGCGCCCGAAAGCTCGTCCGCCTGGCGTATGTCGCGCTCACCGATCTCGTCAACCGGCAGGATCTCATCCACGACGAGGCGCTGCGCGATCACCGACTTGAACTCGTTGAACAGCAGGTACACGGCGTCAATCTCGCCGCGGGTGTAGCGGTCGATGACAGCCTTGGAAATCGCCTGGATGTCGGCAAACGCCGGCTTGTTCAGCAGGCCCAGGTGTTCGCCGGTCACCTGCACCCGTGCGGCACGAGTGCCGGCCGTGGCGCTGGCGGCCGGATAGCGACGGCGGAAGAAGTCGCGGCCCTTGCGTCCGATCAATTCCAGGTCGATATTGCGGTCGGCCTTCGAGTCGAGGAAGCGCGTGGCGGCCTTGATGATGTTCGAGTTGAAGGCGCCCGCCAGTCCGCGGTCGCCGGTCACCATGATCACCACGATGTTCTGCTCAGGCCGGCGTGCCAGCAGCGCGTGCCGCGCCTCGCCCGTCTCCGGGTCCATCACTTCGCGCGGTGCACCAGGGAGTTGAGCACGTTGGTCAGCATCTGCGCGTACGGGCGCGCAGCCAGCGCGCGCTCCTGTGCGCGACGCAGCTTGGCGGCCGACACCATTTTCATGGCGCCGGTAATCTGCCGCGTGCTCTTTACGCTTCGGATGCGGCGCCGGATGTCTAAAACATTAGCCATAGTTCGTCAGCTCGGCAGACTATCGGGCAGTCGCGACCGCGGCGTTGCGCTCCGCCAGGAAGCGCTCCTTGGCCTCGCGAATCGTCTTGGTCATGTCAGCCTTGATCTGATCGTCGAGGGCTTTCTTCTCCTCGATGGTCTTCAGCAGGCCAGGGTTCATCGTGTCGGTGTGCGCGTACAGCGCCTTCTCGAACGGACGAACATCTTCCACGGCAAGGTCGTCCAGGAAGCCGTTGGTGCCGGCGTAGATCGCGAGAATCTGCTTGCTGGCCGGCAGCGGCTCGTACTGGCCCTGCTTCAGCAGTTCCACGAGACGCGCGCCGCGGTTCAGCTGCGCCTGCGTCGCCTTGTCGAGATCGCTGCCGAACTGCGCGAACGCAGCCAGTTCGCGGTACTGCGCCAGTTCCAGCTTGAGGCTCGAACCAACCTGCTTCATGGCCTTAATGGCCGCCGAGAATCCGACGCGGCTCACCGAGATACCGACGTTCACGGCCGGGCGCACGCCCGAGTTGAACAGGTCGGCCTCGAGGAAGATCTGGCCGTCGGTGATCGAGATGACGTTCGTCGGAATGTAGGCCGAGACGTCGCCCGCCTGCGTTTCGATGATCGGCAGCGAGGTGATCGAACCGCCACCCAGCTTGTCGCTCAGCTTCGACGAGCGCTCCAGCAAGCGGCTGTGGAGGTAGAACACGTCGCCCGGGTACGCTTCGCGTCCCGGCGGACGGCGCAGCAGCAGCGAGATTTCGCGATAGGCGGCAGCGTGCTTCGAAAGATCGTCGTAGATCACCAGCGCGTGGCGCTTCGTGTCGCGGAAGTACTCGGCGATGGCAGTGCCGGAGTACGGAGCGATGTACTGCATCGGGGCCGGATCGGAAGCCGAAGCGACAACGACGACCGTGTAATCCATCGCGCCGTTCTCTTCCAGCGTCTTGACCACCTGCGCAACGGTCGAACGCTTCTGGCCGATAGCGACGTACACGCAGAGCAGGTCCTTGCCCTTGCTGTTGATGATCGTGTCGAGCGCGATGGCGGTCTTGCCCGTCTGGCGGTCGCCGATGATCAGCTCGCGCTGTCCGCGGCCGATGGGAATCATGGAGTCGATGGCCTTGATGCCGGTGGCCATGGGCTCGCGCACGGGCTGGCGGTCGATGACGCCGGGAGCGATGCGCTCGACCGGGTTGTACTCGGTCGTCGCGATCGGACCCTTGTCGTCGATGGGCTGGCCGAGCGCGTTGACGACGCGTCCGATCATGGCTTCGCCCACCGGGATGCTCATGATGCGGCCGGTGCGCTTGACCACGTCGCCTTCCTTGATTTCCGTGTACTCACCGAGCAGCACGGCGCCGACCTGGTCTTCCTCCAGGTTCATGGCCAAACCGGCTACGTTGTGCGGAAAGGCGATCAGTTCGCCGGCCATGACCTTCTCGAGGCCGTGAATGCGGGCGATACCGTCGCCGACGCTGATTACGGTGCCGACTTCGTCGACCGTGATCTTGGATTCGTAGTTCTCGATCTGCTCGCGAATGAGCTTTGTGATCTCGTCTGCTTTGATCTGAGCCATTTGATAGCCTTCAGCACTCGGCAGTCAGCATGAGCGACTGCATTGGACTTGAAACTTAAAACCGCAGCTACTCGGACAATTGCTGCTTGATCTTCTGCAACTGGCCGCGAACCGACCCGTCGTACACCGTGCTGCCAATCTTCACAATCGCCCCGCCCAGCAGGGCCGGGTTGATGCTGTACTGGGCCGTCACCTGGCGGCCCGTGATTTTCGCCACCTGCGACGTCAGCTCCAGCTGCTCCGACGATGTCAGCGGACGCGAACTGACAATCTCGGCCTGGACCAGCCCGAGCCGCTGATTCAGCTCGGCTTCAAACTGCCGGGCAATGATCGGCAACTGCGACATGCGATTGTGATCGATCAGGACGGCGATGAAGTTCCGGAAGACGCGCGGCATGTCCCCCATCTGGGCAACGATCGAGTCCAGCAGGTTGCGCTTCTGTTCGGCGGGGATCGCCGGCGCTTCCCAAACCTTGCGCAGGTCCTCGCTGGAGTTAAACAGCTCCACGAATGCCCGGAACTGCTGCACGGTGCGGACAGGGTTAAGCTTCTGCTCGAAAACAACGTCGGCGAATGCGCGTGCGTAACGACTTGCGACGGCTGCCATTACTTGCCGTCCTTTCCGAGTTGAGCCGCAAACCCGCGCAACAGCGCTTCGTCGGTCGACGCGTCTACCCTGATCTTCTTTTCAGCCAATTCCACCGCGAGATCGGCGGCGAAGGCCTTGAGTTCGCGTTGCGCGCTGCGAGTCGCGGCTGAGATTTCCTGCTCGGCGGACTCAACCACTCGACGCGCATCCTCTTCGGCCTGCTGCCGGATGCGGGCTTCCTCGGCGCCGAAATCGGCTTCCGCCGACGCCTTGATGGCCGCCACTTCCGTGTCGAGCCTCGACAGGCGCGCTTCGATGTCGTTGAGCCGGGAGGTGGCTTCCGCGCTGGCCTTGCGAGCCTCTTCGATTCCCTTCTGGATGGTTGCCGTGCGGTTCCTCAACATCGCGGGGATACTGGAGCGCGAGAACCAGGCAATCGCACCGAAGAGAATCGCAAAGTTGATTACGAAAAAAGCCAGGGAGGCGGCACTCGGGCTCATGCCGGTCTTTGCGGCAATCCACTTCACCGAAGCGGACTCCTTCAGCTCGGTATGGCCTCCGCCCTCTTCGTGGCCGCCTTCGGCCTTGTGCTCGCCCTTGAGCGCCTCGTGCGATTGCTCCGAAAGCTGAGCGTCGATCTTGTCGCTGGCGCCCTGCTCATGCGGCATTTCGGCCGGCTGCGAAGCCTGCGGGGCGGCGTGCTCGGCGGGCGGGGCGGCGTGCTCCTGCGCCACAACTCCACCGGCACAGAAGACGGCGAACGCGAGGATTGCTGCGAGAGTGAACTTTTTCATTGTTGCCCGCCTACTGCCGGAACGTGGCTGCCGGCGGGCGCGAGGATCGCGCGGATGATCTCGTTGGCCAGTCGCTCCGACTCCGACTGGAGTCGAACCTTCGCAGCCTCAACGTCCTGCTGCAATTGCGTACGAGCCAGCTTCACCTGCTCATCGGCACGCTGCCGCGCCTGCGCCACTGCGGCGGTGCGCGCCTGCTGCGCCTGCTGCCGGCGGGACTCCTGCGAGCGGAAGATCGCCAGCTTGGCGTCGCGCAACCGTTCTTCGTACTGCGCCGCCTTGGCTTCCGCGGCGGCGATGTCGGCGCGTGCGCGCTCGATCGCTCCCTGGGTGCGCTCACGCCGTTCTTGTAGAACGCGCTGCAACGGCCGGTGCAGAACGAAGTGGTACACGGCGTAAAGCAACAGCAGGAGCACGACCGTTGGGACGGCTCCGAGCAGTAATTCGCCTACTTGCCTGAGGGTCTGATCCATTCGCTTGTATTGAGTGCCTACAACTGGGCAGCCCGCCTCGACACACAGCGGCTAGCCGAGAAGGGAATGGGGTAACGAACGAACTAATCTAGCAGTTTTCAGCAGTGTTCGTCAACGAAAGTGCTTACCAATCAACGATTCACGGGAGGTTGCCGGGGAGAGCGTCCCTGGGAATACCTCCGCCTGCCCGGAGCGGGCCAATATGGATTGGACACTCCCGATGTTCCTTGACAAGGCCTCCCGGAGGGGTACCATACCTGTATCACCTCCGATCCGTTTCAGGATCGAATGGGCTTGTGGGTAAGGAAATGTCACCGCTCCTTATCGACAGGCCCATTTTAATTTTCGAGCCGCGCAGACGCGAGTCACGACGTCGCGCTTCGCCCAGCAGGGTGTGCTGCCTCGGTCGAGTACGGTGCAAGCCCGCGCAACTCGCGACTCCGCGACTGCGAGACTCCGTCGCCGACCTCTACGCCCCAAGTACAATGTTCGCGATGGCGAAGGCAGTCTTCTTACTCGGTGTAGCGTTCGCGGTCTCGCCCTGGGCCTCGCCGCCATTGGCGCTGGCCGCGGGACTCCTCTTCGGCCTTACCCTGACAAACCCATTTCCACAGCAAACGAAGACAGCCTCGAGATGGCTGTTGCAGGCGTCCGTGGTCGCTCTCGGGTTCGGCATGAACCTCGGAGACGTGCTGCGGGCGGGGCGTTCGGGCTTCTTCTACACCGCGCTGGGCATCGCCTTCGCCCTTGTGGCGGGAATGCTGCTGGGCAAGTTGCTGAAAGTGCGGCCTACGTCGGCATTCCTGATTTCCACCGGCACGGCAATCTGCGGAGGCAGCGCCATCGCCGCCGTGGGTCCGGTGATCGGAGCCAAGGACGATGAGATGTCCGTCTCCCTCGGGACGGTGTTCATCCTCAATTCTGTAGCGCTGCTGGCCTTCCCCATCATCGGACACCAATTGCATCTGACCGAGCAGCAGTTCGGGCTTTGGTCGGCTCTCGCCATTCACGACACAAGCTCGGTGGTCGGCGCAGCGGCCAAGTACGGCGCGCTCGCGCTTGCCGTCGGAACCACCGTGAAACTCGCGCGGGCATTGTGGATTATTCCGCTGGCGCTCGGCACGGCGGCGGTGCGGCGTTCGGAAGCCCGAGTGCAGATCCCCTGGTTTGTTTTGTTGTTTGCACTGGCGGCCGTCATCAACACGTACGTTCCCGCAGGCGCCCAGGTGTTTCCGGCCATGGCGAAAGCCGGACGCGTGGGACTCACCGTCACGCTGTTCCTCATCGGCGCAGGACTCTCGCGCAAGCAACTGAAGAGCGTCGGCGTCCGCCCGCTGCTGCAAGGCGTCACATTGTGGATTATCGTCGGAACGCTGAGCCTGGCGCTGATCCGCGCCGGCTGGATCTCGCTGTAGCTTCTGGTGAGCGAGAAGCCTAACTCTCGTCGATAACGAACTCGACCAGCCTGCGGCCGAGCGACTCGGGCGCTTCGACAATCAGCTCGACCGACCCATCGACATAGTGTCGCCGCAGGATGCGCGAGCGCGCTTCCAGCGTGGCCAGCACCTTGCCTTCCGACTGAGGCACGCGCAGACGCAACTCGCGGACCGGATCGTCGTCCAGACGAGCGTCAATCGCCTTGAGCAGCGCGTCGAGG
>DASPLH010000044.1:0-5611 GCA_035627675.1 Clostridia bacterium
GCCCGAAGTCCGCTGGACGGCGATGAAGATCACGCAGTACGGACACGGCATCTGTTCGGCCGACGGCGCGCCCTGCGATTGCGCCACGCCGGACCACTCCCTGGCAGTCACCGAGGAACACAGTCGCGAGGGAGACACCGATACGTCGCGATTCCTCGTGGCCGGAGCCGAACAGGTGTACTGGGTCCGGACGCGGCAGGGCTACCTGGCCGAAGCGATGCCGCGCGTGCGACAGATCCTCGCGTCGGCAGCGAACTCCATCGTCGAGTCCAACAGCATCATGCGGTTCATCCGGCCCGACCTCTACCTCGCCGCGCTCGATCCCGGGAACGAAGACTTCAAAGATTCCGCGCGGCACGTCCTGGATCGCGCAGACGCTTTGCTGTTGCATTCCGGCGGCGCAACGGCGTGGCAGGACGTCTCCCTTAAACCCGTCCGGAACCGGCCCGTATTTCACATCTCGCCCGGCCAGTGGGTTCCCGGCGACCTCGTTGCTTTCGTGCGCGAACGGCTCAAGGAGTAACGCGGTGAGTCAGGGGTCAGGCCACGCGAGACACAGACGCCGGCGAGGACTCCCGCAGGCGTCGCGTTCCGCCCTCGGCCGCGATCTTGGCGAACGCCACGCAGAGCACGAGCGCGCTGAGGTGATCGAAGAAGAACTCCGCGATCCGAACGATGGACGCGACATCCTCCTCCGGCATCGTCTCCAGCAGTTGCGTTGACGTGAGTTCTTCCACCGGGCCGGGCAGCTCGCGGGCGAGCTGCCATGCATCCTCGCGGATGCCACGCTGGCAGTGATGAAACAGCGGCGAGGTCACGGCGGGCCGCAGCGACCGCCAATATGCCACAAGGAACTCGGGCCACCGGCCGAACGCCACGCATTCCACGCTGTCGAACGGCGCCTGGAAGGTCCGGCGGATGTCGGAGAGAGTTCGCTTCACGAGCGGCGAGACAAACTGCTCGGGACTGTCCAGCTTCAGCGACGGCGGGGTAGGGACCGACTGGGGAGCGGGGCTGGGCGCACCGGTTCCGGCCGGCCCATCCAGCGCCTGCAACTGGAAGGCACACAGGATCAGCAGGATCGAGTCCGTCTGGTGGAAAATGTCGATTACGGAACCGAGGTCATCGAGACTTGTCGATGGGTTCACGCACCCGCGCAGGTCGGGCACTCCGAGATAACTGTGAACCCTCGTGAACGCCCCGGCGCGAAGGCGGCCCGCGCAATCGAGGAACTTGACGGTATGGACCGAGGGCTTGATCGCTCGCCATGACGTTGCAAGGAACTCGGGATAGGCCGCGAGCGCCCCGTACATGCTGCCCACCGTCGCCAGTCCGAGGCTGTGTTGGATGTCCTCCAGGACCTGCGCTACGCGGCTATCCATGCCTGCTTGCTGCACCAGCCGCAGCCGATTTCCGCGCTTCCACGCCATGACTTCTTGCTGAGATGGCGGCTGTGGTTGCCGCGGCTATTCGATTTCTTTACTTAGGTGTATTTAGTTGAACGACAGAGCACAAAATCCGCTCTTGAGTTACATTCGTTAGCTGCCTGGTGGCTATGCACGACTTCCAGATCCTCTTCGATCATGGTGAGCACTCCGAACTGCTTGACCCGGTTTACTCCCGGTACGGCAAGCTCGGATTTCCGCACCCGCCTCAAGACCGGCCCTGGATCTACTCGAATTTCGTTCAGTCGCTCGATGGCCTGGTCTCACTGCTTGGCCTCGACGCGTCGGGCGGCGACATATCGCAGTCCGAAGAGGATCGCTGGCTGATGGATCTGCTCCGGGCCCACGCCGACGGCATCCTGCTCGGCCTGGGGACGCTCGTGACGGAAACCCGCCTGGGTAGGCCGCGCCCCCGCGGGCCCGTGTTTCGGATTGCCGACCCCGTCCTGCGTCAGTTACGCGACAAACTCCATCGCGGCCCCGAGCGAAACATCTTCGTGACTGGGGCGACCCGCCTCAGGTTCGACGATTTCGCGGTCTTCGACGGCGAGAAGGTTGAGACCTGCGTGGTGACGACCGCGTCCGGCGCAGAGCTGCTGGAACCCCAGCGCTCGACGCATCCGCACGTGAATGTCGTGGTGGCCGGCGAGGGAAGCCTCGTCGATTTGCCGCTCGCGCTCGGTATTCTGCGAGAAAAGTTCGGATTCCAGCGCCTGCTGTGCGAAGGTGGACCAACCCTTTACTCGAACTTGCTCCGTGAAGGGCTGATCGACGAGAAGTTCCTCACGGTCGCGCCCGTCGAAGCCGGACAGCAGGTGCCTGCCCTCAGTCGAGCGCCCGACGAGAGCTTCGTTCGCCCAACAATCTTTCCCGGCGAGGGCTTTGACAAGGAGCACATGGTGCGATGGGAGTGGTTGAGTTGCCGCAAGGTGGGCGACCATCAGTTCCATCGCTTCCGCCGGCGCGCCGCCTCTCGCTAACGAGCAACACGGCTTGTTACACTTCCCATCGGTGACACGGATCCATAAGAGCGCGTGGTTGTGGGCACTCACGTCCGGAGTGTTGCAGGTGCTCGTCTTCCCAAAGCCGGGCCTCTACTTCCTGTGCTGGATTGCCATCGCTCCCCTGATCTATGCCATCCTGCGCGCGCGGGAAGCCGACGCCAGCCAGCTCCTGGCTGAGCGTGACACGTTTTCCTACCTCGTGGCCGCCCGGGTGCGCGACGGGTTCCTGCTCGGGTGGGTCAGCGGCATCGTGACCTACGCAGGCACATGCTACTGGGTTTACAACGTGATGAACCTCTACGGAGGTCTTCATCCGGTTCTTGCAGCCGTTCTGCTCGTCCTGTTCGCGATGTTCATCGGGCTGCATCACGCGGTGTTCGGAGCCCTGCTGGCGGCGGCCGCGAAGGCCCGCACCGGGTTCAGCCGCCGCGCCCTGGTTCTCGCTCCGTTCCTCTGGGTCTCCGTCGAACTCCTGCGGACGTACATCGTCAGCTTTCCGTGGAACCTGCTGGGCACGGCGCAGGTTGACAACATTCCCCTGGCGCGCCTTGCCTCCGTCACCGGCGTGTACGGCATTTCGTTCGAGATCGCGCTGGTCAACTCCGCGTTCGCCGCTTCGTTCCTGATCCGTCCCCGGAGACGCAAGAACCTGCTGGTCGCCGCCGTGACCTCCGCGATTGCGTTACAGGCAGCCCAGTTTGTTGAAGTTCACCCGGCGCCCGCCGACAGGCACGCCCTGCTCGTGCAGCAGAACATCGCCATTACCGACCGATGGACGCCCGAGTATTTCTACAACACGATTCGGGAACTCTCCGCCGCCAGCAGCGTCGCTCGAAAGCTGAACGCCTCGGTCATCATCTGGCCCGAATCTCCCGCCCCGTTCTTCATCAACGATGACCGGTTCGTGTCGGCTGTGGCGCGCCTCGCCCGCGAGCAGAAGGCCCACGTCATCGCCGGCAGCCTCGGCGTTCGCGAAGCCGCGAAGGGAACCGAACCGGAGAACGTATTCAACTCGGCTGTCCTGCTCGGACCCGACGGCAGCGTGCAATCCCGCTACGACAAGGTTCACCTGGTGCCGTGGGGCGAGTACATCCCGTACAGCTCGATCTTCTCGTTCGCCAAGGCGCTCACGGCCGAGGTCGGGAACTTCGAACCCGGCACGGCACGCATCCCGCTCGCGCTCGGTGACGAGAATGCCGGGGTTTTCATCTGCTACGAGTCGGTCTTCCCCGGCGAGGTGCGCCAGTTCGCGGACCACGGCGCGCAGGTCTTCGTGAACATCTCGAACGACGGGTGGTTCGGCGAGAGTGGCGCGCCGGAGCAGCACCTCGACATGGTTCGCATGCGCGCCATCGAAAACGGCCGATGGGTGTTGCGCGCGACGAACACCGGAATCACCGCATCCATCGATCCGATGGGACGGGTCGTGGCCGTTGCGCCTCGCAACCAGCGCACCGTGCTGGACGCGCCCTACATGCTGCTCGGCGATACCACGGTGTACACGCGCAACGGAGACTGGTTCCCGATTTCGTGTGCGATAATCTCGATAGCAGGCCTGCTGTGGCGCGGACGCCGTACCGGTCCCGGCATGGCGGAGCCCCAGCCTGTGTAGCAGGAGCCACAGTACACATCATGGTTGAACAGCTCGAGCAGGAGTTCGCTGCCCTCAGAGATAAAGTCCGCGAGCTGCGGGAGTATCTTTGACGCGCCACGATTGCGCACCGAACTCGACGCGGTAGAGAAGAAAGTTTCCGACCCGAACTTCTGGTCAGACCCCGAAAATTCACAAAAGGTGATGCGTGAGCGGAAGCGTCTCGAAGACGCCATCGCCACGGATGCCGATCTTGCGCGTCGCGCCGACGACATCGCGGCCTACTTCGACCTCGCCCGCGAAGGCGAGAGTGTCGAGTCCGAGCTTCAGGCCGAGGTCGGCGCTCTGCGCCAGCAAGTGGAGCGGCTCGAAACCGAGACCCTGCTCAGCGGCGAGCAGGACCGCGCCAACGCCATCGTCACGATTCACCCAGGCGCCGGAGGCACCGAGTCCCAGGACTGGGCCGAGATGCTGATGCGCATGTACCTCCGGTGGTGCGAGCGCAAGGGTTTCGCCACGGTGCTCAATGACCACCAGCCGGGAGACGAGGCCGGGATCAAGTCCGCGACCTTCAGCGTCACGGGCGACTTCGCCTACGGGCTGCTGACCAGCGAAATCGGCGTCCATCGCCTCGTGCGCATCTCGCCCTTCGACCAGGCGGCGCGGCGGCACACGTCGTTTGCTTCCGTATTCGTCTCGCCGGAGATCGACGACGCGATCGAAGTCGTCATCAAGCCCGAAGACATCCGGGTGGATACGTTCCGTTCCGGCGGCAAGGGCGGGCAGCACGTCAACACCACCGACTCTGCCGTTCGCATCACCCACTTCCCGACGGGGATCGTCGTGAGCTGCCAGAACGAGCGCTCGCAGTTCAAGAACCGCGACCGCGCATTCAAAATCCTGCGCTCCCGAATTTACGAATTCGAGCTGGAGAAGAAGCGCGTGCAGTCCCGCCACATCGAGGACTCCAAGCTGGACATTGACTTCGGGTCCCAGATCCGCTCCTACGTTCTTCAGCCGTATCGGCTCATCAAGGATCACCGGACGAAGTTCGAGGTTGGCGACGTGGACCGCGTGATCGACGGCGATCTCGATCCGTTCATCCGCGCCTACCTGCTGATGCGGCGCGAGGAGCAGCGTCAGAAACAGTAAGCGAATGGCAAGAATCAGCGTGATCGCCGACGCCCAGGACAGCGCATCTGCACTGCGTGGGGCGGCCCTTCGCCGCGGGCGTCTGCTCGAGTACGCCACCATCGGCTGGAACTCTCTCGAGGCCATCGCGTCGATCATCGCCGGAGTAATCTCCGGCAGCATTGCGCTGGTCGGCTTCGGCCTCGACTCGGTGATTGAAACTGCCTCCGGCGGGGCGCTGCTGTGGCGGCTCCGTCACGCCAACGAACTCACGTCCGAGAGTCGAGAGCGGGCAGAAGGTATCGCCCTGAAGATCGTCGGGGCAAGCTTCCTTGGATTGGCCGCCTATGTCGGCATCGACGCAGTTCTCTCGCTGTGGAAGCGCGAGGCTCCCGAAGAATCCCTGCTGGGCATCGCCATCGCGGCCGTGTCGCTGATCG